>CAYNDL010000001.1:0-44815 GCA_964396115.1 uncultured Candidatus Saccharibacteria bacterium
CAACGAATACGCTTGACGCGGGTAGATACGTCGTATCGATCTCGGTTTCTGATAATGCGGGGAATACAGTTATTTCAGACAAGACCTTAGTCGTTGTTGAACTGGAAGAAAAAGAAACGATTGTGAAGGCAGAACCACCGAAGACGATAGAGGAAATTAAGAAGATGGTCGAAGAAGGAGAAACGCCATCAAAGACGTCGCAGATTTTCCAACTCCCAGAACTAGAAAAGCAGGCACTGATTCGCCAAGAAAAAGCAAGTATTAACTTGAATGAATATTTAGATAAAATAGTGCCTCATGGATTGATCAAGAATACCGAGCAAAGACTGGTTAACGCGCAGGTGAGGACAAGTACATGGTTTAGGAATCTGGGCTTCGGCATCAGTAATAAGATTGTGGCATTCGGGCGTAGTCTCGAGCGCAGTCAAAATTTCGTCGCTGCTCGATCCGTCCGGTTTGCAGTCAGTGTTGCCGGCAAGGCTTCTGCTTTGCGGGTAAGTTTCGTCCAAATTTCGCACCAGTCACGCATGAACCGAATCGATCTTGCCATACAAACGCAAAAACGCCTCGCTTTCGTATCAAAGCCGTTGGTTATGGCACGGGAGCGGGCAGTAAAAGTGGCAAAATTTGCCGCAGACACGTTCAGCGGCAGGCATGACGAGGAATTGAAGATTACTGATGTTGTGGTGACGGCCCTGTCTTCCAACAGCGCTGAAGTCTCATGGAAAACGAGTCGCAGTACGACCGGAAAGCTTAACTTCGGACCAACTACCATGTATGGCTCAAGTATTTTTGTAGACGAAGCAAGACTGGAACACAAAGTGTTCCTCGAGAATCTGTCACCTGAAACAAAGTATTATTTTGAAGTCCTGGCGACAGACCAAAATGGTAAGCAAGTTTTCGATGCCTACTACAGCTTTACCACTCCAAATGAATAATAATGTATAATGATTAACAAATGAAAAACCGTTTAATACCAAGAAAAAGGACAATTTTACTCATCGCAGGCTATTTCATCCTGCCGTTCATATTCGCAGTTTTGACCTCAATCAAAGTGCTGGAAAACATTCTCCTACTACTGCCTCTGGTTTTGTTTGCGGTGCTGATGGTGACGTGGTTTCTGCCGCGCAAAAACATTAAATTATCAGTATTGTTGTGGGTTTTACTGGCATTGTCTCTGGTTGGCAGCACCGGCTGGTTCTTCTCGCCTTTCTTCTTCACTTTGTATCTGATTGCTATCGCCCTTGGTTTCATCTACAGAACGAGCGTTTCAATCTCTTTTACACTAGCTTTGGTAATTCTGTTCTCGTTCTCTCTTACAGGGGAACGGGCTAATTACGATTTCTTAATCCTGCTCTCGTTATTGTCTGTCATTCCGATAACCGTCGCGTTGCGCCGGAGCTTCCTCCTGGTGCAACAAGAGAAAAAAGGCATTTTGATTCTAGAATCGGACAAGAGGGGTAGCAACGTTACATCCTTAGAAGAAATACTTAACAACAAAGTAAATACCATTGGAGTGTTGCTGCGCCAGCCGATTACCTACCTGAAGCAAGGACTGACACTATTGAATTCCGGAAAATTATCCAAGAGCGAAGCGGAAGAAATTTTACCCCGAATGGAAAAGTCAGCTGACGAACTGTTCACGCTTGTAAAGGAATTTGAAACAAACTTTACAAAAAACTCTTTCCTAAAGAGAAACAATTCATCAAAAAAATCCATTAAATTGCCCTCATGAAAAACAATGCAAAAATCCTTTTAGTTGAAGACGACCAGCCGTTACGTGACATGTATACCTTGATTCTGGCCAAGGCTGGTTATGAAGTTGAAACAGCCAACGACGGTGTCCAAGGCGTAAGTGCGGCTAGAAAAGGTGGATATGACCTGGTTTTACTTGACCTAATGATGCCGAATTTGGACGGCATTGGTTTTTTGAAAGCAATGAAGCAGGAAGGCCCGAAGACTGCGAATGGTCCTGTCTTGATCCTGAGCAATGCGGGGTATGATTCAGTGGCGAAAGAAGCGATGGGTCTTGGTGCACAAGAATTCCTCATGAAAGCCGAGCTTTCTCCTGATGAATTGGTGCAGAAGGTATCCACTTATTTGCAATAGTTCACAGGGTTGCTGAAGGGGAGGGGTTGGGTTGTCCCTTTTTGGTAAGTTTGATACGGTAGAACGACGATACCACTATGACAAAAAAATCCCTACAAAAAGAACGATTAAAAGCTGCTGCATTAGCCGTAGAACAGATTAAGGAACGTTTTGGCGACGGGGCTATTATGACGCTTTCCGAAGCCAGAAAGGTCGATGTTGACGCTATTCCTACCGGGTCCATTTCCTTGGACTTAGCTCTTGGAGTTGGTGGCATTCCGCGGGGCAGGATTATCGAAGTTTTCGGGCCAGAAAGTTCCGGGAAAACCACGTTGGCCTTGCACATGATCGCTCAAGCTCAAAAGAAGGATGGAATTGCTGCTTTCGTAGACGCTGAACACGCTCTGGATCCCAGTTATGCAGGAAAGATTGGCGTTAAAATGGACGAATTACTTATTTCACAGCCGGATACCGGAGAACAAGCATTAGAGATTGTGGAGACATTGATTCAGAGTAATGCGGTGGATATTATCGTGGTCGACTCTGTTGCTGCCCTGACCCCAAGGGCGGAAATCGAAGGTGAAATGGGTGAGTCGCACATGGGCTTGCATGCCCGGTTGATGAGCCAGGCACTGCGCAAGATTACTGCTATTGTTGCAAAATCAAAGACTACTGTGGTCTTCCTTAACCAGATCCGCATGAATATCGGCGTGATGTTCGGCAATCCCGAAGTCACGACTGGAGGCAAGGCATTGAAGTTTTATTCTTCAGTGCGCCTTGAGGTCCGCCGTCGCGCACAGATCAAGAAAGGTGAGCAAATAATCGGCAGCCGGACAATTGTTAAAGTTGTTAAGAACAAGGTTGCGGCTCCATTTCAATCCGCCGAATTCGATATTCTTTACAACGAAGGTATTTCCAGGGAAGGAGATATAGTGGATACCGGCGTTAGGTTTGGTGTTTTGCAAAAGTCTGGTTCCTGGGTTGTGTATCATGAGGATAAGATCGGCCAGGGTCGAGAACAAGCCAAACAGTTCTTACGTGAAAATCCAGAATTGGCAAAAGAAATAGAAGACGGAATTGCGATTGCTGCCAGTGCCCAGGAAGAACAGGCTGAGATGGTTTCTAGTCAGGAAGACGACGAAGGTGAGGGTGAGGTTTGATATGGCACGTGGAGGAAGAAAATATTCTGGTCTGGACTTGGAAGGGATCGATCTTCCCGCGCCGGAGCGCAAAACAATTGAATTGCCAAAGAGGCCGGTTTGGAAACTGGCAGCTGGCGTTCTGGTTGTTATGTTGTTAGTTGGGGCAGCGGTGGCTTTAAGCTGGAGTTCAGTAAGCCAGGCCGCATTCGTGCGGTCGCTTGTTAAGGGAAACTCTACCCGTTCCTACTAGAAAGCTCGATAATCTTTTCGAAGGAATCGTCTTCTGCGGAGACGTTTCTTTGGATTTTCCCGCACTTGCGACATTTGTGAACGACCACCCACTCGCCATGCTCTTGCTGTAGTTCAACTGGGTCCATAATGCCACGGCATTGTTCGCGGCGGTCTCCCGGGAACACGTCAACATGAAGTGATGAAAGGCAGTGGGTGCAATGGTTACGGCAACTCTTTTTCCTTGGCGGAACCATAACCGAACAAACCGCACAGGTAAAACCTTCGTTGCGGCTTGTGAATCTCTTAGGTCCGATCGTCATTTTTTACGTTACCAAAAGGTAACACCAAAAATTATTGTCCGGTGTAAGCGAGATATCCCAGTTCGCGAGCCTGTTTGATGGCGCGAGAAACTTGGCGCTGGTGCTTCGCGCAGACTCCAGTCTTCTTTCTTGGCAAGATTTTGGAGTGGCTGCTCGTAAAGCGGCGCAAATGTTCTGCGTCTTCAACAGTTGGACCCGCGATCTCTTCTGTGCAGAAGAGACATTTCTTTGGGGCTGTATTTTCTTGAGCTGCTTGCTTCATAAATTAAAATGGTATGTCTTCAATTCTAATTTCTTCTTCCTGTGGCGCATCTACTGGTGCAACTGGTTGGGCAGGAGTGCTGGACAACTCAGTTGGGGCAGCAGGGGCATCACTGAAAGCTGCCTTTGGGGCCGTGCTGTTTGTTCCAGTAGGTGAACCAAGGAAGATGATGTTGTCGGCAATGATCTCAGTGCGGTATCTCTTTACGTTATCTTGTTGGCCGACCCAACTTCTCGTTTGCAGATATCCCTCTACATAAACCTGTTTGCCTTTGGTGAGATACTGTTTGGACACCTCAGCCAGCTTTCTCCAGGCAACGATGTTATGGAATTCACTTTGGGACTGGGTTGCTCCTTGGTTGTCTTTCCATTGGCGGCTAGTGGCGACGCTAAACGTTGCTACAGTTTGGCCGTTTGGGGTGGTGCGAACTTCCGGATCCTGTGTGAGCCGGCCGATGAGCATTACCTTGTTTAAGTCGCGTGCCATAAGCAGAGGTTATAATACTTCTTCTTCCAAAATTTCTTCAATTTTTTCGTCCAGTTTTTCCATCGGAGCTTTTTCTTTTGCAGGTGCTGCTGGTGTTGATTTATCCGGAGTTGCTGGTTGGGCTGAACGTGCAGGTGCATCTTTCAATGTTTTTCCTTCACCGCGCGCAGCTTTCTGGTACAAACGGAAGCGTAAAACTTTCTTTTGGCGCTTCAATTTTCCTTCGAGGTCGCCGATTTTCTCCCCTGAGTGTTCAAAATAGATCGTGACAAGGATGACTTGCTGGGTGTGGCCCACAACGTATGCCAACCGTTTCTTTTCGTCCCGGACGGTGTCCTTTATTGAGCCTTCATGGCTTTCCAGCCATGTTTTAACGAGGTTTTCGATTTCATTTCTTTCCTGACTTTCGGCTTGCGGATGGATCAGGAGGGTCAAAATGTATGGTCTGAGTTGTTTCATAAAGCCCGCTTAAAATAGCACAGGGGCCTATTTCATGCAAGTTCCACCCTTATTCCTTGCCGATCAGAAAACTGCCTATTGCCAAGTGGTGCAAGCCGCAGGAGAAAAAAGTCCGGATGGCATCCTTCGGGGAACAAACTATCGGCTCATCCTTAAGGTTAAAGGACGTGTTTAAAACAACCGGTGTCCCAGTTAGTCGTTCGAATTGTTTTAATAATTCATAGTATTTTGGGTTAGTTTTTCCACTAACGGACTGTATACGGGAAGTTCCGTCCACGTGAACAACAGCCGGGATCTCTTTTGCGCGAGTCTCATTGGCCTTGAAGGTTAATGTCATGTAAGGAGAAGGGTGGAAGTCATTAAAATATTCGGAAGCTTTTTCTTCCAGTACGCTCGGAGCGAAGGGGCGCCATGACTCACGGAATTTTACGATATTGTTTACGAGGTCGCGGTTTTCTTCCTTTCTTGGATCAGCAAGGATGGAACGATTACCAAGTGCTCTGGGTCCGAACTCCATCCCTCCCTGGAACCACCCGATAATTTTGTTGTTCGCGAGAAGTTCTGCTGCTCTAAGAGAAATATTGTCTTCTTTTGTGTATTTAATTCCGTATGACCTTAATGTTTTTTCAATCTCCGTGTCTGAATATTCCGGGCCTAAGTAAGCGGAAAACTGCGGCTGCTCTTGGTTGAATGAGTTATTTGCGTAAAGGCATGCTCCCAACGCGCCGCCATCATCACTGCTCGCTGGTTGGACGAACAAGTCCTCAACAAGTCCGGAAGTAATAATTTTTCCATTGGCTGCGGAATTTAGGGCGCAACCACCAGCTAGGCAGACCTTTTTGCATCCAGTTATTTTAATCGCCTCTTTCACCAAGTTAAACATGGCCTTTTCGAATGCATCCTGTGCCGCTCTGGCGAAATCGGCCTGGATTGGCAGCGGCACGGAGGGGACTGGGGCATTTAGTTCCCTTTGTTTTTCCTTGATCCACTTAAAACTGAGATCCATAATAATCTTCTTGTTGACTGAGTAACCGTCATCCGTCGTCGATATTATTTCGTCCATATTAATTTTCTCGGAAGTCCCGTAAGAACTTAGTCCCATGACCTTCCATTCGTCGCTGAGCCCTTTGAACCCCAATGCTTCTGTAGCGGCTCGGTAAAAAGCACCTAAGGAATTCGGATAATTAATCTGTTTTATTTTCTCAATTTTTTTACCCGAACCTTTCCAGATCGTCGTAGCCTCCGATGTTCCTTGCCCGTCTACAACAATAATTGCAGCCTCTTCGAAACCAGAAGGGAAAAATGCGCTGGCAGCGTGCGCCAAATGATGATTTAAGTATTGTGCCTTATGGTTTTTTAAAAAGTTTATGTCGAAAGAATATGAGAGAGCCCAGTCGCGCTCCATATTATACAAAAGGCGGATCGGATCGAATTTGCTAAGTGCCGCTTTGTGGTAGGCGTCGTTGAGATATCTTGCGGTTTGGTATTTTGGGTAGGCAAAGACGAAATGATCGACGTCTGCAAGAGATATGCCTGCATTCTTGAGGACGCCTTCAATGGCTTCCGAAGGGAAAGCACAGTCGTGTTTCTTGCGGGACAGTCTTTCCTCGGCAATGGCATATATTTTGTTGTTGGCAATTAAACACGCGGCAGAATCATGGAATATGTTTCTGCTGGAGGAAACGCCAAGAATATTCATAGATATTAGATGTTGTCTTTAAGTAGAGGAACTGTGACTATCATAAGCCGGTCTTGAAGATTATAACGTCACCGTCTTTCACTACGTACTCTTTTCCTTCATTGCGAACCAATCCCTTTTCGCGTGCAGAGGCATAAGAACCAGCAGCGAGCAGATCCCTCCAGTTTATTGTTTCAGCAAAGATAAAGCTTTTTTCAAAATCGGTATGTATTTTTCCCGCAGCTACCGGTGCTGGAGAGCCACCCACGACAGTCCATGCCCTGGTTTCTTTCGGCCCGGTAGTAAGAAAAGTGATGAGACCTAATAATTTATAGGCAGCGGTAATCAAGTCGTCTAGACCGGAATGGGTAAGGCCATACTCAGAAAGAAAGACTTTTTTCTCTTCATCGTGAAGTTCGGAAAGTTCCTGTTCGATCTTTACAGACAACGGCACGACAGGGGAGAATTTAGTGCTAAATTCTTTCACTGTTTCGTTTGCAGCTTTGATTTGGTTTTCATCCAAGTTTGCCACATAGAGGATCGGTTTTTGGGTAAGCAAACGCACGTCTTTCACGGCTTCTTGTTCGTATTGGTTAAGGGTGACGGTACGCGCGGGTTGTCCTTCTGCCAATGTTGAGTGGATTTTTTGCAGTGCCTCAGCTCGTCGGATGTCTTCGGGTCGTCCGCTTTTGGCGTCTCGTTTTGCTTTTTCAAACATGCTTTCGACACTCTTCAAATCAGCCAAAGCAAGCTCTGTGTTTATAGTCTCTGCGTCCTCCATTGGATTAATCGACCCTGCTACGTGAATGACATTCGGGTCAGGAAAGAAACGGATGACTTCAATTATGGCGTCTACTTCACGGATGTTAGCCAAGAATTGGTTGCCAAGACCCTCGCCTTTATGAGCACCCTTCACTAATCCAGCGATATCTACAAACTCAACGGTCGTGGGCACGACTTTTTCTGAATCTGAAAACTTCGCGAGTTTATCTAATCGCTCATCGGGTACGGTGACTACACCTACGTTGGGATCGACCGTTGTGAACGGGAAATTCGCGGATGGCGCGCCAAGTTTGGTGAGGGCATTAAACAATGTGGATTTCCCTACATTGGGCAATCCAACAATTCCAGCTTTTAGGCTCATGAACAAACTTTATGTTACGGAATCCTTCCCGTCAAAATATCTTGTGCCCGCGGACACAAAATTATTTCCTGAGTGTATTAGAGTGCATGTCTAAAGAAGGGAGGTGAAATAGATGAAGAAAACGTACTATGTTCTTAGTGCTTTGGCATTAGGTTTAGTTGGATCACTAGCTCTTGTTCAACCGGCTGCGGCTGGAAATATGAGTTGGGGTCACAACAATAATTGTTCGAACTGGTTCTATAACTGTAAGAACCAGGATGACCACAATAAGCACAAGAAGGACTGGGATCATAAAAAAATGTGGGATGGACACAATTACAAACCCTGGCAGTGGAATTGGCAGTGGAAGCCAAACGTGTCAGTAGATGTGTCTCAAACACAGAGAGTAAACCATGCGAAGGACGCTAACCTGTCTCAACATGTGGAAGTTTCTTCGTCTGGTACAAATGTGGAAGCCCACCAAAGTATTGAGGGTGACTACATTGGGAGCGCTTACCAGCATCAGGAAGTTTCAATCGACTCCCGTTATCGTTAATACCATAACTTGGAGGGCAAACCACCCCGGGGAGGCGGGGTGGTTTTGTTATAAATTGTTCTATATTCTCTAGTCCTGAATTTTTAGTAAGAATCCCTTTGCTCGTGCCTTCTCAAACATGTATGTGAAGAACATGAAAGCGATCACAACATAAGCAATATTTAACCCGAACGCCCATGTCACGTGCTCCATTGGCAAACGATTTTCAATAAATACCGAACGAAGTGCTTCGAACACATGCGTTATTGGCAGCCACCAAATGATCTTTTGGACCCACTCAGGGTATATAGACATGGGGAAGAATACTGCACCGAAAGGTTGTAAGAAAAAAGCAAAGCCCCAGGCAAGACTCTCTGCGCTTTGTCCGTACCGTAAGACAATGGCAGTTATGAATGTCCCTAATGCCCAGCCAAAAAGGATCAGGTTTATGGCGAGCGGGACCAACGCTGGGCCAATTGATAGGAGGTTCACGTGATACAAAACGAGGGTGAGAACATAGAGTATTGCTGTAGCTGCAAGAATTCGCAGGATAGCAATGATAACGAGCCCAACCAGGTATTCGTACATCGATATGGGCGACACAAAAATATTCATTAGGTTCCTGCTCCATAGTTCCATGAGGAAAGAAACAGAAATTGACTGCTGAATGCGCGAAAACATTTGCCACAACAGCAATGACCCCAGCAGCACGACTAACACATAGCCAGTAGAGGAAAGGTCACGTACATAGAGGGCGAAGAAGCCCCAAAGCAGCAACTCAAAGAAAGGCCACAGAACAAGTTCATTTAATCGAGCAAGATTCGCTCGGTAAACTGATATGTGTCGGAGAACGATCCCCCAAATTCTAGATAGACTCATTTGATCGTTTCCAATGTGGCACCCTCTTTTCTTGCGAGAGTGATAAAAAATTCTTCCAACGTATTGTGTTTATGCTGTTCTAGGATATCTTTTGGTTTTCCTTCCGCGATTATTCTTCCCTTGTATAAAAAGACAATACGGTCTGAAATGCGTTCGACTTCTTGCATATTATGCGAGGTGTAGAACAGGGTTAGGTTTCTTTCGTTTCTGAGTTTAAACAAGAGATTTCTTACTGTATCGGCTGCCTCGGGATCCAAGGAAGCTGTAGGTTCATCCAAAAATAATATTTCCGGGTCGTTCAGAAATGCTTTGAGGAGGTTTACCCGGGCGGTTTCTCCTGAAGAAAGAGACATTGTCCGCCTTTTCAGAAGATGAGTTACCCCAAAAACCTGTGCAAGGTCATTAATCTTTTGTTTGTAATTTTTTACAGAATAAAGATGTGCAAAGATGTGGAGGTTATTTAAGACTTGTAAGCCGTACGGCATGTTGACGTACGGGGAAGAAAAATTAACTTTCTCCAATATCTTTTGTCTGTCTTTCGGCATGTCCATTCCGAGAATACTAATCTTACCTGTTGTAGGTGTAAGAAGTCCTAAGAGCATTGCAATCGTGGTTGTTTTACCTGCCCCGTTTGGACCCAGAAAACTCAATATTTCGCCGCGTTTAACAGTAAATGAAATATTGTCTAATGCCGTCGTTTCCTTAAATTTTTTGCTTAAGTTATCTACTACAATAATATCGTCACTCATAAATATTTTATTAACAACCTCGGTCTAGGAGGTTAGTGCCTTCTTTGCCTCACTTGTAAGTATATTAAACACTTCTTCAGATGCTGCCTCGGTGATAATTCTCACAATGGGTTCAGTGTTTGAAGGACGAATGTGAGTCCAGCCGCCCTCAATATCAACTCTTATTCCGTCTATCGTTGAAACTTGTGCGTTGGGGAAAGTTGCGATTAATTTTTTGCGGAGGTCTTCTTTATTGAATACACCACTACGGGGGAATTTTTCTTTCACCATATTGTATTTAGGAATTGAATTCACTAACTCAGACAACTTTTTTTTCTGAGTCGCCATGAGGTCGAGAATGAGTGCTATTCCAACTAAAGAGTCACGACCTTCGTGGCAGGCAGGAAAGATAACCCCTCCGTTTCCTTCGCCGCCCGCAACTGCATGGTTAACTCGCATGCCTTCAACGACATTCCTTTCTCCCACAGCAGTTCGGACAACCTGAACCGAAAACATTTTGGCCACGTCATCAATCATGCGTGAAGTGGAAAGGTTCGCTGCAACGGAACCAGTTTTCTTGGACAGTATTGTTAGAAGTGCGAGCGCTAAAGTGTATTCCTCGCTGATGGCTGCACCTTTTTCATCGATAAGAGCCAGCCGGTCTGCGTCAGGGTCCACCGCAATGCCGATATCTGACTGTTTGTCCTTTATTGCTGCAGCCAACTGTGTCAGGTTCTCCGGCCTGGGTTCGGGATTGTGTGAAAAGAGACCGTTGACTTCGCCATTGACCATGGTTATGTCGCAACCGAGTTTGTCTAGAAGTATTGGGACTGCTATCGCACCGGCACTGTTTACCGGATCCAGACACACTTTAAATTTCCGCCCCCTGATTGCCTCAATGTTTATCGGTAGTGTCGATATAACTTTTTCAACATGATTTTGCGCCGCATTTTCATCGTACGATGTTTTACCCTTCACGTCTGCTATTTCCTGTTCGCGGACCTCTGCTTTCAATGCCTCAATTTCTTGTTCATTAAGGAAAACCCCATCTGGTCCCACGAATTTTAGCCCGTTCCATTCAACAGGGTTATGGCTCGCACTAATTATTATTCCGCCTTGTGCACTATGTTTTGTAACGGCAACCTCTATGGTGGGTGTTGTTGCGACCCCTAGCTTTATGGCATCCGCACCATGATCGGTTATTGATTCGGCGGAGACCTTTTCTGCCCACTCTCCGGACTGTCTGGCATCGCGACCGATCACTATTGTTGCGTGTCCAAACCTCTTTTTTGAATAAGCCGCGAAGGCTGTTGCCCAAGATTTTACGAGCTCCTCTGTGAAAGTTCTTCCCACTAGCCCCCGTATTCCAGAAACCGATATTAATAAGTCATTATTCATCTTTAGAGAATAATTGTTTTTCGTATCTTTTTCCAAAAAGTAGGAGCAGGAGAAGCCTTTGACAGATATTTTAATTGTTATCCTGTTTGGTTTAAGCTATTGGTATGGGATACTCACCTACAATTTTTCGTTCATATGATATAAGGGGAATCGTTCCGGATGAGCTGGACGAAGCTACCGCCGAGAAAATCGGACGGGCTTTTGTGCAGTTTACTGGGGCCAAAAAGGTGCTTGTCGGTCGGGACATGCGCACAACAGGACAGGCGATCCAAACAGCCTTGGTTAAAGGAATTACAGAACAAGGGGCAGACGTGGTGGATGTTGGTATGGTTACCACGCCTCTATTTTATTTCTCTGTTTGGAAATCGAGCGCGGATGCAGGAGTAATGGTTTCTGCTTCGCATAATCCGGGGAAATACAACGGTTTCAAAATGACTAAGGCACAAGCTGTGCCAATTTCCAAGGATACCGGTCTGATGGAGATTAAATCGTTGGCGGAAGCTAATAGTTTCGTTCCTTCGCCAGTGGCGGGACAACAAAGTGCTGCAAACTACACAGACGAATATCTTGAATACGTACTCGGGGAGTCCGCAGGAATAACGGGGAAGAAGATAGTAATAGACGCGGGTAATGGGATGTCCGGAATTCTTCTGCCGAGGTTATTAGAGAAGCTACCTCAGGTACAATCGGTAAACATGTATTTCGAACCGGATGGAACTTTTCCAAACCACGAGGCGAATCCGCTGGAAGAAAAGAACATGCGTGACCTGCAGGAAATGATGCACAAAGAGAAGGCTGATTTGGGGGTGGCTTTTGACGGTGATGCTGACCGCGTCGGGTTTACGGATGAAAACGGCGTTACTGTTACAGGTGATTTGATCGGTGCGCTGATTGCCCAAGAAATCCTTAAGAATAATCCTGGGGCAAAGATTCTCTATGACTTGCGTTCTTCCTGGGCTGCGAAAGAAGCTATCGAAGCTGCGGGCGGTGTGCCGGTGATGTCGCGAGTCGGACACTCCTACATAAAAGAACTTATGCGTAGGGAAGGAGCAGCATTTGCGGCCGAACTTTCGAGTCATTTCTATTTTTCCGATTTTTATGCAGAATCTGCGCTGCGGGCGATGGTCCTCTTGTTGCGAGTAATGTCTGATAAGAAACAAAAATTATCGGAACTGGTCGCGCCACTAAGGAAATATGCCAAGACTCCTGAAATTAACTTTGAGGTTCTTGATAAGGCAGCAGCGATTGCGGAGGCGAAGAAACGCTACGCAGACGGTAAACAGTTTGAGTTGGATGGGCTCTCTGTGGAATATACCGACTGGTGGTTTAACCTTAGGGCATCAGGGACAGAGCCTTTACTTCGTTTGAATATGGAGGCCAAGACGCCGGAACTGCTAAAAGAAAAGCAGGAAGAACTATACTCGTTCTTGGGACAGCCAATACAGCATTAAAGTAAAAACAAAAGAAGCGAGAATATTTTTTCTCGCTTCTTTTTATTTAGTTGTCTATTTTTGTTTTCCCCTCCCGAAAACGTAGCCAGGCTCAGGAAATTTGGGTAAAGCCCATGCGTGCTTTCATTTCCCTGAGGTTCTTTAGCGCTTCTTCATTCGCGCGCCGTGCACCTAACTGCAGTGTTGCCATCAATGACGATTCATTCTCAAGATGTTCTCGAATCTTATTTCTGATGGGCGTTAGTTTATCAATCAACAAGTCTGCTATTTCGCTCTTGATATTAGCATAGCCCTTTCCCCCAAATGTGTTCAATACTTCGTCCACACTTTTTTCAGAGAATGCGATATAAATTGAAAGAAGATTCTTCATAGCGGGTCCAATTTCTTCCGGATTCAATGATGTTCCGGAATCTGTTACTGCGCTTTTAATTTTTTTCTGGATGTCGTCTTGCGAGTCGGTGAGGAAAATTGCCTCGTTTGGGTTTCCTGACTTACTCATTTTCTTCTTTGGGTCCTTTAACGACATAACGCGAGCCACTTCCTTTACAACATATGGTTGCGGTTCCGTAAAAAGATGTGTGAATAGGTCGTTGAACCTTCTTGCTAACATCCTGGTTAACTCGAGATGTTGCACTTGGTCTTCACCGACTGGCACAAAGTCGGTTTGGTACAAGAGTATATCGACGGCTTGGAGGATTGGATAAATGAATAGACCAGCACTGACGTTGCTCTTTCCTGTGCTTTTTTCTTTGAACTGGGTCATGCGGTTCAGTTCGCTGATTTTTGTTTGACAAGCCATGTACCATGCCGCTTCCGTATGTGCTGGGACGTGTGACTGAACAAATAAAGTGCTTTTTTCTGGATCAATCCCAATTGCGAGCAGGGTAGCGGCACTTGTTAAAACATTTGTATGGTAGGTTCCGGCATCATAAGGAACCGTAATGGCATGAAGGTCAGCCACGAACCAATAACAATTGTTTTTGGCGTTCTGGAGCGCCACCCATTGTTTCAGAGCCCCTAGATAATTTCCGATATGCGGTACTCCTGTGGGTTGGATACCACTTAATACTCTTTTGCCTGTTGGTAGACTTCCTTCTTTCATGGTTTAAAGGTTACTATAAAAGATAATACATTAGAAGGTCATTGAAACATGAAAAACAGCACATACATCCTTGGAACCGTCCTCATACTCTCTTCGTTGCCCATATTCTTCATCTCCGTGCGGGAAAGTTTGACGCAGAACACACGCGGAGTCTTGATGGTCTTAGGCTTTGTTTCATTGGCAGTGGCCATGCTAGGAATATTCTTTCCGCAGAGCAGGACGGCACTGTTCTTCATTGCTACAATTTTGTCACTAAATATATTGATATTATTGGCTTTTGGAGCAGTGGCTCTTGTCGCCCGGCTAACTTCTGAAAAGAATAATCCCAACCCCCCTGTAGTGACTGTTGATGTTAAAGACACCCAGCCGACCAAGCAACAGGAATACGATGTGGTCTTACATAAGATCGCGGGTCTTGGTGATGAAGTACATGATTCGAGGAGCTACGAAGAAGCGTGTCAACCTAAAGTTCAGATTTTGAATACCCGTTACACAGGAATAATTAATTTTCAGCTTCTCTCAAGTGACCGTGCAGAGAACGAAGGTGCGAAGGCTTTTCGGAGATCTGCGTACATGGGAGGCCAATACTCATGTCGGTTCGGGGGTAAGTTTCTCAGCAACGCCAAAGTCGAACCGAAAGCCGTTGGTTCCCAAACGTTCACGATGTCTCATTTAGTTGGCTTAAAGTTCCAATACCCTGTTCTTGAAGGTTATGAAATTAAGACTGAATACGACGAAGAAAAGAAGGCAGGATTGGTAATGTATGTTGGAAAAGATAAGACTAAGCCAGCGCCAACAATTGTAGTTCAAGTATTTGATTCGCCGGTGGGTTCTTTTAAGGAAGACTTGAGGCCTAAGGAGAACATTCTTATTTGGGATGACCATGGAATAGGCCACGAGTATTCTTTAAACAGTCCTATTGAGAACTTAGATTCAACAATTGAATTTAGAGTGAGTGATAAGGAATATTACGATATTTCGACTGCAAACTTCCTATTAAACGGAATACCCGAAGAAAAAATTCTTCGGGTAATAATCGATTCCGTCAGCAGTCGCTGATTAAACTTCGATCAAGAGGGGGATAATCATTGGACGGCGCTGTGTCTTGCTGTATAAGAATTGTCCCAAGTCATCACGAAGCTTTGCTTTTATGTATGCTTCATTCGGGGGAGTCGAATATTGTTCTTTGCTCCGAGTCTTTCCTAGGATGTCTTTGATTTTTCTTTGTGTCTCGTCAATAAGGGCCTTTTGCTCCTTCATATAGACGAAGCCTCTCGAAACAATGTCTGGTTTACCAATCATCTCACCTGTCTGGTGGGCCATCTTGATGATTGTGACAACAATTCCGTCGGAGGCAAGGATCTGCCTGTCGCGCAGAACAACTTCCGCTAAATCGCCAACACCCAGTCCGTCTACCATGATGTAGTTAATCTGAAAGCGTTCGTCGGTGACCTTGGCGGCGTGGGGCCGTACTTCCACAACCTGTCCGTTGTCAGGGTAAAGAATATTTTCTTTCGCCATACCTAGCTCAATTGCCAATCGTCCATGCATTTTTCTGTGGTAGAAATCGCCATATGAAGGAATAAAGAATTCTGGTTTGACCATGCGCAACATTTCTTTTAGGTCTTCCTGCTTCCCATGCCCGCTAGAATGCACATCCATCATCTGGCTGTGGTACACCTCAGCACCTTGCCGAACAAGATAGTCCTTAAGGTGACCAATAGCTCTTTCGTTACCTGGAATCGCTGAAGATGAGAAAATAACAGCGTCACCAGGTTGGATTTCTAATGAGCGATGTTCTTTGTTTACGATGCGCATAAGAACCGCCTGCTCCTCTGCCTGTGCACCCGTGCAGATGATCAGTACCTTCTCAGGAGGAAGTTTATTTGTTTCTTCCGAACTGATTATCGTGCCCTTAGGGATATCGATGTAATTGAGTTCCTGTGCAATCTCTACACTGGTTCTCATGCTGAATCCTTCCACAGCCACCTTTCTGCCGAAGCGTACAGCTAATGCTAAAAGTTGCTGAATACGTCGTACGTTAGATCCAGTTGTGGAAGCGATAATGCGCCCCTTTGTTTCCTGGAAAATTTTGTCGAAAGTTTCCATAACTGTTTGTTCTGGAATTGTTGAACCAGGGACATCAGCATTTGTAGAATCACCAAGCATTACGGTAATCCCTTTGCGTCCGATCGCTTCTATGTGTTCCGTTGCTGTAGGTGCGTCATGAACAGGTCGGGGATCAAACTTGTAGTCGCCTGTGATAAGAGCACTGCCTGCTTGAGTGCGCACAACAAGGCCGACTGCATCAGGAACGCTGTGCTGGGCATGGAAAGCTTCAATTTCAAATTGGCCAAGACGCAAGACATCTCCTGCTTTAACTTCTTGGGTGATTGGTTTTGCCTGGTGCGGAAAATCGAGATGGCGGCGCTGAATAAGTTTAGTTGTGAACGATGAACCGTAAACAGGTGGATTACCAATTCTTGGCAGAATATGGGGAAGTGCACCCATATGATCAAGATGGGCGTGGGTAATGAAGACACCGCGGATATCTCGTTCGCGTCCCCTAAGAAGTGAAATGTCAGGAATAATGTAATCCACACCAGGCATGTCTTCTTCCGGGAACATGAGTCCGGCATCAACAACAATAATGTCCCTTTTGTATTCAATTGCTAAGCAATTTCGGGCTCCAGTTTCGTCGAAGCCCCCGATAGGAATAATACGCATTATACCGTCATCATGTACGGGGAACATTTGGACTTCTGATTGTCTCGTTACCAAAGATGAACGTTGCTGTCCATTCTTCCTTTTTCCCTTAGGACGTTTTGAACCCTTGCGGGGACCATTGTTATTTTGTTGAGAAGAAAAATTTTTCCCGTGGCCACGCGATTTCTTAAACTTGTGTTGGCTATGGTTTGGTTGCTTCTTCTCTTCGTTTCCTTTTCCGGGGTTACCGAATGATGGAGTACTAGGCGTTGCTAGAAAATTCATAAATAGATTAATGAGTAAAAATAATTAAAATAGTACGAAAATGTGATCTATTTTTAGCGCAAAAATATCGTAATTTGTCGCTAACTAAAACCCCGAACGGGTTTAAAACAACTTAAGTGTTGTTTCAGAACAATGGACTAGGCCAGTTGTTCTAGGGAATAGATCCCCTTAGGTACGTTTATAATTTAACATTTAATTGTAATTGTGTCAACGGAGTTAGAAATTTGTTGATCTTGGGAGCGTGCTGCGCAATAAAAACTCACAACCAGCAACCCAAGGGCAAATATTACAAAAAAATTCTTGTAAGAGTCGTTGAGACGGAAAAAGTAGGAAGCATAGATGGCTAGTCCCGTGAATAACACTGCGCCAACAAAGGAAACCAAAGAAAGAATACCCCAAAGCATAAGCACTTATCTGTACCTTCTTAACCACGTATTTTCTGTAATCAGAAGTACACTGTACTGTGATTATTTTTACATTAACGGCGGGTTTTGTTGCATAAAATATAAGCCTCACCAGAAGCATTAATTTTATTGCCATGCGATCAATTTGGTCTGGAGCTATCAGCTTTGGCCTGGTAAACATCCCGGTAAAACTTTATAGTCCCGTGCAAGAAAGGCAGCTAAACTTTGATCTTTTGAGCAAAGAGGATTATTCACCAATCAAATATTTAAAAGTTCGTCGTTCAGACGGAAAGGAAGTAAGTTATAGGGACATCGTTAAAGGTTATGAATACGCCAAAGGAGATTACGTGATCCTCACTGAGGAGGACTTCAAAAAAACCAATGTTAAGAAAACTAAAACCATTGAGATTGTTGATTTCGCCCAGGAAACAGACATTGATTCCATGCTTTTTGATAAACCCTATTATTTGGAACCAGCGAAAGGGGCGGAAAAAGCCTACTCTCTGTTGCGGGAAGCACTGCGGCGATCCAAACGTGTAGGTGTTGCGCGTTTTGTACTCAGAACGAGGGAACATCTTGGTGTTATCAAACCGGAAGGAAAAGTTATTGTACTTAACCAATTGCGTTACAAGGATGAGATTCGTGACCCCAACGACCTGAAAATTCCGGAACAACAAAAATTAGAAAATCGGGAGATCGAACTGGCATTAAAATTAATTGATGAACTTACTAAGCCTTTCAAGCCCGAGGCGTATAAAGACACATATACGGAGGAATTGAAAGAGGTGATTCAGAAGAAGGCCGAGGGCAAGGAGATTGTCCCGAAAGGAAACGAACCAGAACCAACTGAAATACCGGACCTCATGGCTGTTTTGAGGAAGAGCTTGGAACAGGCGCGAGATCAGGAGCAGCCCTATGGTTCTAGAAGATTACAAAAATAAAAGAAGGTTTTCTTCTACTCCCGAACCAAAGGGCGGGGACGCCAGTTCGGGGAAATTATTGTTTGTTATTCAGAAACATGCTGCATCGAGGCTGCATTACGACTTGCGTCTGGAGGTCTCAGGTGTACTAAAAAGCTGGGCGGTACCCAAGGGACCGTCCCTTAATCCCAGGGACAAAAGGCTGGCTATGATGGTCGAGGATCATCCAATGGATTATGCGACATTTGAAGGAAAAATCCCGGAAGGAAATTATGGCGCAGGCACCGTAATGGTCTGGGACTACGGCAGTTATTATCTAATGGATAAAGATCCACGTCTGCCGGAATTAGAACAGGAAGTCGCCGGAGCGTTAGCTGCTGGAGAAATTAAAATCGTTTTCGAAGGGATTAAAATCCGTGGAAAATATGTTCTTGTAAAAACGAAGGCCGAAGAAAATTCATGGTTATTGATAAAAAAGGAAGATGAATACGTGTCGGAAGTTCTGGTTATTGAACAAGAACACTCCGTTATATCCGCGCGTAATCTCAGTGAAATAAAAAACAAGGGAAGATCTTTGAGTTTGGCTGATGCTGAAAAGACTAAGATGCCCCAAAGAATCTCCCCCATGCTTGCTACCCTGTGGGATGAGCCGTTCACTCATAAGGATTGGTTATTTGAGCTTAAACTTGATGGGTATCGGATTTTAGCAAAAAAGGAAAAAGGAGACGTGCTTTTGTCATCACGTAAAAATCTCGATCTCACAAGTGATTATCCAGCGATCGCTGAAGCATTAAAAAAAGTGAACCATGATTGTGTTTTAGACGGAGAGTTGGTTGTCTTGGACAACAAAGGGCGACCGTCTTTCCAGTTGATGCAGAAATTCAAAGAATCGTCGTCCGGGAAATTAGCCTATTATGTTTTCGACTTGCTGCACTTGGATGGGCACGATCTAACGGCCTTGCCTCTTTTGCAAAGAAAATATTTTCTTTCCAGGACTTTGCCGAGAAGCGAAAATATTTTTTCCACGGAGTTTGTCTTTTTTGAGGGGGACGCTCTTTTTAAAGCGGCCCGAAATAATGGACTCGAAGGAATTGTTGGGAAGCAAGTCGACAGCGTCTATGAAACCGGCAAAAGGAGCTTCGCGTGGAGGAAGGTCCAGGCCCATAAGCGGCAAGAAGTTTTAATTTGCGGTTTTACAGAACCGGGGGGCGGCAGGAAACATTTTGGTTCCCTCGTAGTTGGCGTGCATGATAATAAAGGAAACCTCGTTTTTGCTGGCCATGTTGGAGGTGGTTTTGATGAGGATAGTTTAAAAACAGTTCATAAGAAAATGCTTTCTCACGTTAGGAAGACACGCCCTTTTTCTATTGATCCGAAGACGAATGGTCCTGTTACTTGGGTTGAGCCGAAATTTGTTGCGGAAGTTCGTTTCCGGGAATGGACAGCTGACGGTAGTATGCGACAGCCGATTTTCTTAGGACTAAGGGAAGATAAGGAGCCAGAGGAGGTGAAGAAAGAAGTTGAGGTGAACGTAAGTCCCACAATAAAAATAAGCAATCAAGAGAAGATATTTTGGCCGAGTCTGGGGTACCAGAAGGGAAAAATGCTCGCTTATTATGAAAAAATTGCACCCGTAATTTTACCGTATCTCCGGGACCGTCCCGAAGTTTTACTCCGTCATCCCAATGGAGTGAGGGACGAAAGTTTCCATCAGAAAAATATAGTAGATGCCCCAGCATGGGTTAAGACTCACCCAATATATTCTGAATCGAGTAATCGCGTAGTCCGTTATCTGGTTTGTAATGATAAAGAAAGCCTGCTTTATATGGCGAACTTGGGGTGTATAGAAATCCATCCATGGAACTCGCGGATCGGTTCGCTTGATAAACCAGATTACTGTGTTATCGACCTTGATCCCTTGGAGGTGGAGTTCGAGATGGTTGTGTTTGTAGCTAATGTTGTGCGACAAGTTTTGGACAATTTTAAAATTGAAGGTTACTGCCGTACGTCTGGGGCAACCGGACTGCATGTGTTCATTCCTTTTGGAGGCAGGTACACATATGAACAGGCTCGCGACTTTGCAAAGGTCATATCCATATTTGTAAATAAAAAAACTCCTAATGAAACAAGCTTGGAAAGGAGTCCCGAGAAGCGGAGGGGGCGCGTCTACCTTGATTATTTACAAAATGGTGAAGGGAAGACGATGCCTGCAGCATATTCTTTGAGGGCAACAGAAGACGCGACTGTAGCAACACCTTTGCTTTGGGAAGAGGTGAGGTCGGGTTTGGATCCCAAGGATTTTACCTTGGACACAGTATTCAAACGGTTAGAAGAAAAAGGCGATTTGTGGAAACAGGTTTTGCATGGGGCGGTGGATTTGGGCGCAATTCTGTCTAACATTCAGAGAAACATTACTGGTGAGTAGGGACACATAAAAAATACATGAGCAGTAATATGTTGGCGAAATCATTCATAATATTTGTCGTATGGATAAATATGTCTTTAGTTGTCGCGATGTTAGCGGATTGACCTGTGATTATCGCACTACGGAACCGGACACAGAGGCGTCGCGGGAACAATTAATGGAGCATATCCAAGAGGAGCATTATGATGTTTTGGGTGTGGGATCAGAGGAGGAGCGGTCCATTCTGGCGGGCAAGATGGACGAGCTCATGTCGAACCCTGACATCTCTGATAAGCAACAACACGATTAAACCGTACTACTTAAAACCTTATTCCAGTCTTTTATAAAGCGCCTGATATTAAACATCTCAAGCGCCGTCTTTTTTCCTTCACGGCCGATTTTCCTCGCCAATTTTTCATTGGCAAGAAGTTTTTTCATGTATTCAATTATTTCTTTGGTGTTGGTACCCATAAACCCGTTCGATCCGTTCTTGATCACACGGACAATTTCGGTCGTTGCGTAAGAAACAACGGGTACACCTATCATCATCGCTTCGCACACAGCTAGGCCCAAACTCGTGTAACGAACCGGATGGAAAAAGAACCGATGTTCAGCTACCAGAGAAGGAAGCTCTTGGTAACTAGCCTCCCCAATACCGCCTGCAACTTCTTTTGCATTCATGCCAAATAAATCGAGCGGAATTTTCTTTCTCACTGTCTGGAAGAGATCGATACCGAGCCGACGACCTCGCGAGTGCAAATTATTAATCACTACGATACCCCGATTTGTGCGGCCGCTATATTTTATTTTGCTTTCCGGCAACAGTACCCCGTGTTCGATTACTGTAGATGTGGCAGGGCCGTTGTCCCACATGAGCCGGTTAAAGTGCGTGACGTGTACAACGAAAGTGTTCGTATCTTGGACTACGTGTTTTGTGTTTGTCGGGTGTTCTTGTGGCGGGTCGTGCTCAATAAATATTTTAGGTAACTTACGTTGTGACGGCGAAAGAATTTCGAATTGGTCTTTAAGGTAATGTTGTTTGTGCTGGAAAAGGATGCAGTCGAACTTTATCGATTTCACATCGCGTGTTTCCAATTCGTGCACATTGCCACCCCAAGGGAACGTGCCCGGCTTTGGGCCGTATCCGAGCCCTCCATTTTCTGATAAGGGAATAAAGAAATCGTGGGGAACTTGAGACAAGTAGTACATGTAATTGCCGTGGACGGGCCAGGTGAAGATGCGCAGTCTTTTCATTACATATATTTTTGTTTAAGCAGTGTGGCATCTCTGTAATGTCATTCACACAAAATAAGTTTCGGAAAGAATAGTTTAAAGAAGTATCGTTCTTTTTTGCACAAACGGAGATGGATCATGCAAGGCCAGTGGGACTGCGTTTACCCCGAAGACCAGCACTACATCCTGCAACGGATCGGTTCAGCTTTTAGCGGCAATCCTTCTATGCCAATTTTTCCGCAAACAGGGCAACTCGTCATCCCCCTCAAAACATTCTTCAATCGCCGGATTTATGCTGACCTAGTCCTTATGAAGAGAATCAAAGGGAGATTTCATGCCCTGGTGATCAACGGAGAACAAGGAAAGTGCGCCATCGGCGGAAGACTCACAGGAGAATGTCCTGTGCACCACTATTTGCTATGGAAAGCCAGCGTGCAAGCAATGGGTATGAAATGGGCCGTAGAGGAGTTTCTTGGGCAGGCCCACCTGAAGCCCTTCGACAACCGCTGGCAAGGATTCTCAGTGCTCAGTGCTATCGGTATTTACACCGTTTTTGAAGCCGGAGAATTGGAGCCAGATTACCGGATCTGCATGACTGGTATTGTTCGCGGTGATGATGTCATGTCAGAAACGACGAACTGGATCAGTCGTGGCGAAGAACTCGGAGGCCGGGATAACTATTTCTCCATGATCACATCTTTCTGTTTGAATTTTGCCGAGATGGCAGCCGGGAGCGTAGCGGAAACGGCATCGTCTTGAGTACCGGGGGCCTGACGAAGGTCCCTTTTTTAAACCCTAACAGTTCGGCGGCGGCAAGCGTTACCTCTTTTGGTGATATCTCAGCAA
This sequence comes from uncultured Candidatus Saccharibacteria bacterium, assembly GCA_964396115.1. Lineage (GTDB taxonomy): Bacteria > Patescibacteriota > Andersenbacteria > UBA10190 > CAIZMI01 > CAYNDL01. Next base: position 22,681 of record CAYNDL010000001.1, read on the forward strand.
CAAATGAATTATTGTGGGAACACCGTTTCTCTATGTTTAAGGCGCCACAAACGTCACACTTTGTTTGCCAGGAGATAGCAGCGCGATGTTTTTCGTAATTAATTGGCCCAGCATTTATAACGTTAAAACACCAATATATTCCCACAGTTCTCGTTCCTAAAGCTCTCGATAAGTGGAGTGGTCCTGTGTCGTTACTGATTAATAAAGTGCTTTTTGCCAGTAGGCCGGTGAGACCCTCAAGACTTAGTTTGCCTGCAACCACCTTCGGTACACCCCTCATAAACTTAGCTGTTTCTACTGCCAAGGGGAGTTCGTCTTTGTTTCCGGTTATGAAGATCTTAAATCCTTGGCGGTAAAAGTAGTCGCCAACTTCAGCAAAGCTTTCTGCAGGCCACCGTCGACGAGGATCGCTTGCTCCAGGGTGCAGAATTATAGTCTTTCTTATGTTAATAGAACCGACAATTTTTTGGGCTTCGTCGACGTCCTTTTTTGTTGGTAATAGTTTCGGCTCGATCTCCTTTGTTGTGGCTCCTGCTAGTTCAACAACTTCTAAAAATCTTATTACTTCATGATGGAAGTAGTCATGAGGGATATCAACATCAAGGGGGATCGCATCTGGCGTACGGGATCCGATTGTAAACCTGGCGTCAATTTTTTTAATGAATGGGTTAGAGTTTTTTCCGCCCCCGTGTAGCTGTACAGCGAGATCAAAATGTTCTGCTCTCATTTTTTCAAAAAATCCTTCGATTGTTCTTGCTTTATCTCCTTTACCGTCAGTAGATAGTCCGGGAATGTTGGGAATCACAACGACTCGATCGATAGGACAAGGCCGGTTTTCGAGGTAGTTTTTGTGCCACTCCAACCCTAGATATGTTATTTCTGCGGCTGGGTATTTTTGCCGAAGTGCTGTTAATGCCGGTAATGCAAAGATAAAATCGCCAAGGGCATTGGCTCGTAATACGGCAATCTTCCTAACAGGAAATGTTTTACTCATTGTTTTTTCTGAAAAATTAATGAGGGTGCATTGAATTCTCTGTTGGGAACGGTTGTTGGCACCTCTAAATGAAACGACCCAGATGGAATAATTCCGCATCCACCGTGCAGCCGCATCACGTTGTACTGAGCAAGTACTTCTTCTCCACAATGTTCTTCCGGAAGATCTCTCCAAAACTCGAAAGCTCCGCTCTCGATCAACTTGAGTCGATCATACAGGACGCATGCGCCAATCCAGGCAACACGGTAGATTTTTTGATTAGCGCTGCTAAGTCTAAGTTTGTTTTGCAGGTGGTAGATGTTTGCAGCACTGTGCAGTTTTGCCCGCTCCCATTTCTTAGACTGCGGTTCTACAACCTCAGCTTCGACGGGACCGTTCCAGAATTCGATTTCTTGTTCGTCGGGCCTTATGTCGTCAATGTAACTTAATCCAATGGGAGCACTACCAACGAACCCGCATTTCTCTCGTTCTATCGTTGCCATGAGTCGTTCAATTAAATCTTCTTCGATTACGATGTCATCATCCATGAATAAGACGTAAGGCGCTTCGCTTTTGTCCAAAAGAAATTGACGATTCTGGGCAAGACCCTGGCGGGGGATATTCCTGAATATGTTTACCCTGTGCCCTTTGTTTATCAGCAAACGTACAATGCCTTTAATCTCGTCACTATTATTAACAGTGTTCAAAGGAGATTGGTCGGAAATTATGACGTTCAACTTTGGAAATGTTTGGAATGCCAAACTAGTTAGTGAGATTCCAAGAGAAGCGGCACGGTTGAACGTGGGAATTAAAACGTCGACTTGCGGCATAGATGCAGCACGTTAAAAAAGTTATAAAAATACTTTAAAGAGAAGCGCTTGAAGAAGCAGTAACTAATGGCACACGTTCATTTCTTCTCTAATTGATTGCACAATGGTAAAAAAGGGTAGTATATTGTTGTCCGGACGTTAATAAGCCGAGGTGGTGGAACTGGCAGACACGTAGCGTTCAGGGCGCTATGGGCTTACGCCCGTGTGGGTTCAAATCCCACCCCCGGCACTAACTAAAAATGTCCCCGTGTTGGGGGCATTTTTAAGTAGTGCTGAGCAAGCCACTGCTGACTTGCGTGTGGGATTTGAAACGCGCAGCCATGTCCGAGTTTGTCCTGAGATTGCGAAAGGACAAGGCGAGGACGGCGAGCGGGTCAGCGACCACACCCAAGACGGATTATTTTTTTAGCAACTTCTTAAAGTCTTCAACTAGTGCAACTGGGGTGGGGTCAACTTGTAACTCAAGTGCCAGCTTATAGGAGAACCAGTCTCCAGTAAGCAAGGTTGAAAGTACCTTTTCCGCTTGGTTGCTTCCTTCCATATCTACAGTAGTAACCTCCACACCCTTTTCTTTTAGCAATTGAGAAGTAATGTCCATACGCTTCAGTATTCGTTCGTGCGAGTTTCCGTCTTTCAAAATCACGACGTGGAATGCGCCGTGGGGCAAAGTCCAGCCGACCATTTCATTGTGGTTGAGTTCGGGAAAGAAGTTCCAAAAAGCAGGGGTCTTTGCGTTTTCGTTACATTTGATCTTCCAAATTCTTGCCACGCTCTTGTATTCGTTTGATGAATAAATGACCGGAGTCACTTTGGTGAATTGTGGTCCTAGGCTTTCTCCTTTTTGTCGTGCAGTTTGCATGTATGCTGAGAGGCGAGCTGATAACCCATTTATAACCTCCTCTGTGTTCGACACGGTCATTCCGAGTTTATTCAAGACCGCGGCAATTATTCCCACTGAATATCCTGTTGCACATCGCGGTTGGATAGTTGGTGGATTTGCTGGAATTTTTACGAAAGGTATCCCATCGGCATTGCATCTTTCTTGAAGTTCACCACCGGAAGACACACCCATTAACGGCACATTTTTGAGTTTCGCTGCTTCATAAGCCGAAGTCGTTTCTTCCGTATTTCCGGAAAAGGAGCTGGCTATCACTAATGTGTTCTCATCTACCCAGGAAGGGATGTCGTAGGAACGGTGGATATTCATAGGATGGGTAACAATCCCCGCATCACGAAGGAGGGCCGCAGCCATCCAGGAACCGCCCATACCTGCCAACAGAACCCTCTCAATTTTGTTCGGAAAATTTATCGCCAATTGGTCACCCGCCTTGTATCCGTCGATGTATTGTTGTGGGGAATCCAAAATAACTTGCTCCATGTTTTGTGGGTCGAAAGTGTGTGTCATATGAAAAAGAATACAACTTACAGAGGGAAGAACCAAGGCTCTTCCTCTTGCTGATCCTCTCTAACTAAATATGTATTATTTCTTCCAGACCCGCTTGGTTTTCATGTACCAAGTGGAAATGGTGTTGAACCTTTGTGCTGGAAGCTGAATTGCGTCCAGCATGGTGCCCTGAATATTTTTGTTAAGGGCGTAGTCGTACAGCGGACTGTAGAGGAAGATGGCGGGGATGTCGCCAATGAGTATTTCTTGGAAGCGCTTATAAGTCTCCTTGCGAGCAACTTCGTCTGTTGTTTTGCGCGCTTCTTCGAGCAATTTATCTGAATTGCTGTTTTTGTATAACGCGAGGTTGAGACCCGGGTCTCGGGTTTGGGTTGAGTGCCAGAACGGGTACGGGTCAGGATCAGCTCCCAATACTTCACCATAGAGTAAGGCATCATACTCGCGAGGGCGAATAACTTCTGCCTGCACCGTTCCCACTGTTCTTGATTCCAATTTCACGTCAGCACCGATGCCGCGCCAGAATGTGGCCAACATCTCGGCTGTCTTTGTGTATTCAGGCCAATCGGTAGTGATCAATGTAAAAGAAAGTCTTTTGCCGTTCTTTTCCCGGATTCCGTCGCCGTCAGTATCTTTCCAGCCAGCCTCTTCAAGGTTTTGTCTGGCCTTTTCAGGGTTGTATTCAACGCGGCCCAGTCCTTCCACATAACCCAGGAACCCTGGGGGAATAGGCGTATCAATGCGGGATCCTTCGTTGTTTAGTGCTTCACTGATAATTTTGTTGCGGTCGACAGCAAGGTCTAATGCAATGCGGACAGTTTTGTCGGAAAGGATCGGTTGTCTTGTTTGGTTGAAAAACACCGCAAAATACTGTGGCAGTTTGACGCGGTAAACTTTTGCACTTCGGTTCTTTGTTACGTTGGCAACGAGTGATGGTGGAACAAAGCTAACACCATCAACCTTTCCGCCACGGAATGCTCGTAAAAGATCTTCATTTGTTTGGTAAAAAGAGAAACGGATACCATCGATGAACGGTCTTTGTCCAAAGAATGAGTCGTTCCTCTCCAGTTCGTATTCGCGTATTTCACCGGCGGGGCTTTTCTTCAATTTTTTAAACTTGTAGGGGCCGGTACCAATTGGTTTTAAATTCTGTTCTGCAAGGCTGATGTTTTTTGGTTCTACTGTCGCCCAAATGTGCTCAGGAAGGATGCCTTGTGAGAGATTGTATAAAAATGGCGCGTAAGGTTCGCGGAGGATGAATTTAACAGAATCTTCGTCAACTTTTTCGATCACCACTCCCTGGAAACTTGGAGCCGCAGGACTCTTCGCTTCGGGGTTTTGGATCAGCTGGATCGTGTAAAGGACATCTTCAATGCGAAGAGGTTCGCCATCTTGCCACTTAACACCTTTTCTCAGGTGGACAGTATAAGTTTTTCCGTCTGGACTTATTTCTACGTTCTCGGCCAAATCCGGCACCAGATTGCCTTTCTCATCGATGCGCATGATTCCGGAATAGACCAAGCGGGATATGTTCATATCCACATCGTTTGTTCTGGCAAGGATAGGCGAAATGAAACGAGGCTGGCCGACCGTTCCTTCACGGTACGTTCCACCTTCCTCAGGGATCAATTGCGTTTTTTCATGAATAAAAATTGTCAGGCTCCAAATGAGTCCAACCAATACGATACCAATCAAGGCTGCCAAAGTTTTTCTTTCTTTGACCGACAAGGCGCTTGCCAGGGCACTAAAAAAATTTGAGATTGAATGAGAGGCCATTAGAATTGGTTACGTAAAAAACTTACCACACTGTAATCGTACGCATCTTTTTTACACGGAATGTTCCTAGTGGCGTTTCTGTCGGCTTCAAGTTTTGCCACCAATTCGAAACTCACGGGGCTTGTTTTCCAATATGTATAATCATTTTCTGTCCCGCCGTAAACCGGGTCAGACGGAAACTTCTTGTCCAGTTTTGCATACTTCTTGTCTTTGCGCAGGCTGTCTTCGATCTCTTTCTTAATGTCTTTACTTGAATCTCCGGAAATCGTTCCGCACCAGGAAACAGAATTAACGGGGGGATATTCTCCGTGTTGTTTCGCATAACGGTTCAAAGCCTTCTCGATGTCTTCGATGTCATGCTTTCGGATAGTGTCCCTGGCTTGCAGGCTTTGCAGGCGCAAAGCCCAAAATCCAATTCCGACAAAAATCAACACTGCGGCAATAGGAACCAGTGTTTTAAGTTTTGGGGAAAATGGTGTTTTCATCACTTGTTGTCATCCGTTTCCTTTATAAGAGCAAACAGATCACGACTCATGGCGAAACAAGTTTTTATAGCTTTAGAAGATAATCTGAAGGACGGGTATTGTCAAGAAAAGGATTGCCAAAACGATCGTTGCTTGGTGCAATCTTTTTTCAAAGCCACGCTTGGTGTGGTAGATGCTTGAGTTACCGCCATAAGCTTGTCCTAAACCAGCTCCTCTGTTTTGCAACAAAACAGCGGCGATCAGAAGAACGGAGACGATTACTTGGGTTATTAAGAAGATATTGTCTAGTTGCATAATTTTTTTAAGATGAAAAGGGAAGTAAAAAGAGTAATGAATAAACCAATGTTGTTCCGGCGACTCCTACCAGTTGGCTATTAAACGGTGGAGTAAAACCAAAACCACTTGTGAGGCCAGCGGCGATAACTACGATCAGCATTCGGAGAGCAAAGTTTCTGGGAAGCCTTGGTATGAAGAAGAAGATTATTGCCGCTCCTCCCTGCAGGATGAATAATGCCATCTCTCCTAGTCCGATAAATACTCCCATGAGTAAATATGTCCTGTAATCACCGTCAACTTGTACTCCGGGCACAACGGTGGCTGCGATCCATGATCCGGCAATTGCCAGTAGCAGTCTTACGACTAGTCGCCTCATATATTTAGATTATATCAGCTTTAGAGTGAAAAGAACTTGGGGAATATATCACTATTTAATATAGGTGTCCACGAGGAATTAGGCTTCTCTTGGCGGAATTCCTTCACGAAGGATTGAGGAAGGCGAAGACCATTTCCGCTTTCTGTTTTGAGCCCAACACCTTTTCCAGGTCTGCAACAGAAGCTTTCTTGATTGCTCCGAGTGAGCCGAAACTTCGCAGTAGTTTTTTTCTTGTGACGCTGCCTACCCCGGGTATCTCTTCCAAGATCGATCTTGTCATCTGCTTCTTCCGTAGGAGCCGGTGGTAGCCGATAGTGAAACGGTGGGCCTCGTCACGGATTCGTTGGACTAAGTAAAATCCTGCTGAGGTTCGTGGCAACATAATTGGTAGTTCCGCTTGAGGCAGGAAGACTTCTTCCTCGCGTTTTGCCAGGGATGAGATCTGTAAGTTGATTCCAAGTTCATTTAAGACGGATACACCCGCATTTAATTGTCCCTTGCCTCCATCTAGGATTATCAGATCGGGAAGGGGCCAATTCTTTTCGCTGTTGTTTTCCGGATTTGTGTATCTACCGAAACGCCGGCGTAGTGTTTCTTTCATCATTCCCACGTCGTTTGGTTGTCCGTCCGTGATTATTTTGAATTTTCGATATTGTCCCTTATCGGCCTTGCCATCAGTAAACACGATCATTGATGCCGTAGCTAATTTCCCCTGAATGTTCGAAATGTCATAGGCTTCAATGCGTTTGGGATAAATTTTCAAGTGTAAATATTTTGTTAGATCTTCTAATCCCTTCTTGAGATTAGCTGGACTTTGTAATTCAGTTTCAGACCTCACAAGGGAGTCTTTTGCATTTTCTTGAGCAAGGTTAACCAAATCCCTTTTCCACCCTCGTTGGGGAGCGTTTATATCTATTGTCCTTTTTTCACGTTCGCTAAGCAGCGTTTTCAAATTTTCTACGTCTTCAATTTCTTCCGGAAGAAAAATCTGGCCAACAATATTCTTTGTTGAGCGGTAATATTGCAGCATAAATTCACGCAAGATACTACCTGCCGAATTGTCGCTCGGTATCAAGAGAGAAAAAATCTGGCGGCCAATAATCCTTCCGTGCCTAACTTGCAAAAGGGCAATATTTCCGTGGCCTCCCCGGAAGGCAATCCCAAAAACATCGGCAGTTTCATCACTGGGAGTGGCGACATCTTGTGGTGTCATGGTGCGCTTGATTGCATCGATCCTGTTTCTTATGACAGCCGCTTGTTCGTATTTCTGTTCATCACTTAAACTTTTCATTCTTTCTTCCAGGGACTGGATAACTTCCTTAGTGTCTCCATCGAGAAATTTTTTCAATCGGACAAAATTGCGCTGGTATTCTTCAAGGGACGTTGCTCTCGCACAAATTCCAGAACAAAGCCCGATGTGAAAGGCAAAGCAAGGTCTGGAATGCTTTGCACCAGGTTCCGGGTAGGCGCACCAAGGGAAGGCTTTTCGCGCCTCCTTTAATGTTTGGCGGACAGCTTGAGCGTTTGGGAAGGGTCCACGATACCAGGCCCCGTCAGGAAGTACTTTTCTTGTCAGTGTAACTTTTGGATAGGTCTCGTTTGTGATCTTTATATATAGGTAAGAAGAATCATCCACGAGCCTAACGTTGTACGGGGGCCGATGTCTTTGGATCAAAGTGGCTTCCAAGGCCAAAGCCTCCGTATCGTTCTTCGTCACAATCGTATCGATGCTCGTGGCGAGACTGACCATTTCAATTTTTGCCGGCTCTAACCGTTTTTCGTCGAAGTATTGTGAAACACGTTTCCTCAGAGACTGAGCTTTGCCAACATACAAAATATTGCCGGTTTTATCCTTAAACTGGTAAACACCCGGTTGGTCGGGAAGTTCCTTAGCAATTTGGCGTAGAGTCTTATCCATAATCTAGCCTCAATGTACGGGTGATATTAGTGTTTTTCAACGATCAGCATTTTAGTTTGTCTCTAGATCTCGATCCCGCTAATTAGTCCTTGCAAAGTCTATAAATTAAAGCTATAATCTCGCGCAGTCTATTTATATGTCCGATGTAATAACTATCCGCGGGGCCCGCGTTCACAATCTGAAGAATGTGGATGTTACTATTCCGCGTGATAAGTTAGTGGTAATTACTGGATTATCGGGGTCGGGAAAATCTTCTTTAGCCTTCGATACTCTGTATGCAGAAGGTCAGCGTCGGTACGTTGAGTCTCTTTCAGCGTATGCTCGTCAGTTTTTGGGACTCATGGATAAACCGGACGCCGACCAGATTGACGGATTAAGCCCAGCGATCTCCATCGACCAAAAATCAGGAACAAGGAACCCTCGTTCTACCGTAGGTACTGTTACAGAGATCTATGACTATCTTCGTCTATTGTTTTCCCGAACAGGCGTGCCGCACTGTCCTAATTGCGGGAGAATTATTCGTCGTCAAACCGTGAAGGAAATAACTGACCAAATAGTTAACCTCCCGGACGGGGCGAACATCATGATTCTTGCTCCGAAAGTTCGTGACCGGAAAGGTGAACACAAACAAATTTTCCGGGAGATCCAGCAAGCGGGCTATGTCCGTGCACGTGTAGACGGATCAATATACGAATTGGAGGATGCCATGCAACTGGAATTGGATAAACAAAAAAGACACTCGATCGAAGTCGTTGTAGACAGGTTGCTAATCGATAAAAAAAATTTGGATCGTCCGCGTATTGCGGACTCAGTCGAAACTGCGACTCGGATCGGGGATGGAATCGTGATTATTGAAGACAGGACGTCCGGCAAAGACCATGTGTTTTCTGAACAGTTCGCCTGTCCTAACTGTGGAATTAGCTTGATGGAGCTGGAACCGCGGATGTTCTCTTTCAACAGTCCGCACGGCGCTTGTCCAGCATGTACTGGCTTGGGAACACAACTGGAAGTTGATATCGAATTGGTGGTGCCGAACAAAAAATTATCGCTTGCGGAAGGGGCTATCAAACCGTGGAGCAGGCGGATGCGGGGTAGTTCTTGGGCCATGTGGGTCCTGGAAGCCGTGGCCAAGAAAAATAATTTTTCTTTGGACGTCCCAGTAAATAAACTTTCCAAAAAAGTTATGGATGTTGTCATGTACGGGATGGGTGACGAAGAAATCACCGTGACGAGTGATGAGGGCTCTACATTCAATACTAAGTATGAAGGTGTTATCCCGAATCTTATGCGCCGGTATAAGGAAACGGATTCTGATTATGCGCGTTCAGAAATTGAGCGGTACATGGTGCAGAAGCCGTGCCCTGTTTGCCAAGGCAAACGTTTGAAACCCGAAGCACTGAGCGTGCATGTTGCTGGAAAAAATATTTACGAGGTTGTCTCAATGACTGTTGATGAGGGCTTCAAGTTTTTCACAGCGCTTGCAACGAGTAATGTTGATGACACGTTTGGCCCCAGAGAACAGTTGATCGCCAAGCAGGTTTTGAAGGAAATTCGTGCACGCTTAAAGTTTTTGCTAGATGTTGGTTTGGACTACTTAACCCTCGATCGTTCTGCGGCTACACTCGCTGGCGGTGAAGCGCAACGCATAAGATTGGCCACACAAATCGGTTCTGGTTTAGTGGGTGTGCTCTATATCTTGGACGAGCCTTCTATCGGTTTGCACCAACGGGACAACAGCCGTCTTATTGGCACACTTAAGACATTACGTGACCTTGGTAACTCAGTAATAGTTGTTGAACACGATGAAGAGACTATTCTTAGTTCCGATTATGTAATCGATGTTGGTCCCGGAGCAGGTGAACATGGCGGGCAAATAGTATTTGCTGGCACGCCAAAAGCTCTGGAAAAATCAGATACGTTAACCGGTAAGTATATTTCCGGAAAAATGGAGATCCCCGTGCCGAAAAAGAAACGCAACGGCAACGGCAAGGCGTTGGTTATCAAGGGCGCCAAAGAACATAATCTAAAAGATGTTGATATAAAGATTCCGCTTGGTAAATTCGTTTGTGTTTCTGGTGTTTCGGGTTCCGGAAAATCCACGCTAATCAACGATATTCTTTCGCGAGTCTTGGCGAAGGAGTTTTACGGCGCCAAAGATCTTCCCGGTGAACATGACAGTGTTCAAGGTTTGTCGAATTTGGATAAGGTTATCATGATCGACCAGTCTCCTATCGGCCGCACGCCCCGCAGCAACGCGGCAACTTACACAGGTGTCTTTACCGCGATCCGTGAATTATTTGCGGCGACACCGGAAGCGCGCGTAAGAGGTTATGACGCCGGTCGATTCTCGTTTAATGTTCGCGGTGGCCGCTGTGAAACTTGTCAGGGCGATGGCGTCATCCGTATCGAGATGCAATTTTTGCCCGATGTTTATGTTGAGTGCGAAGAGTGCCACGGCCAACGGTATAATCGCGAAGCCTTGGATATTAAATATAAGGGCGCGAGCATCTCTGAAGTTCTGAACATGACAGTCGAAAGGGCACACGAATTTTTCCGCGCGATCCCCTCTATTGAATCTAAACTAGCAGTACTGGAACAAGTTGGTCTTGGTTACGTTCACCTGGGACAACCGGCGACACAATTGTCCGGCGGTGAAGCGCAACGCATCAAGCTGGCCACGGAACTTTCTCGTCGTGCGACGGGTAAGACAATCTACATTCTTGATGAGCCGACAACCGGTCTCCATTTTGATGATGTGCGGAAACTCCTGACTGTTTTGCATGCTTTGGCAGACAAGGGAAATTCCGTGCTTGTGATAGAACACAACTTGGATGTGCTAAAGTCAGCCGACTGGATAATCGATATGGGCCCCGAAGGCGGTGTGCGTGGCGGACAAGTGGTAGCGGAAGGAACTCCTGAGGACGTCGCAAACGTTGAAGCTAGCCATACCGGCCGCTACTTGAAAGCATTGCTTGGAAAAAAGAAAACAGTACCTGTTAAGGTTAAGGCAACTAAGGTTGTAAAAAGCAAAAAATAAAATATTCGTTTAACTGTCTGATATAATCAAGTAGATGCAGCTTCAGGTGTGGAAACGTACAATCTTTTTTGGTCTAGCTTTATGGTTGATCTTCTTCACGATGGTCGCCTTGCTCTTATTGTTGGGCCTTACGCAGCGCGCTGTACCCACCGATGTTGTACTAACCCTGCTTGCACTAGTTGTGTATTGGTCCTTCGCTAGCCGCCTCAATCTTATCTCGGTTTCTCAAGGTTTTTTGGTGGGTGGAAGTTGGTTGTTGATTAACCTTCTCTTGGACTACCTCATTATCGTCCAGGGCTTTAATCATGGCAGCCTGGGTTTTTTTCTGGCGTGGGTGGTATGGGTGCGTTACGGACTTTTGCTCGTGATGCCGGTGATCTCTTCTTCTCGGCGCCAGGTTACACCTTAAGTCCACAATTCGATGACCTATAAGGATCTGACACTTCCGGAGCAGGCCGTTCTGGCGACTCTTTCGTATCACGACCAATTGGAAATGCCGCTGACAGGAATGGAAGTCTGGCGTTATCTTTTCCGGGCACAGGGGCAAGATATAGGAGCCGTCAGTCTGGGCGACACTGAAGCCACGCTGTCCGGATTGGTGGAAAAAGGTCTGATTTTTTTTCACTGGGGATACTATGTTTTTCCTGGCAGGGAAAAGACAATCCATGAACGCATTAGAAAACATGCATTAGCGCAAACTAAGTGGCCAAGATTAAGGACAGTGGCTTGGCTTTTGCAAGCAGTACCTTTTTTGGAGATGGTTGCGGCCAGCGGTTCACTCACAAGGGAAGTGGTTAGTGAGAATAGCGACCTCGATGTTTTGTTGGTTACCGCTTCAGGACGCATTTGGACAGTGCGCTTTGTTGTTACGGTGCTTCTGGATGCCTTGCGTCTGCGCCGCCGCCCCACTGGCCCCACAAAAAATCGTGTTTGCTTAAACCACTACTTAACAGAAGATTCCCTCGAGCTCCCTTACCAAAGTTTATACACGGCTCTGGAGTACGCCCGTATAATTCCTTTGTTTGGCGAAAAAGTCACTTGGAGGTTCCGTGAAAAGAATCGCTTATGGATGGAAAAGTATTTAATTAATGTTTTTCCCGACAGCGTTTCACACATCAAAACAGTCAGTGACTTTCCTGTCCTGTCATTAATAAAAAGAATCGGCGGCCTCGTCTTGGGGGGAACTTTGGGGGACTTCATTGAGAGGAGGCTAGGGGAGTTACAGAAGAAAAAAATAGCTGAGGGCGACGCCTTCAATGCTGTTGGGGGCCGGGTCATCGCGAGTTCATCACACCTGGAATTCCATCCTCGTTCCCGGGAAGCGCCATTATTGAACTTATTCAATATTAAAATGGAGCAATTCGGCATGTCTGCGTTCGGTCACCAGAAGGACTCCGGACTAAGTTAATGTTCCACAAAAGAGCGTCTTGACACCAAATTATATTTTTTGCACACTCGAGTTAGCACTCGCAAGTTGAGAGTGCTAGCCTATTCGGATCACGGCTTGTGCATTTCGAGCCATGTTCGGAACGAGGATAAACCCTAGATTAATCCTTAATTGATAAAGGGAAATATGAAAATTAAGCCGTTAAACGACAAAGTAATTGTTAAGCCTCTCAAACAAGAAGAGGTTACAAAGAGTGGAATTGTTTTGCCGGACACTGCCCGCGAAGAAAAACCTGAACAGGGTGAGGTGGTTGCAGTCGGTCCTGGAAAATTAATGGAAGACGGAAAGCGTGCCGAGATGAGCGTAAAAGAAGGAGACAGGGTTCTCTTCACGAAGTACGCTCCGGACGAAGTGGAAATTGAAGGAGAAAAATATTTGGTAATCGAGGAAGAGAAAATCCTCGGAATTGTTGAATAATTAATTTTTAGAAACTTTTATGGCAAAGCAAATCATTTTTGATGAACGGGCCAGAAAAAAGCTGCTCTCCGGAGTAGACCAACTGGCGAATACTGTGAAAGTCACCTACGGCCCTAAGGGACGTAATGTGGTTTTGGACAAAGGCTTCGGTGCGCCGACAATCACTAACGACGGTGTCACGATTGCTAAAGAAATTGAACTCGAAGATAAGTTTGAAAACATCGGCGCCGAGTTAGTAAAAGAGGCGGCGGAAAAAACCAACGAAACAGCTGGCGACGGTACCACAGCTGCGGTTCTTTTGACCCAAGCGATTGTTCGCGAAGGCATGAAGAACGTGGCTGCCGGCGCCAATCCTATTTTGATTAAGAAAGGCATCGAAGAAGCAACTGCTTCCGCGGTCAAGACTTTGGAAAACGATTCCAAGAAGATTGATTCCAAAGAGGAAATAACCCAGGTTGCCACTATTTCTGCACAAGACGAAGAGATTGGTAAGTTAATTGCCGATATCATGGATGACAAAGAAGGTGTCGGCTCTGAAGGCACCATCACAGTTGAAGACTCGCAATCAATCGGTGTCGAAAAGGAAGTGGTAAAAGGACTTCAGTTCGATAAGGGTTATGCTTCTCCGTACTTGGTAACCAATACGGAAAAGATGACCGCCGAGCTCGATGATCCCCAAATCCTCGTAACCGACAAGAAAATTTCTTCAATCCAGCAGGAACTGTTGCCGGTATTGGAAAAGTTAATGCAGGCTGGCCAAAAGAATTTTGTTATTATCGCTGAAGATGTTGAAGGTGAAGCATTGGCTACGTTGATTCTAAACAAGATTCGCGGCACTTTCACTGGCATTGCCGTAAAGGCGCCAGGATTTGGCGACCGTCGTAAGGAATTGCTCGGAGATATCGCCACGGTCACAGGTGCCCAGCTTATTTCCGAAGAGCTTGGATTGAAGTTGGAAAACGTAACTTTGGAAATGCTTGGTTCAGCTCGCCGCGTTGTAATTGAAAAAGAAAAGACAATCATCGTGGACGGAAAAGGTGATCCAGCAAAGATCAAAGAAAGAGCTGAGCAGATCAAGTCGCAAATTGAACATACCGAGTCCGACTACGACCGTGAAAAGCTCCAGGAACGCTTAAGCAAGCTTTCTTCTGGTGTCGGCGTAATCAAAGTTGGTGCTCCAACTGAAACTGAACAGAAAGAAAAGAAATACCGTGTTGAAGATGCGGTGAATGCGACCAAGGCAGCCATTGAAGAAGGTATTGTAGCTGGTGGCGGTCTAGCCCTCTTGAAGGCGTCTTCCGAAATGCAGGAACTCATCGACAAGAAGGTTAAAGACGGCGCGCATCAGGATATCGTCACTGGTATGCGTATTGTCCAACGGGCAATCGAAGAGCCAATTCGCCAGATCGTTTTCAATGCCGGGCGTGAAGGTTCTGTTGTGATCGCGGAAGTCCGCAAACAGGAATTCAAGACTGGATACGACGCGATGACCAACGAGTACCGCGATATGTTCAAGGCGGGAATCGTCGATCCGAAGAAAGTTATCAGGCTCGAATTGCAAAACGCTGCTTCAATCGCGGCAACATTGTTGACCACAGAAGCAGTCGTAACCGATATCCCGGAAAAGAAAGACAAAGAAGCTCCAGCCGGTGGCGGCATGGGAGACTTCGGTGGAATGTAATAATTAGTAGATTTCAAAGAAGGGCCCGCACAAAGGGCTCTTCTTTTTTATCTAACTTACGTGACAAATCGCTAAAAATACGTTAAAATAAGAGTATTAAGTTAATAATTTTAATCCTATGGATTCTCTACCAAATGCACCCGTAAACAACCCAACAGACGACGTGCAAAAAAATAAAGTATTAGCAGCAATTTCGTATATCTACATCATTAGTTTGGTGTTGCTCTTGGTGAAGAAAGACAGTCCGTTTGTGCAATTCCATGCCAAACAGGCATTCATTCTTTTCCTCGCGTCGCTTGTGGCCGGATTCATTCCGATCATCGGTTTGCTTTTGCAAATTGTAATCCTGGTCTTCATGATCATCGGCTTCGTTGCCGCCCTGCAAGGGAAGTCACGCAAGTTCCCGTTGATCAGCGATCTCGCTGCAAAAATTAATTTTTAATTAAATAATGCGGCGTTGCTGCCGCTATACTGCTATGAATAAACGAACAAAAATTGTTTGCACTATTGGTCCCGCGTCTCAATCGGTAGCAACATTGGTAGAAATGTTAAAGGCGGGGATGAATGTCGCCCGTCTTAATTTTTCTCATGGGTCGTACGACAACCATAAGATGTTGATCCAAAACATCCGTGCAGCGGCTGAAAAAGCCGGTGTAAACGTTGCACTCCTGCAAGATCTGCAGGGTCCTAAGATTCGTGTGGGTAAGCTGCCTGAGGGTGGAATAGAACTTAAAAAAGATACGGAAGTAATGCTTAGCACGGGAAGCAAAGAATACAAGGACGCGGTAATCCCGGTCCAGTATAAGAACCTCCACAAGGACGTTAAGAAGGACGACCGCATTCTTCTCGATGACGGCAACATGGAATTGCAGGTCCTGAAAGTCAACGGCGAAAAGATATCGTGCAAAGTATTGATTGGCGGAAAATTGATTTCCTTCAAAGGTATTACTGTTCCAACAGCTTCTCTGAGCACTTCTGCCATTTCAACGAAAGATAAGGAAGACCTGATCTTTGGCTTGCAACAAGGTGTCGATTTTGTTGCTCTGTCTTTCGTGCGCCGAGCTAAAGATGTAAAGCAGTTGCGTGCATTGATTGCTAAACACCTGCCTAGCGGCATGAGCACACCGCACATAATTGCTAAGATCGAAAAACACGAAGCGTTAGTTAACCTCGACGAAATCATAGCCGAAGCTGACGGCATCATGGTCGCTCGTGGCGACCTGGCTTTGGAAACAAAGGCTGCCGAAGTGCCTATCTGGCAAAAGGTAATGATCCAAAAATGTTTGGAAGCTGCCAAGCCCGTGATTACCGCTACGCAAATGTTGGATTCAATGACAAACGCTCCTCGTCCAACACGCGCCGAAATTTCTGACGTTGCCAATGCTGTTATCGACCATACTGATGCAACAATGTTGTCTCAGGAATCCGCGATGGGTAAGTATCCGGTGGAAACTGTCGATACTATGGCTTCGATTATCAAGTCCACAGAAACTTCTCCGTTGGACGATATCGTTACCCTGCCTTCAATGGATGGTTCCACTCCTCCGGTTTTAGCGATGAGTGCTGCTGCTTGTAATGTCGCTAAGGCTGTTGGGGCAAAGGCAATCTTTGTCCTCACCCGTTCAGGTTTTACCGCTCGTGCCGTTTCTCGTCATCGTCCGTCCCAACCAATCATTGCTGTTACCCCTGAGGTTGCTACACAGAGACAACTAGTCCTCACTTGGGGCGTATCTGCCTACCTGGACAATGAGTTTGGTGACATGAGCAAGTCGTGGAAAAAGTTTTCCACTGACATTAAGAAGAAACACGATCTCAAGAAGGGTGACCGGATCATCGCTGTTTCCGGCCTCAAATCCAACCGTCCCGAAGATTGGGATGAAGTTGTGAGTGTGTTCGAAGTATAGTTATAATATAAAAGTCCTTAACATAAAAAATAATATGAGAACCAGATACAAACTCTTATTTGCCCTAATCGTGATCGTCGTTGCTGTTGTTACAGTCACATCCTTGGTAACGATATTCGCCGGAGTTTCCGAAGAAGACGGGGGTATGAGAGTTACAAAGACGCGGCAAATGAATAGTGTCGCGCCTGCTGGTTCTGGTTTTGTTGGACAACCGGAGATGGAATTTGCTGCCCAGGACGCACCCGCTCCAATGGCACAAAAAACAGAGGATGCCACGCCGGCGACTAGGTTAATCGTCCGTTCCGGCAACCTTTCCATTGTTACGGCCGATGTCCGAAAATCTGTAGATGATTTGACCAAGATTGCCACTAGTGTTGGTGGGTTTGTTGTTAGCGCAAATGTGGAAGGTTCCGCTGACGAACCTTCGGCTACCGTAACGATCCGCGTCCCGGTTGAAAAATTTGAAGAAGTTATTGCGAATACAAAAGGAACCGGCGTGCGTGTTACCGACGAATATGTTGCTGGTGAAGATGTGACCGAAGACTACGTGGATACGCAGTCCCGCATCAAGACTCTTCAAGCCAGCGAAGAACAATTCATGGAGATAATGAAGAGGGTGCAGAAAGTATCCGATGTTTTGGAAGTACAACGGGAGTTGGAAAGGGTACGCAGTCAAATTGAGGTGGCCAAGGGACACGCTGAATATTTAGAAAAGACTGCCAAGATGTCCGCCATCACTGTTTACTACGCCGTGGACGAAGGGCAATTGCCTGTGGTTGATCCAGTTAAGGCATGGAGTCCGATGGTCATCGCAAAGTCTGCGTTCCGTGCACTAGTTAAAGTTGCGCAATCATTAGGAACTCTCGTTATTTGGTTGATCGTCTTTATTCCGCTATGGATTGCATTGGCAGTGGTGTACGTAATTCTTCGCAGAATAAGAAGGAATAGGGCAAACGTCCGAAGTTAAGGACTACTTAAGGCATAAACAAAAAGCACCCAACAGGGTGTTTTTTGATGGTGCGGAGACGGGAGGATTCGAACCTCCGAAGCCCTTTCGGGCTTACCGCATTTCGAGTGCGGCCCATTCGGCCACTCTGGCACGTCTCCTGGTTTATGAGCGTCAAAAGCATAACTCGCCCAACCCGATAATTCAAATATAATAAGTTTTCATCATATCCAATTTAATGGTTCTCACTTAATATAAAAATATGAACAAAAACATAGTAATCGCAGTTCTTCTCGTGGTTGTAATTGGCCTTGGCGCCTACGTATTCATGGAAGCTCGAAAGGGACAGCCAGTTAATAACGAGATAAACAGTTTGGTCTTTGAAAATAACAAGATCCAAGTTTCTCCATTTAGCACACCGTTGCCTTCCAGCACGGGTAAACCACTATTGGCCGTTACGCCTAAACCAACCCAAACACCGGTTGCGAAGCCGAGTCCAGAGATTAGCTCGCGTTGCGGCGTACGCGTTGCCGTTCAGGGTACGTCCTTTCCCGTCGACTCCTGTGAATTGCAAATGATCACTGGTGGGCCTGAATGTACTGATGAGAGTGGAAAAGGCGTGGCCTGCGCTGGAACATATGCTTTTGAAATCTCCAGTGGTCGCGGTAGTGGAGTCCGCATAGCACGCCTGGTTAATTTCACCTCTATTGAACAAGGCAAGCGTTATGTCTTTGATCCTGCTTCTCCGAACAAGCCATTCAACGGGTATTTTCAGGATAAAGCCATAACTTATAATCTGAAGTCCGGCTGGTTTGAAATGGAACAGGGAGATTTAACCTCGCTCGCTGATAACGCAACAGTGAGTTTTGATCTCACCTTTGCCAACGGGGTTAAAATGACGGGAAGGGGCAAAGTATTAATCACTAGAGTATACGAACCATGACAAATTATTCCGAAGCAAAAGAATTAGTCGCACTTATCGGTTACCAAGAAGGGGCAGTCGTAAGCCGCACCATTGTCGATAAAAAAGCAGGTACGGTAACACTTTTTGCTTTTGATGGCGGTCAGGGGTTGAGTGAGCACAAAACTCCCTATGACGCTTTGGTACAAGTGATCGATGGCGAATTCGAGATCACGATCGATAGTATGTCGCACAATCTCACCGCAGGTCACATGATTGTCATGCCAGCAAATATTCCCCATGCAGTGAAGGCGAAGTCGCAAGCAAAAATGTTGCTAACGATGGTGCGCGAATGACTAAAGACTTTGTAATCGCATTGGGCGGTTCTATTGTTTGTCCCGACAAAATAAATGTGGAATATCTAAAAAGTTTTCATTCCTTTATTAAAGACCAGATCAAAGAAGGGAAACGGTTTGTGATCGTTGTTGGCGGCGGGGCGCCGGCACGAGAGTTCCAAAAAGCGGCCGGACAAATTCTTGATGTTCCAGATGAAGATAAAGATTGGATTGGTATCCACGCCACGCGTTTGAACGGGCACTTGTTGAGGACGATATTCCGGGAAGAGGCGCACCCTGTCTTATTTGAAGCGCAGGGGAAACTCAAAGGCTTCGAAGGATATCCTGTTGTTATAGGCGCTGGTTGGCGGCCGGGTTGGTCCACTGATTTTGTATCTGTACAAATCTCTGTTGATTTCGGAATCGGTCAAACAATTATTCTAGGGAAACCCGAATATGTTTACGACAAGGACAATCAAAAGTTTGCGGATGCCAAACCAATTGAAACAATTTCTTGGACAGAATACATGAAATTAATCCCGTCCGAATGGTCGCCAGGAATCCACGCACCCGTCGATCCTGTCGCTGCGCGCTTGGCATCCGAGAAAAATATTGAAGTTGTTGTTGCTGGGGGGAAAGATCTGGAGAACGTAAAAAATATCATCGACGGCAGAACATTCCGCGGTACCACAATAAAATAGGTGACCTGCATTACGAATTTTCTTCCGCTGGGGGAGTACAAAGGATGGATAATATTTTGATCCCAGAAAAATGGCGGAAAATTTTCTCAAATACCTAACAATAACAATTATTTTGGTGCTGCTGTACGTTGGTGTCCGTACCTCCATGAGCCCTCATCCGGTTACAGTGAATCCACCGCGGGCGCCTTCCTTGTCGGGCAGCGATCTGTAATAGGGGACTTCACTTTGTCTAAAAAGCCATATACTCTCACTCTTGCATGGGTGACTCTAATGTTGAACTAGTTAAAGAACGGACGGATATTGTCGCCTTGATCGGCGAGCAGGTTAAGTTGAAAAAAGCCGGCGTGAACTTTAAAGGTCTTTGCCCGTTCCATAACGAAAAGACGCCATCTTTTGTTGTGAGCCCCAACCGTCAAATGTTCCATTGTTTTGGTTGCTCAAAGTCCGGCGACATTTTCACCTGGGTGATGGAGAAAGAGGGGATGACCTTTGCGGAAGCTTTGCGGGTATTGGCCAATCGCGCTGGGATAACGCTAGCTTTCGAACGCACGGAACACCGGGAAGAGCGTGAACGGCTGCGTGCCACATTAGATACAACTGCTGATTTTTACCATACGGTTCTTCAAAAAACTGCGGCAGGGAAAGTTGCGCGAGAATACTTGTTAAGCCGCGGCCTGACAGAAGCGAGTATCAGCGAGTGGCGGTTAGGGTATGTGCCGCCGATGGGTACACCCATTATAGAAAAAGCGAATAAGCGTGGTGTGAGCACGCAGGATTTATTGAATACGGGAATCATCGCTCCTGGACGGAATGGGTATTATGAGCGTTTCTATAGTCGGGTACTTTTTCCTCTTTCTGATATGCATGGTTCGGTTGTTGGTCTGGCGGGGAGGATTCTAAAAACAGACCCCAATAGGCCAGCAGCTAAATATATAAATAGTCCGGAAACAACGCTTTATCGCAAAAGCAGGATTTTGTATGGTTTAGACAAAGCTCGAAACGCAATCAGGGAAAAAGATTACGTGATTATTGTGGAAGGGTATACGGATGTTATCGGTTCGCATCAAGCGGGCGTTACTAATGTCGTGGCAACATCCGGAACAGCTTTAACAGACGAGCACTTGCAGGTGGTCCGTCGTTTTACTGAAAATATTGTCTTCTCGTTCGACGGGGATGCGGCTGGTGATGAGGCCACAAGGCGGGCGATTGATATGGCGGTGGCGACAGGTTTTTCTGTTACCATCGTTCTTCTTCCAAACGGACAAGACCCAGCGGATGTGGCCATCAAGGACCCAGAGGCCTGGAAAAAGGCGATTGAGGATCGGATCGATGTGTTTAATTTCCTTTTAAAACGGGCAGTTGCGGCGCATACAAAGATGGATGCAGCAGCAAAGAAAGAGATAACCGCAGAGCTTTTACCCCTTTTGGCTCGGATACCTGAAGCGGTTGTGCGGGGAGAATATCTCCAAAGGTTGGGGGAAGAACTCGGTTTGGAATCCCGCTACCTCAATGAAGACCTGAAGCGCCTGGAACGGTCGATGGCTCTAAATCAACCGCAACAAACAGCACGATCCCAGGAAAATAAGCCCGAATTAGATCCCCGTACCCTGAGAGAGGAAAGGCTACTCACTCTTTTGCTCGTATCCCCCGGATCCTTCGCTTTTGTGCAAGAAAACCTCCCATCAGAAGCATTTATTGCCCAACACACAAGAAACTTGTATAATGAGTACCTTAAGTTGTATAATGCGACTTACCGTAAGGAGGAACCATTTGATTTTTCTGGGATAAAGTATAATCTTCCAGAAGATCTCAAACGGCTAGTCGACATCTTTCTTTTGGCCATCGAGGTGGAACAAGAAGAAGGGCTGTTGACCGCGCCGGATCAAGAAATCCGCATTCTTCTTAGGGAATTGGTACAGGCGCACATTCGCGAGAATCTGCACATCCTGACCAAAAAACTAGAGGGAGTTTCCCAAGAAGAATCACCGTTAATACTGCAAGAGATTGCACAATTAACGGAGAAACTAGTTCAAGCGGAACGTCTTACGACCTAAGTTTATATATTGGTGGCTACTAAAAAGCGCTCTTCCCATTCCGAGAAAAAAGCAAAGAAGCAGGCTCGGACAAAAGTGAAAAAACAAGCAAAGGCGGCAAAAAAATCTACGGCCGTACAAAGTAAGCTGGCGCTCAAAAAACGTCCGGCTGGAAAGGCGCACAAGCACGAAACCAGACATCACAAAGTTGAAAAAGAAGAAAAGAAAAGCGTAGAGGAAATTTTGTCTTCGGTTGCTGTTGAAGAACTGTTACGCAAAGGCCAACAGGTTGGCTTTGT
Organism: uncultured Candidatus Saccharibacteria bacterium; assembly: GCA_964396115.1. Taxonomy (GTDB): domain Bacteria; phylum Patescibacteriota; class Andersenbacteria; order UBA10190; family CAIZMI01; genus CAYNDL01. The sequence goes on from CAYNDL010000001.1 coordinate 44,418, forward strand.
TACCGAAGAGGAAATCTTGAAAGCTATTCCCGAGGTGGAAGAGAACATTGAAGCTTTGGAGGCTTTGTATGACAGGTTGTCTAGCCGCGGTCTGCGTATTGAAGAGCCTGTTAGCTCCCTGATCGACTACGAAATTCCTTCTGAAACTCCGAAGGTGGTCAGCACCAAACCCACTAAGAAAGGTGAGCATCGTTCGCAATCAAAAGACCGCGAGGAAAACGTCATCGATATCAGCAATATTTCCAATGACTCTGTTCAGATGTATCTTCGCGAAATTGGTAAGGTACCGCTCCTCACCTCTGAAGAAGAAGTTGAATTGGCAAAACGCACAGAAAAAGGCGATCAAGAAGCGCGCAAACGTTTAGCGGAAGCTAACTTGCGTTTGGTGGTTTCTATTG
>CAYNDL010000002.1:0-43077 GCA_964396115.1 uncultured Candidatus Saccharibacteria bacterium
GTTGTCCCCCACCTTGATTACCTCAGCCCTGGTTTCCGCCGCCGGGATTCTGGCCCTTGTCGTCTTTAAAGGGGTTGGAATTCGGGCTTGGTTTAGGTGATTGTTTCATGTCATCCTTGTTCTCACCTTTTGGGTCTTTTTTTGGATCGTTTGGTTTCTGTTGGTTTGGTTGGTCTGGACTTGTACAGTTTCCTCCTTTATTTTTCCAGTCTTTGTATTCTGGTGAGTTTTCCGCTAGAAATTCGAAAGAGCAACTTGTTGGGCCTGTTGAAACGACCTTAACAGGCCTCTTGTTATCAGCGTCACACTGTATTTGCCCAATACCATATATTCCAGGTTGCATAGATGGTCCTGAATCGGATGCTTTGTAAGCGTGAAGCGAGGAACTGAGGGCTTCATCCAGTTGCTTTGTTGATAACGCATTGTTCTTTTTTCCGCTCGACCACAATGGCACAGTTGATGATTGTTCTTTCGCTTTCTTCTCATCAATATCGTAATTAGTCTGTGTTTGCTGGCCAACGTGCTTGATTTTTTCAAATTCAGAAAGTTTTCGGAGGTGCCCAAGGCCTTTGCCATCATTTGCGTTTCTTGCATCAAAATTTTGATCAAATTCCTCCTCTGTGGCTTTCTTGCCGTTTATATCTTCTTTTCTTTCGCTTTTTCCGTCTTCGTTGGAAAGTGGGTACACATTCGTATTTCCGTACATTGGCTTCTTGCCGTCCTTAAACTCATCATCTTCGCCCGGAGTGACGTGCACGCAAACCCCCTTGGTCTTTGAGGCATTAAGTTTATCTTTTAATCCGAGTTTATCCGCGATTTGTTGTGCATTATTGTCACCGCTTGTTTTTGAACCATCCTTATTTTTAAGTAAGGGTACATTTCCTTTATTGATTTCGTCACCAGATATTCCTAATTTCTGCAGTTGCTCTTCAGTCATAGGAACTGCGTACTGCCCTTTCCCGGAAACAACATAGGACTTCGGGACACCGCTGTAGCTGTCGAACTGTGTCTCGACCAACATAAAGTCGTCATTGTATGCCGCTTGTCGCAAAAGATCGCGCGACATGGCGCTCGGCTGAATATTGGCGGGATAGTTGCTCGGAGAGCCGTAATAATAATTAAGGACGGTTGTGGACAAGTTTGGGGCTGCCCCGCTTCCCCTATCAACTACCAACACAGGGCTAGAAGGTCTCGTGGAGACAGTAGTAGCAGTCCTTAAAAGTGAATTGTTGTTTAATGATGCTAAGGCCAATGAAATAACAGAGACCAGACCGATCGCACCAAGTGCAAGGGTTGGAAGTTTAATTTCAGATGCTTTTAGCATTTCAATAATATTATATATCCGTCGTCGGTGTGCTGTTCCCAGAGAAAACATCAGAGACCATTCTGGCAATCAAGCTCAAAACAGAATTGAGAACGCTCTCGGGGACGCCTCCTTGAATTGCTTCTTGGAACATTTCGAAAAATTGGCTACTTTTCATCGCTTTTTCCGCCTCGGTACATTCACCTTCGTGAAGCACTGTTAGTTGCTTTTCATATTCAGCAACGCAGCGGTTTGCGTATTCTCGCCCATCCTCAGCGCAGACCTCGATATCACTTGAGCTGCGAGGACAACGGTAAGAATTATTGGACGGATTGTATCCCGGATAAGGAGTCGGAGACGATCCTTGCTGGGGCTGGTTCTGGTTTTGTCCACCCTTACCTAAAGCTTGCATCAATTGGGGCAAGATGTTTTTCAGTGCGTCTAAACCACCCCCACTACCACCTCCGCCGTTACCCCCTCCACCGTTACCGCCGCCTGGACCCCACTGGTTGTTGCCTTGGCCTTTATTATCGCCAAATCCTCCACCCTTTTGCCATTTGTTTATTTCGTCAGGTGAGGCATCGCGGAAAACACAATCAGTTTCCACAGTGAAGGGTTTTTTGCTATTAGATTTTTCTGACGGATACATTTGCCCAACGTGGTACATGCTTGGCCGAACGGAAATTTTGCTTTTTTCGTTAGGCTTGTAAAAACCCGTCTCAAAGTACTCTTTTAGCTGTTCGTTCGTTGTTAGTTTTATTTGGTCTGCCGTAACTTTTCCGCCACTTGCTTTGATAAGGGACTGGACATGGGATTCCAGGATCGCTGTTTCCTTATTTTTTGGAATCATTATTTGGTCCAACAAATTCATGCCAATAGTCTTTTTTGCCTCTTCGAGACTTTTATCGTCTTCGTATCCTGCAGGAGCGGATATTTTTCCTCCCGTCCTTGCTGTTTTGTTTGGTTCGGATTCGTTTATAGGGGTTTTGGGCACGTTCCCGTAGGCATCCTTGTTCTTTGAAGTTTCTGTTGTTACATCTTTCTCGCCCCACATCCCCTTGCCATCTTTATGATGGAGACCCATACCCGGCATAAGCACAGGACAAGGACTGGTTTGAGGGAGAACATTCTTCTTCAAAAATTCATTAATCTTTTTTGCGAATTCTTCCGGCTTCATTTTATCTTTCATTCCTCCGATTAAACTGTTGTTTTGAGGGTCAGACAGGAGAGGTTCATTTCTTACCTTGTCCTGAATCTTCAGACCTTGTTCCTTTGCCAAATTTAATAAATTTTGATCGATTCCCTCCGGTAACTTTTCGAAATAACTCAAGGTGTATCCACTCAAGGGTATGGGGATAGTACCTCCACCTTTAGGGATGCTGCCGTTGAATCCTGGAGGGAAGCATCCTTGAGATCCACATTGTGCCTTAGAAACTAAGGCAAACAAACTGAATATTGCTACAGTGAGAAAGAGTAATATAGATAATTTTATTTTAGACATTTTGGTATGGTTTTTATTAGTATATCACGCCCGCGTGGCTTCACTGAACATTCACGGGAACACAGATCTCAGGGCTGGATCCTGAAAGGCATAGTTTGTAATTTCCTTTTGTAGAAAAGAGGAAAATATGGACGGAATTTGGAAGAATAGTCACTTCACTTTTTGCTTGAACGCTGCTGGTGTCTCTAACAATCACTTTTTGGCTTTCTGATGTTGCGTTAAAATAATTTACCTTTTCATTTAAGGAAATATTCTGGGAATTCGGCTTAATTACGTATACTCCAGCTTCTTTGTATAGAAAGAATGATTTGCTCCCTAATGTATTGTTCAATGAAGTACCACCGGTGCTGTTAGTGCCCCGGCTCCCTGTTTGGGTAGTGTTTATTGTTGCTGGAATGGGAACTTGTTCATCAGATGAGCCTGTCTGGGGTGTATTGCCGCCGCTAGTTAATTGGAGCAGTCCCTGAAGGAGAGAGGCGAAAAGTTGTGTCATTACTTGTCCAGTACTTCCCGTAGATTGTGCATGGCTGGAATAGGCAAAAAACTGGACGGCTCCAATTAGTGTAAGAATTACGAACGTCGCCGCGATCTTTTTGCGTTTCATCTGGAATTACTGTTTAGCTAAGTTTTCCAATTCTGCGCGGAGCCTATCCAGCTCCGAGATGTGCGGAGGCAGTCCTTCCTGTAACTCTCGAGCGGCAAGGTAGGCACGAACAGGATCGCTTTTACCGTAAGTTTGGATTGTTCCCAGATGGTCGTCTATATATTGAGTGATAGCAATAAGTTGTTTTTGGTGAGGTATGGCGCTTGCTGGGGTGGGCACAGCTTTCAACGCTGTTTGATAATTTTGCAAATCACGTCTGATTGCCGCTATTCCAGACGTATTGCCATTAAAAGCCTGGAGTAATGCATTCGTGAGTGTAGCGGAATCAAGGAGCGATTGCGGGCTGATTTTATTTATCTGATCGAGATATTCCTTAATATCAGCAGGAGTGTTGCTTTGTTTTAGTGTCAGTTGGTCAGTGCTTATTACAGGCAAATCAGTATTAAGTTCGGCGTTTGCTAGGGTTTGTTGTATCTGGGTTGGAGTAACTTGTACTTGCCCTGCTTGGCTTACCGGACGGTCTCCAAGGATCAAGCCGGCGAGTCCCTCAGTATAGTTAGATGAGTTTACGTCTGGCCTCAAGGCATTATTTGTCTGTTGTGCCACCTTTTCAGGTAGGGCATCGCTTCCGTTGCCGTCACCTTTTACGGTAGGGTCGTAACCGTTTTTGACTTCTTGACCGTCAACAAAACTATCACCATCCGTATCCTTATTGAACGGATCCGTTTTCCAACGACACTCCTCGTTGTCTAGTAGCCCATCACCGTCGCTGTCTAGGCGGACACTTCCTGATCTTTCAGGGTCATAACCATTTTTAATTTCTTCTCCGTCCTTGTATCCGTCACCGTCCGTGTCTGCCTTATTGGGGTCCGTCTTATATGTCGCTTCAACGGAATCTGGCAACTCATCCTGATCAGAATCGGCTTGTCCTCCCCACTGTTCCGGACAGATTCCCTTAGATGCAATAGTCAAAGACGATCCGTTATCTGTTGGTGTTCCTCCGTCATTAGTAAAAAGCTGATCATCTCCGCTACCTGTTTTTTGTCCTGAAAATAAAGGATCTTCGCTGGGAGTTGGCGTTGCTTCGGCAACAGGTGTGTTTTTCTGCGATCTCGGCAACATAACCATTAAAACACCGAAAAGGGTGATGCTTATTAAGGCGATTCCCAAAATGATGAATAGTGCTTTTTTACTCATTTTTCTTTGTTTGTATTATTGTAGCACGCTATCCGTTAGAGCGTTCTTATTGAACTGCTGATTTTTTATTTAACCATCGCGTTTAGCTTGTTTCGCTCAGTTTGCAGTTTTTCTAGATATTCTGGAAGAAGGTTTCTCAACTCCAACACAATTGAAAACTGTTTCTGGGCGTCCCCTTTAGCGTCAACGATCGCCTGTAGTTTCATGTTGACCAGGCGTATTAAAGTCACGAATATTAATTGATGATTTACGGCAGGTTCTGGGGTGGTAATTTTGAGGACAGCCGATTCGTATTGTTTTAAACGGGTGATTATCTTCTCTAGTGCGGCGGTGTTTCCCTTAAAAGCAGCCATTATAGCTTCTGTAAACTGGTTGCCGCTCGTAAGTTCTGTTGGACTATTCTTGTCTACGGCATCCAAATATGTTTTTATCGCAGTCGCACTGCTGTCCTTTGTAATTTTTAATTCACTAACCGAAACAATGCCGGTTGTTCCACCACCTATTGGAGTAGATGAAGGTACTGCTGACGGTGTGGGTGTCGTGGACAGACGTGCGCTTCCCGGAACATACGGATCGTAACCATTCTTAACCTCGGTTCCGTCTTTGTAACCATCACCATCGGTGTCAGGATTGAACGAGTCGGTTTTATAGTTACATTCTTCGTTATCGAATAATTCGTCGTTATCGCTATCTAGGCGTGCAGAGCCAGGAAGCACTGGATCGTAACCATTCTTAACCTCCTGGCCATCTGAATAGTTATCGCTGTCTGTGTCCGCAACCGTTTGGTTGGATTTATAAACGGCCTCGATTTTATCAGGCAGGCCGTCTTTATCGCCATCGGGCAGGTTGGTCCAATTCGCAGGACACACGTCCATATATGAAGTTGCCACAGGAGACGGAGTGGTGGTGAAGATCGGATCATCGGTGGGTGCTGAGGGTTCAACACTGGCGTCGGGAGTAGGCGTCACTTCCGTGCCATTTCCTCCTCTGCCTCGCATAAAAAAGAAAATTATTACCGCTAGCAGTAAAACAATTCCTCCGGCACCGATTAATAAAGTTTTTTTAGACATTTGTTGTTTATTTGTTTTTTTATCTTTTTATCGCTTTGGTCCGTACAATTCGTTTAGGCTCTTTTGGATGTCTGCTACCACCTCTTCTTCTTTGGGTGCCATTTTTCCGACTAAACTGTCCCCTGTATTTTCTTTGCTTGCCGGAGTGCGAACCGGAATAACGATCGGGCTCCGAGTAGTTGTTGGTTGCAAAACCTGGGTGCGCGTCAGATTGGCGTTATTTTTTTTCATTAGCCAACTTGTGCCAAACAAAACGGCAGCGATCAAAATGCCGATTCCAAAGCCAAGAGCCAAACCAGATGTGCGATTAAGAGACATTGCTTACGTGGTAAATATTCTTACTACTAGGTTAACACAAAAATCACCCGGTTTAAATTGTTTTAGTCGAATTAGTTTTTTGGTTTTGTAGAATAGTTAGCCATTCCTCAATAGAAAGCGTTTGCGCCCTTCTTTGAGGGTCGATTCCTGATCTCTTCAGAATGATAGCGGCATCTTCTCCACTACAGCGCCATAGTGCTTTTAACGAGTTTTGCAGTGTTTTGCGTTTTTGTGAAAAACCCGCTTTAACCAACGAGAAGAAGCTGTTTAAATCCCCCTCTCTTACCAGGGGTTTCTTTCTTGTGGTCAGGCGTAAAATTGCGGATTTTACTTTTGGAGGCGGTAGAAATGAATGGGGCTGCACTTCGGGCCCGATTATTTCCGGTTCAGCGTAAACTTGCACAGAAACAGCAAGGACACTCATTTCCGGTGGCTTTGCTGAAATCCTTTTTGCAACTTCAGCGTCGATTAGGAAGGTAATATTGTCGGGTCTTGGTTCCCATGAGAGAACGTGGCGCAACAATTTTGCTGAAATGTTGTAAGGGATATTGCCGATAACGTCATAGTGATCGGGGATATTCTCTTTAAAAATGATTTGAGGGTAGTTCCTTAAAATGTCACCCGCGATTACTTCGATGTTTGGGGTATCCCTGACCAGTTCTTTCAAAATGGGAATGATACGGCGGTCCAACTCAATGCTATAGACCTTTGAAGTTAACGGTGCCACCGCCTTTGTTAGGACACCAAGACCCGGACCCACTTCGACAACGGGTTTCTTTGGGCTTAAGTTGCAGGCCTGAACGATGTTGTCCAGAACCTCTCCATCTACAAGAAAATGTTGCCCAAACCTGTCGAGGGTCGGCAAGAGGTGTTGCGATAAAAATCTCTGTAAATATGTAGGATCTAATAATTGGTTGTTCATTGTAGTTGTTCTACGCGAACGGGCATTGTTCCTGTACTCAGTGGTGCGAGGGCGCGGAAGGCGTCAGCGCTTAAATCCACTACCCTTCCGTCGACATATGGTCCTCGATCAGCCACCTTTACTATTATAGCCGCTCCTGTTTCAGTGTTTGTAACGCGAAGTTTCGTACCAAAGGGGAGAGTCCTGTGAGCTGTTGTTTTTGTGTCGGCGTTGTACCAGGAAGCTCTTCCGGTCTCCACGCCCAGGACAACTACTTTTGTTCCACGGATTACGAGTTTTGGTTGTGCTTCTTGGATAACTTCTTTCTTAACAATTTTGCGGGAAATTTCCTTACCGTTTTCTGAATGTATTTTTACGGTAACAGCGGTAATTTTATTTTGACCTGGATTGGTAACTTTTTCTTCTCCTAACAGCATGGATTTATCGAACTGAACTTTTACGGGGGCATCCTGTTCCTCTGTTTCAACCCTTGTCTCCTCAGTTACCCTGGTAATTTTTATTGTGTCACCTTCGCGTAAAAAAACATCGCGTTCCGGGTTAACAATGTCGATCGTGCTCAAGGGTACGCCACCCTTTTTTAGTGCATCGGCCACAGTTGTTCGGTAAATCTGGACAGACTGCTTAATTCCATCACCGATAACAACGCTTACAGTCCTCATTCGGGAAAGAAAAATCTGATTAACTGCTTTTAGCGGTGTTTCTGGACTGGGTACGATCCAGTCCTGACTGCTCCATTTGATGCCTGCACTATTGAGAGCTTCACCCACATTATTTCCTTGCTTTGGAATTGTCGTCCAAATTTCGTCTTCATTTAGAAGGAGGGGAATAGGTGTTGGCTGCAATTCTTGTGCATGGAGGAGTGATGCGAAGAGAAAAAAGCCACACGATACTGCTACGAGAACGTGTAACTTCTTAAGCGTCTGCATGCGCTATTCTTTGCAGAGGAGCCACTGTCCCGTCAAGCATCTTGATGCCAGAAGAAAAACGGACTTTTAGTAGGGTTCCTTGGATGTTTTCGATAGTTCCTTCACCAAAAACTTCATGGCGCACTCTTTCCCCTGGTTGATACGATAGCTCCTCCTCGGCGTAAACGACTGGCTCGTCCATAAATGTTCCGATAATTCCCTTTGCCATGGGTGCTTCTTCGGTGTCACCACAATACTCTTTAATGTCATCTAAGAAACGTGATGGGAATGTTTCGACCATCTTTCCATAAATCGTCCTGTTGCGTGCATAAGAGAGAAAAACGTGTTCACGGGCTCGTGTTATGGCGACATAACAGAGGCGACGTTCTTCCTCAAGTTGAGCTTCCATGTCCAGCGAGTTTTGGTGAGGCATCAGCCCTTCTTCCATCCCCGCTACGGCGACTATGGGGAACTCGAGTCCCTTGGCGGCGTGTACTGTCATCATTTTTATCCGTTGCCTTTGTTCATCTTTGGCAGACGATTTTTCTGCGTCGGAGATTAAGGCAAGTTCTTCAATAAATTCGGCCAAATTATCGTGTCGATTTGCTACCGTCGCTAACTCCATTACGTTTTCGAAACGACTTTCCCCGAGGTCAGACCTTCCCTGAGTCCGTTCGCTTTCCTCTCTTAGCCAATTTTTGAACTGAATTTTTTTGAGTAGCTCGTCAAAGATAATTACCGGCCGGGTGTTGTCGATTTTTCCGCGCAAGTCGTCAATTAATTCAGCAAGAGCATCCAGGCCGCCACGGCGAGCAAGCGGAATTAGTTCACGAACTTCTTTTGCTAGTGGATCGGCATCAATTTTTCTGGCTTCGGCTAAACATTTCTCAACTGTTCGGTCGCCAACGCCCCTTGTGGGGATATTGGCCATTCGCCTGAACGCCAATTCGTCTTTAGGATTTTGGATAAAACGAAGATAAGCGATGATATCTTTTACTTCCTTGCGTTCATAGAAAGTTAGACCGCCGATTATCTCATAGGGAGTGCCGGTATACAGGCACGCTTCTTCCAAAGCGCGGGATTGAGCGTTAGTCCGGTAAAGAATCGCTGCATCAGAGGGTCGATATTTTTGGGAATCGAACAATCTTTTGAATTGGCGAAGTATTCGTTTTCCTTCATCCTTTTCATCAAAAGCTCGAATAAGGAATGGTGCGGTGCCCTTAGGATTTTCGGTCCAAAGGTCCTTTTTAAATCCCTCAGAACTGTGGGAGATCACTTGGTTAGCAGAGTGAAGTATCGCTTGGGTTGAACGGTAATTTTGATCCATTGTTATTACCTTGCAGCCAGGGAAATGGTCAGGAAAATTGCGGATATTCTCAATCCTGGCTCCGCGCCACCCATAAATTGCTTGTGCATCATCTCCGACTGCACAAAGATTATTTGTTGTGCCTGTAAGCAATTTTAAGAGCTGGAACTGACAGTGGTTTGTATCCTGATACTCGTCGACAGAAATATAACGAAATTGATCCTCATACCGTTGGCGAACGTCGGGAAATTCCTTGAAGAGTAGAACTGTCTGATGGAGTAAGCCGTCGAAATCTATCGCATTTAGTTTTTTTAATCGGGCATCGTATTCTCTCCACAGTTTTGCTACTCGTCTTTCCCACAAGTCGCCGGCCGTTTCCTCGACGATGTCGCTAGTACGCAATTCATCCTTGTGGCTGCTGATTTTACTGAGTACTGCAGCGGGATTTATGTCCTTTGGAGACAAATTCGCGTCGACAATGGCGGATTTCATTACTGATTTAGCCTCGTCTTGGTCGTAAATAGTAAATTGTGGAGGTAAGCCGATGAGGGTTCCCTCCTTCCGGAGAATGCGAGCACAAAAACTATGAAAAGTTCCCATCAATGGGGTGGCCTGCTTACTACCAATCAATTTTACGATTCGTTCGCGCATTTCCCTGGCGGCTTTGTTAGTAAAGGTTAGGGCCAAGATGTTTTCAGCAGAAACCCCCTTTTCTTTGATTATGTAAGAGATTCGGTGTGTGAGTGTCTTTGTTTTGCCGGAGCCGGCTCCAGCAATAATCAAAAGTGGGCCGTCTGTTGTCACAACGGCCTGACGTTGTTTGTCATTGAGGGATTTTAGTAGGTCCTCGGAGGAAAAACCCGCATTTTTGCGTGGGATTTGTTTCGGCGAGGACGACATGGGAAAAATTGTATCATTGATACCTGAGATAAAGAAGGAATGATGGTCTGAAGGCACTTTTTCGTCCAGGTTTTCAATAATGGGTGTATTTTCATAAGAATTTCTTGCCACATAATTGTTGTTTGTTAAATGTCATTAATACTTGACGACAGCTGTGGTAGCGGTATTATCGGTTATGTCGCCGGTGTATTTGCCCAACAAAAAAGGGCTAGCGCTAGCGCAAAAGGCGGTAAAACGCCGTATTTCGAAGATCCATCAGTGATGCTCGGAGTAAGCGCCAAAGGGGGCGTGAAAACGAGGGGGTGACCTACCAAGACGTATTATTTCTAGGTAGTTCAGGTGCCTCTGAGGATCCAAGAAAAAGAAAGGTCAGTCATTACTTCCTTTTCGTTCTGGAGAAGAAAGAATACAGAAGAAGGTCAAGAAAAACTCCAGATTCCAAGTAATACTTCCCCTGAAAGGAAAAAACGCGTATTTCGCGGGTCGATCAAGTATTTTCGGCGCGACTCGTGGGATCTCGGTCTCCTGTTAAGGAAAAGCCTCCTAGCAAGGGTTTTCCCTTCCATTTTGAGATTCTGTCCCCGTGGACGTTTCTCCTTGCTTAAAGAGTATGTTGTCCATGCCGTTGTCTTGTTAATTGTCGGCGGTGTTGTGATTACTAACTATGCCACTGCTGCCGCAGATCGTGGCAGTATGTTGTTTAAACTGTTTGGTGAAGCTGATATTGAAGAAGGTCCTTTGAATACCAAGGCTTTGAAAGAAGGTACCCTGTCTTCCCTCGCTGGACGAAACTATGCCCTGGCACAGGTTCCCTCGCTTTCTGGCGGTATCAGCGAAGACGATCTTGAGTTTCAACTTGCCAACACGCTAGACGGAAACGCGTTGCTCTCATCTGAGGAACCTTCAACCTCCACTACTCCTGATCAGAAACGAGCCACAACTTTTGCTTATCAAGTCAAAGAAGGAGACACACCCTCAACTATCGCTGCTCGTTTTGGCGTAAGCACAAACACTATCTTGTGGGCAAACGGTATTAAAGATGGTGATGTTATTAAGACGGGAGATATTTTGGTCATCTTGCCGGTTACGGGTGTCTTGCATGAAGTCGAGAAAGGTGAAGACCTTTCTACTATCGCTAAGAAATATAAGGTAAAGACTGAGGAAATCGTTGCAGAAAATAATTTGGGAGATTCCTCTACGTTAAAAATTGGGATGAAGTTGATTATCCCAGATGGTTATATGGCTCCTGAGAAGAGGCCTGTCGTTGTTGCAGAGGCTCCTGATGATGAACCTGTTATTGATGATGAACCAGAACCATCGACCGAACCAACTGCGACGCCAAAACCTGGCAAACAGCTCGCTGGTTATCTTTGGCCAACTTCGACCAAACGTCTCTCACAGTACTTTGGTTGGAGCCACACGGGTATAGATATTCCGAATAGAAACCTGCCTCCAATAACGGCTGCGAAAAACGGAAAGGTTGCTTACAGTGGGTGGCTTGGTGGGTATGGAAATCTTGTTATCCTGGATCACGGTAATAATGTAAAGACATATTATGCCCACATGTCGAAAATCTACGTGAAATCTGGACAGGCAGTAACACAAGGACAGACACTGGGTAAAATGGGATCGACAGGACGTTCAACTGGACCGCACTTGCATTTCGAGGTTCGAGTGAACGGAAGGCCCACAAACCCATTGAACTACTTCTGATAAATAATAAAAAATGGCCGCCCTAGAGTGGCCATTTTTTATTTGCTTGTGGGCGGTAAGGGAATCGGCTATGCGTCTGGTAAGCGCACAGCCCGGCCTCTCGTCACACTGCGTGTGACATGTTCCGGCCTTCGATTCCGTGCGCAAGCCAAGCAGTTGGCTTGCTACCCAAGATTTCAAAAAAGATGACCACTAAGATCATCTTTTTTGAAACGTGTGGGCGGTAAGGGAATCGAACCCCTGACCTTTTCGGTGTAAACGAACTGCTCTACCGCTGAGCTAACCGCCCAATATTTCTTGGTGCCGCGGGTCAGAATCGAACTGACGACGCCAGCCTCTTCAGGGCTGCGCTCTACCACTGAGCTACCGCGGCGCATCTCGAATTGCGAAAAAATAATAACTTATGATGTGCTTCCTGTAAACCCGCGGGGAGTTGAAAAATAAGAGCTTTTGCCGTATATTTCTTGCTACTAGGCGGGTATCGTATAGCGGCATTATATTTCCTTGCCATGGAAAAGATACGGGTTCGACTCCCGTTACCCGCTCCATTAAAGAAAAGCAGGCTTCATGTCTGTTTTTCTTTAATCAAGATAAGTAAGAGAGTCGAAGGGTACGGCAAAAATATGAACTGCTTCATATTTTTGACGACCCCGGCTCTGGAGGAGAAAAATCGCATCGAACGAAGTGAGGCGTTTTTTTGGGGAAAGAGGACTCCCGTTACCCGCTCCATATAAAAATAAAGCCATCCCAATCAGGGGTGGTTTTATTTATATATTGAAACAAGTTTCAGGAAGTTGAAGACTACTTCAAAAAGTAAACCTTTAGTATTCGAGAACTGCTCGAAAGGTGGAGTACGCAATCGACCGAAAGCCGTGACGTACGAAGAGTGAGCACGTTATCCTTCCCTTTCCGGAAAAATATACGAAGTGTGAATACTGTTCTTATTTTGAGAATATGTATTTATAGGGGACGTTAGTCGTATCAATTGTCCATGCATATTTACTGATGAATGCATGAGAAATAATCCCGTCCACTTTCATTCCCCAAAAATGATCGTACCCGGATCCCGAGAATAGAGGTGCATTGGTACTGCGTACCTCGTTGCCTTTTTGAGACAACTGGCCAATTGTTATATTTGTGCGCGGATTAAATTCGCAAAGGCTATTTCCTCCACTATTGCTACAGTAGTGAGGATAACTATCAGGGTTGTATCCCCAGGCTATTAACTTATCTTTGTCCGCAAAAACAGCTGGTTGCTTGGTAAGGTGCGGCACAAGCGGCGGTAAACCAGTATCAACGAAATAATTCAACTTGTTTTGTTTTCCAAAGGAACCACGGACCACCATAAAAAGGCTATCTGACAGATAAAAGGGCATTTCTATTTTTTGGTTAGGTAGCATCCCCAAATGTTTGGTTTTTAAAGTAGAATCGTGCTTTGGCGTAAAAATAAAACGTCTATTTGGGTAATCGACAGTTGTATAAAATCTTCGTAAGAGGTCGTTCCCGAATACTGGTCCGGGGAGATCAGAGTCTTCTCCGTTTAGGAGATAAGTTACTACGACAGGATAATTTTTTATAGAAATATTTTGTCCAAATTTCAGCTCTTTAATCAAGGAACCCCAGCAGTACCTTTTCGTATTTGGTCCATTTGTGTCGTCCCAACATCTGTCCCCGTAGGTTACGCCGAGTTCGTTAGCGAGCCTCTTACTCAAAAAGAGATAATCTCCGCCAGTGTCGAGGAACGAACTCACTTGTTTGCCGTTGATGGTCAAATTAATGTTGGGCATAAAAGCGCCCAAGTTTGAACGGATGAAGGATACGGTGTTAGTTGATGGCGCGTCTATTTTAATAGGATTTAAAGTTTGGTCGGAGAGCAGGCTTGCAAGGGCCTTGTAACGAGGATCGTTCAACTTGCTGGCATACTCTGAAGCTTGGTTGAACATATCGAGATGCCGATAAGTCTCCACAAGTGGTTCAATCAATGAGGAGTATTTGTCGTATGAGGATTGTATTAACGAAAACTTGTCTATTCCTGCCTGGAACTTGCCCTGCACAATATTAACCAAAAAAAGAAGATGATTTGCCTCGTTTTTCTCGGGTAGGCAATCAGGAGAACCTACTATCGAGGCGGCTTTATTCTCTGCGTCTATTACGTCCCCTAATTTCCATGAATTCCAGGCCTCGCTCAACTGATTTACACAAGAAGAAATTGAAGTGATTGGCAATTGGGGCAAAGCACTTTCGGCTGGAGATGATGGGTTAGGTGTAACATCTGTTGTTACATCATTTTCTGGCGAAGAAATTGGTGTTGCGGTCGGGCTGGGGGTTTCTATTCGAATGTTCAATCCCTTTTGGCCGTTAGGGTTGCCAAGAATAAGTGCGGCGTTTCGTGAATAGCCAGCATAATATCCTGCCATCACCGAAAGTAAAACGATCAAAGAAGACCCAATACTAAATAACAATATTTTATATCTTTTACGCATTAAGTTTATTTTAACATGGGAAAATATTATATATAAGTTCTCGAGACAGGACTTGGTCACGCGTCTTGCTTCGCAAGCGCTCGACCCACCTCGCTTCACGCTTCGCGGACATGCTCTGGCTTTCAAGTCCTGCATGCAAGCCAAGCAGATGGCTGGCTCTGACACAAAATAAAAAATCACCCAGAAGGGTGTTTTTTTATTTGTGCTCAGGACAGGACTTGAACCTGCACGGGCTTGCGCCCACAGCCACCTCAAGGCTGCGCGTATACCAGTTCCGCCACCTGAGCAACACAAAGAACACAAAGAGAATACCGTTTAAATGCTGATCCAGCAAGCTTAGGATCATTGTGAATTTTCTTGTCCTGAGCTTGGGAATCCCGTGTCGCCGTGCTCATTTCCAGAGGTTGTTTTGATTTTTTCCAATATTTTGGGAATACGGGCGATATCTTCAAACATGATCGGTCGCAGATTGCCGCTATATAAGGCCGCGGCTGGGTGGTACATCGGGTAATAGATGATTTTTCCTGCCCTAAATGGTTTGCCATGAACCTGGCTGATGGCTTTACCGGGTAGAAACCGTCCCAGGGAGTGACGACCGAGCGTCACTATTATCTTTGGCTCAATTGTTTCTACTTGCTTCTTGAGGTATGGCCAGCATGCTTCAACCTCGTTTGGAAGGGGATCCCTGTTTCCCGGAGGACGATGTTTAACCACATTGGCAATAAATACATCGTTGCGTGTAATTCCGATGTACTTGAGTAATTCCTCGAGCAGTTTACCCGCCGCCCCAACGAAAGGCCGTCCTAACTCGTCCTCTTTTTTGCCGGGCCCCTCCCCTATAAAGAGAATGTCTGCATTGGGATTACCTTCTCCAGGTACACCATGTATTGTTCCCTTGAAAAGCGGGCATTTATCGCAAGTAGAAACCTCAGCTGTAATTGATTCCAGGATGGTCTTCTTTTCTTCAAAGTTCATTTTCCTGAGTCCCTTAGTGTTTTCATTGTTTGAATATCTTCCTTCTGTCTTTCGTCTCCGCCAGGAGTTTCAAGGATCAGATTTACGTTTTTAAAAGCGGAATGCTTCATGAGAAAACCGAAAGGTTCAAGGCCAATATGCCCTGAGCCTATGTCAGCGTGACGATCTTTTCTCTCGCCCAGTTTCACCATTGAGTCATTAGCGTGGAAAAGCCTGATAAGTTCAAGAGGCATCTGTTTTTTAAATTCCTCAATCGTTTTTTTGAATCCTGCCTCAGTATTAATTGCATATCCTGAAGCGAACAAGTGACAAGTATCAAGACATATGCCGATATCTTCCCTGCCTACTTCTTTGATAATAGTTGCGAGTTCTTCAAAATTGTCTCCAACAACATCCTGCGCTCCGGCAGAATTTTCTAACAAAAGTTTTGTGGTCCAGTTTTCTTCCTTTTCGTAAATAGATTTAATTCTCGAAATAGTCTGTTTGATAGCATCCCTATCCCCCAAGTCCTTAGCCGACCCCAGATGGGTCATAATGTATGGGACTCCCAGTTGGGTTCCCCGTTGCAACTCTTCCCTTATGACGCTGACGGAGCCAAAGGAGATCCGATTATTGTTGGAGGCAAAATTAATGTAATAAGGCGCGTGGATATAGCCCTCCATTTTTTTAGCGGAACATGTGTTCTTAAAGTTTTCAGCGATCGCCGGGGTTATTTCCTTGGCGCGTCCCCCTCTGGGACTTCGGGAAAAGAATTGAAAAACTTCACAACCAAGCCTCTCTGCATTTAGTGGCGCAGAGTCAACGGATCCGGCTGCGGATACGTGAGCTCCTATTCTGCTCATATGGATTCCAGACGGACGGAAATATCTCTTTGGTCTACAGATACTGCCTGTGTCCTTCCGGGTGTCTGCACATCTTCAACTTTTGCTTTTACTGAGAATGTCCCTTCGTTTCTTCCAGACGCGCTAATGATTACTCTTACATCCTCGTCTTTCAATCCCTGAACATTATTGCCCCTAATGGAGACTTTGATGGAATTTGGAGAAACTGAGGATGTTCTCAAGCCGTCGGCTACATCGCGAACAATAACTTCTGCGTTTAGTTGTTTTGTACCTTCGAGAGGGACGATATCGATACGAGCGTTCACTGATTCCTCTCCTGCTGTAACAGCGACGCCGTTAGGGAGGACCAACCTCAAGTTAACTTCTCGTGTCGAATTTGCATTAGTAATATCAACAATTTCAGTATCAATAGTGGCTATTTGTCCGAGAACTTCGTTTAGCCCTTTTATTGTTACGTTCGAAGGAGTTGTGGTTATCGAGCGGATAAAATATCCATCGGCTGGTGTCCCTTGCGTCCTGACACGGATGCCAACGTTTTTAGTCTCTTGGGAGTGTTCCATTGTAACTTTTGCCATTATGCGGCTTATATCTACGGCCTGTGTGCCAGATGGAAGGTCAACAACGGCTTCAGTTTCGAAGGAGTCTTTGGCTCCTTCGACGTTTATCTTAGCGTCTATTCCTGAGGACATTGACCGAAATACGCCAAGTGGCCCGCGAACTTTAATTTTTTCTGGTGTGATTGTCACGCTGCCAACCCTGTATCCTTCAGTGGGATTACCTTGTGGGAGAACACGCAAAGGCACTTCTCGCTCAACAATAGGATCAAGCGTAACAGTAATAGAGCTGGGGGAAACCGATACGACTTCGGTATTTGGCGTTTGAGTTGTTACTGAGACTGCAGTTATCCTTTCGCCAATTCCGCTACCTCTTAGGTCCACGAAAACGCGTACAAGCTTGTTGCCGCCTTGGGCAGCGGAAACGTTACGTGGAGCACGCACCCTGACGTTTACTGTCGGCAGATTTTCGCCCAGCCCCAGTCCCGAGGGCATGTTGACCACGTCAGGGGTGATATTTTCGACAGTTAATGTCTGACTGCCCCAGAAGTTGATCCCTGCCCACAATAAAACGGCAACAAATAAAGCGAATATTTTCAGGGGAACATCTTTGGTAAAAATGTTGAGGAAACTCTGGCTTGTCATTGAACTCCTAATGAAAGTTTAGCAGAAAATATATAAAATATTTAAAGCACACTGGGTGGGGCGCAGAGCCGCCGCTTTATTTGGCGACAGCTTCGGTTCGTAGTTCACGTACTACGTTTACCTTTACTTCTCCTGGGTATTCCAATTCCTGCTCAATCTTTTGGGCGATGTCCTGGGCAAGTTTTATTGCTGTAAGGTCGTCAACTTTTTCTGGTTTTACGAACACACGAACCTCACGGCCGGCAGAGATCGCGTAGGCCTTTTGTACGCCGTCGTAGGATGAAGCGATTCTTTCGAGGTCTTCCATTCGTTTGACGTATAGTTCGTAACTTTCCCTTCTTGCTCCTGGTCGAGAAGCAGAAATAGCATCCGACACCTGAACGATAATAGCTTCGATCGTTTCGTACGGATAGTCCTCATGATGTGCGGCTGCTGCTTTGATTATGGCTTCGGGGATATTAAACTTCCGCATGATGTTTGTACCAATCTCTACGTGGTCTCCCTCGACCTCATGGTCTACCGCTTTCCCGATGTCGTGGAGTAGTGTGGCTCTCTTTGCAATATTAACGTCGGCACCGAGTTCTTCTGCAAGCATTATTGCGATCCGTGCAGCTTCCCAGGAATGTTGCAAGATGCTTTGTCCGTAACTAGTGCGGAATTTTAAACGGCCGATTAATTGCACAAGGTTAGGGTGTAAATCGGTGATGCCCAGGTCGAATACTACCTCTTCACCAGCCTCCATGACTTCTTTAGCGACCTCTTTTTTTGCTTTCATCACAACCTCTTCAATACGCGCAGGCTGAATTCGCCCGTCTTCGACAAGCCGTTCAATGGCTACCTTGGCAATCTGTCTTCGCAGGGGGGAAAATCCTGAAACGACAATCGTGCCTGGGGTTTCGTCTACTAAAATTTCGCAACCAGTAATGTTTTCCAAAACTTTAATGTTTCGTCCTTCTTTTCCGATGATGCGCCCCTTCATGTCGTCATTGGCAAGATGGACAACGGAAGTTGTTGTTTCAGAAACTTGGGATGCCGCATATCTTTGGATAACAGACGCTAAGATGTCATTGGCTTTCCGCTCCCACTCCTCCTTGCTGACCTGGTCCAATTTCCGCATTCTCCTTACTGCTTCATCGCGCATGCGTTCTTCAGCTGAGGCGAGGACCTTCTTCTCAGCTTCGATCGGTGAGAGGCCCGCTACTTCTGAAAGTCTCTTTTCCTCTTCTTGGCGAAGTGTCTCGATCTGGGTCTCTTTTTCTTGGACAGCCTTTACTTTGTCTTGTAGTCGCCGCGCCTTTGCTTCCATTTCATCTAACTTACTTGCGAGTCTTTCTTCACGCTGAACAACACGTTCTTCTAGTTGCATCAAACGCTGCTTCTCTTTTCTGATGTCTTCGTCCATTTGACGGCGGATTTCAATGGCTTCTTGCTTGGCTTCCAAAATAATTTGGGCTGCTTGAGCCTTCGTCTGATTGAAGTTGATACTAGGCTTTGGTCGCGTAACAGTCGGGTGCGACTCGAATGCTGTTTCTTGTTGTCGGGTGTACTGTTGTTGCTGCTTTGGTGTCTCTTTTGCCTTCGCTGGTCTGCGCCAAAATTTAAAGTTAAACATGATTTTCTACTAAAAGAGTGAGAGCTTCAAAGAAGTTCTCGCAGGCCAGCTAATCTAGTTTGGTCAGTCTTTCGACGTGATGATCTTGTCTATTAGTCCGTATTCCTTTGCTTCTTCAGCGGACATGTAGTAGTCACGATCAGTGTCTTTTTCTATCTTCTTAATAGGTTGACCAGTGTGCTTTGCTAGGATGCGATTGAGTCTTTCTTTGATGCTAAGTATGTGCCTGGCGGAAATTTCAATTTCCGTGGCTTGCCCTTCTGCTCCCCCCATGACTTGATGGATCAACACTTCAGAATTTGGAAGTGCCACGCGTTTCCCGCGTGCTCCAGCGGTGAGAAGGGTCGCAGCCATACTCGCAGCCATACCGACACAAATAGTCGCTACATCGCAACCAATAAATTGCATGGTGTCATATATGGCGAGTCCAGCTGTAACACTTCCGCCAGGAGAATTAATGTAAAGAGAGATGTCTTTCTTTGGGTCTTGATTTTCCAAAAAGATCAATTGAGCAATGATAATGTTGGCCAGGTTGTCATCGATTGGCCCACTTAAAAACACAATCCGCTCTGTTAATAGGCGTGAATATATATCATAAGCCCTTTCACCAAACTGGCTTTTTTCAATGACCGTTGGAATTAAATACGAGGATTCAATAGATTGTGTTTTTTTGTTTCTCATATCTTTCAGTATAAGCGCTTAAGCAACCCCAGCAAACTTTTCGAGCAACGTGAAGACCTTGTTGTTTCGAATCGTGCCAACCGTTACTTCGGTTAAAGCTTCTAGGTCAATTTTTTTCTTTGCTTCTTCGACGCTGGGGAATTGTTTCAGGAATTCATTAATCTTTTCTTGAACTTCCTCATCCTTTATATCGACGTTCTCGGCTTTAGCGATTTGTCTCAGTGTCAGGCCAGCCTTTATTCTCTCTATGGCTTGTGGCTCAAAACTCTTTCGCATCTCGTCAGGTGTTTTCTTTATCTGTTGCAAGTATTGGTCCAAAGTTAAACCCATCGAGGAAATGCCATCTTCCAACTCAGCCAACATCTTCCCTACTTCGCTATCAATCATAACAGCAGGTATTTCTTGGAAGTTGGTCTTTTTGACTACTTGTTCCAGTAACGACTGTTGTACGCGTTGTTTTTCTTTGAGCTTTTTCTCTCTTTTAATGTTATCAGTTAATTTCTGCTTTAGGTCCTCAAGGCTGTTAAATTTTCCAAGTCCTTGTGCGAACGTGTCATTTAGCTCAGGCAATACTTGCTGTTGGATGTTCAATACTTTAACAGAAAAATCTACTGTTTTTCCTCGCAGGTCCTGTTGAGGATGGTTATCTGGGAACTTAATAGGAAATTGCTTTGATTCGCCTTCACGCATGCCAAGAATTTGGTTTTCGAATTCGGGGAAAAGTTGGCCATCACCCAGAATTATTACCTGTTTCCTGGCGTTCCCTTGCTCTAGGGGTACGTTATCAACACTCAACTTGATGTCGACTTCTAAGCGGTCATTTTTCTGAGCTTCTCGCGGCACATTAATAAATGAGGCACGCATTTTTCTGAGATTATCTAGTTCCTGGTCTATCTCTTTTGCATCAACTGAAGCTTCATTAACTTTTTCCTTTATGCTCTTGTAGTCTCCTAATTCAACTTCTGGTAATACAGCAACAACGGCCTCATAAACCCAAGGTTTTCCTAATGAAACTTCTTTTACGTTAACTTCTGGACGGCCAATCGCTTCGATGTCGGGGTTGTCCAGGAGCGCATCAACGTAAGTTTTTGGAACTAATTTCTGTAGTGCTTCCTCACTAATATGAGCATCCCCAATAGCCGACCTCATTACTTCAAATGGAACGGACCCAGGTCGGAATCCTTTTACCGTGTGCTTCTTAGATAGCTCTTTTGCTGCATTTTCAAGAAAAGGTTGTACTTCTTCGGGAGTTATCTCGACCGTTAGCTTTACTTGAGAATTTTGTAATTTTTCAGTTGATACTTTCATATATTCAGTGGGTTGAACAATACAATAAGTAGGCGTCGTTGTCTAGGCTCTGAACGTGACATTATGAAGATCAAATCAAAACCGCCCGGGATAAACCGGGCGGTCTTTTGGTTCGTTATAGGAAGAGCGATGCGAGGGCTAGTGTCAAAGTGCTGAATAGTTTAATCAACACATGGAGTGAAGGCCCAGCGGTATCCTTGAAAGGATCACCAACTGTGTCGCCAGTGACTGCTGCTTGATGTGCAGGACTCTTTTTGCCGCCATAATTACCTTTTTCGATGTATTTCTTCGCGTTGTCCCAAGCGCCACCACTGTTATTAAGCATGATGGCAACCAGAATACCCACAATTGTTCCAACCATTACGAAGCCTGCAGCCGCTTCTGCATGCAGTGTAAGACCTATGATAACAGGGGCTACGATCGCCAAGATTCCTGGTGCAATCATACGGCGCAATGCGCTAACAGTCGCGATATCCACTGCTGCCGCGTAATCTGGATCCTCTTTCCCTTCCATGATGCCAGGTTTTTCACGGAACTGTCTCCGGACTTCTTCAACAATTACACCCGCAGCTTTTCCTACAGCGCGGATCGCTAGTGATGAGAATAAGAAGACTACCATTCCACCAACCAAGGCACCCACGAATACTGGAACTTTTGCCAGATCAACAACGGTTATTTTTGCCTGTTCGAGGTATGCCGAGAACAGTAAGAACGCTGCTAAAGCCGCAGAACCAACAGCATAGCCCTTTGTTAGTGCTTTTGTCGTGTTTCCTGTGGCATCTAGTTCATCAGTTACTTCTCGAGTAGATTCGGGTGCGTTACTCATCTCGACTATTCCACCAGCATTATCAGTGATTGGACCATACATATCCATCGCCAGAATGTACCCGACAGTCGCAAGCATTCCCATGGTGGCAACAGCTGTGCCATAGAGGCCGCCATTTGTAATTCCTGTCTGATTACCAAGGATGAACGATACTAGAAGGGCGATCGCGACCACTATTACAGGAACCGCAGTGCTTTCCATACCAACGGCCATACCCGTAATGACATTTGTTCCGTGACCCGTTTGGGATGATTCTGCGATCGCTTTTACTGGACGGTATTGTTTACCGGTATAGTAATCGGTGATGTAAACGAAAGCTAAAGCTGTGATTATGCCAATCAAGCCTGCCCAGAAGAACGGCATCGTGTTGTATCCTGGCGCAACGAGCAAAGTTCTTGTTGTGAAGAAAAGTGCTACGGCGGCCAGTATTGTCGTTACCCAATAGCCACGTGTTAATGCTTTCATTGGAGCTTCTCCGTCTTTTGCTTTCACAAACCATAATCCCACAATAGTCGCTAGCAAGCCGAAGGCGTGAAGAGCCAAGGGAAATAAGATTCCCTTAACACCAAAAACCGGGAATAATGCCACGCCGAGCACCATTGCTCCGATACTTTCGGCAGAAATGCTCTCAAATAAATCAGCTCCACGGCCAGCACAGTCACCGACGTTGTCGCCTACTAAGTCTGCCACTACTGCAGGGTTACGGGGATCATCTTCAGGAATGCCCGCTTCGACTTTTCCAACCAAGTCTGCCCCTACGTCGGCTGCTTTCGTGTAAATACCACCGCCGAGTTGTGCAAACAGTGCAACAAAGCTTGCGCCAAATCCATAACCAACAATTAGACCAGGGATTTGTTCGTCGCTAATGTTAAAGACGGTCTTGTATACGAGGTACAAAACGGAAATGCCGAGCAGGGATAGTGCCACAATAGTGATACCAGATACCGCTCCGGAACGGAGTGCTGTTAATAGAGCCGCATTCAGTCCCTTACCCGCTGCATCAGCGGTTCTAACGTTGGCACGTACTGCGACAATCATGCTGATTGCTCCAGCTAGGGCAGAAAGAAGTGCTCCAATAATAAATGCTACCGCAACCTGAGTGCCAGCTACCCATCCTGTGGCATTATTCGTTAGGCCGTGAGCCAATAAAATTAATGCCGCAACAACGAACACGAATATTACAATCGTGCGGTATTGGCGTTTTAAGAAGGCATTTGCGCCTTCCTTGATTGCGTCGGCAACTTTACGCATGGTTTCGCTTCCAGTTCCTTGTTTGAAAATCTGGGACCAAAGAAACCAGACGTAAAGAAGTCCTAACACCCCCACCCCCGGTACAAATAGATCCAGTCGAGTCATAATTGTTAATTAATGATTAATTACTCCGACTTTTCTTCGCTCGGTTCAGCCTTTGTTTCAGCTGTTCCCTCTTCTGCTTTTTTATCCTTATTTGTTTCTTGGTACTCATCGTCTAACATTCCGCTGCTTCCTTCAACTACGGAAGACTCCCCGGTCTTTACAATATCGATTCTCCAGCCAGTTAGCTTTGCGGCTAACCGGACGTTTTGTCCCCTCTTGCCTATAGCAAGGCTTAGTTGATCTTCGTTGACGTGTACGACAGCCTTGTGCTCAACGTCTTGTAGGTCAACAGTTACAACTTTAGCCGGAGAGAGTGCCTGTCCTATAAATTTCACCGCATCATCATCCCATTGAATAATATCAATCTTTTCACCAGATAATTCAGAGATGACTGTTTGGATACGTGTTCCACGTTGTCCGATACAAGATCCAACAGCGTCAACTCCTTCCTGGTGAGAAATAACAGCAACCTTTGACCGCTGGCCTGCTTCCCTTGCAACAGCCTTGATTTCGACAATGCCGCTGTAAACTTCAGGTACTTCCAGTTCGAATAATTTTCTGAGCATTCCAGGGTGTGAACGTGACAAAATAATGTCAGTACCGCGAGATGTTAATTCAACTTTAACCAAATATACTTTTACGCGTTGGTTTACCCGGTAATGTTCTGTAGGAACTTGTTCTGAAGGAAACAGGACCCCTGTGGCACGACCAAGGTCAACAAATATATTTCCATTTTCTATTCTTTGGATGGTGCCATTCAATATTTCACCCTCCTTACCTTTGAAGGCCTCAAATGTAGCTGAGCGTTCCGCCTCACGAATACGCTGAATAATTACTTGTTTAGCCGTTTGGGCTGCGATACGTCCATAGTTAGGATCCGTAGGAGTAACTTCAAAAGAAATTTCATCACCAATTTTTGCATCGGCCTTATGCTTCTTGGCTTCTACAAGCGAAAATTCAGCATCAGGATTCTGCAATTTAGGCTCCTCACCTTCGACTAATATTTGAGGTTCGGCAACTGTCATTACTTTGTAAATGCGAGCTCTTCCGGTTTTCACGTCAAAAGTGGCGCGAACGTCTTGGCCGCGTTTTCCGTAGTCGCGTCTATACGCTGCAGCAATTGCGGCCGCGATTGTTTCAATTACTTTGTCTGCAGCAATTCCCTTTTCCTCGGCGATTTGTGCGATTGTTGAACTGAATTCGTCTTGTGGCATAAATTGTAGTTTGATGTAAGAAAAACCGCCTCAAAGAACAGGCGGTACTATTAATATTGTATTAGATTATAGTGTTAGTGTCAACTAGACCTTTAGCCCAGCTCTACGTATTCATAGTGTTCGATTTTGCACTCTGAAACCGAATATTGGATGCATATTACGTCAAATCGGTAGTCGTGTGCCCACTTATTCGCAGTAACATAATATTCTATGGCTCTTTTTGTAGTAGCAGTTTTATTTGGGGTAATTGAATCGGCTGCAGTACCGAAGGATGTGGATGAACGTGTTTTTACTTCAACGAATATAAGTTCCTTAGTTATTGGGTCATACATGAGGAGATCAATTTCTCCACCTGGCACCCTGATGTTTGCTGCGCGAAATGACAGTCCTTTATCGAGAAGGTATTGTTTTGCTATTTGTTCTCCTTTTTTTCCTATATCCAGCATAGAGAATGGACAAACGGTCAAGAATGTTGCAAAGTATGCTTTCTCCAATGTATTGTGCAATTTTGCAACGGTGCTAACATATTCTTATGTTGAATCATCCTGTTGAACGCTACAAGAGAGATATTCAGATATCAGGTGCCGTAGCTCTGGTGTTTGTTATATTACTTGCCGGACTCTACATGTTGGATATGAAAATCGGCTTTTCTGACAGGTTCGTTGTGTTTGTATCTGGTATTAGAAATTAACCCTCTCTCGTTTAACAGATTCGCAAACTCGATTAGCGTTACTACTGATATCACAAATATAATTCTACCGGTTGGGTTAGACCAATAGAAGTGATCAACTAACAATATGGGACTAAGTATGGTCATCATCATTAGATGAGTTAGTTTAGGCTTGAGTCTAAGCACAAGTAATACAAGTAACATGCCACCTATAAGACCGGTTTCCCCTATGGCAGCTAATATGTAATTGTGCGGATATTCGTAATGCCAAAATTCTATATTAGTTCCCCGGGGAACTGTTTGTAATAGCTCTGGCACGTAATTATTTATCCCGGTACCTGTTATTGGTTTGCGAGTAATTATGTATTTCTGCCAAATTTTGTATTGAATGATGCGGTCAGATATGTATTTGTCAGTTTCGGCGGGAACTATTCTATAAACAAAAGCATCTAATGTGCCATGCAACAAAAATGCAGCAAATATGAACAAAAATATTGCAAAGGCAACGATCTTTACCGAATCTCGGTTGAAATAAATCAAAACAAAGATGATTAAAAGGAACGTGGATATATAAGTTGCTCTCGAAAAAGTCAAAAATATGCCAAAAAGGATTAGAGACGAACAGCCGTACAAAATGGGCCGAAAAGCTTTCATGTGTCGTAAACACAAGAAAGAAGCAAATAAAGACACCAATAAAGCAGCCCCCAATATGTTGGGGTGCTGAAAGGTGCCATATGCGCGTAGGAGTTTTTGGGAATTGTTGATATCCACCTTCGCCACAGCAGACTTAGTGATTGAAACACTTTCCTCACCTAAATAATGAAGCCCTAAGGAGTGACCATGTGAGACTTGGGCTGCGCCAATTATTGATTGAAAGACTCCAAGAAGAACTATAAAAAAAATAACATTGCCTCTCTGTCTCGAGTTAAAAATATTCCTCAGTAAAAAGAAAACAAAAATTGCCTGTACTATCCGTAAATATCCATATAGTGCTAAAGACGTATTATTTGCGGGTATCACAAGGAGAATCATCGGTAACGTCATGACCACGAGAATTTGTTTCCACCTATTCTTAAATGTCTGAAATAGTTGCGCATAAAATGCAATGCCCACAATGATGAACGCTAAATCATAAGAAAAAACTGATATTGAAAGTTGCTGGTAAAACCAACCGTTTAGCGTTGCGTTGGCTCGGTTAAATACAAATTGAAATGGGAAATACACCGAAAATATTAATAAGTAGGGAGCAATCCATTTCAGAAAATATGGCATTCGATTAATAATACTTCTCACAATGCAATTATTACATTGCATTGGAAAATGGGTACAGTTGTGAGAATTATATTATAATATACTAGTAATATAATATATCACCAATTTTGATGTTGTTTTTGATTGCCCAACCCATGTTCGTTTCGATTACTGCGTTTACTTTGGAGGGCGACACGTAACTACGCAACATTGAGTCCGGGACGTCAAGTTGCGGTTGCATGGAAATTATGCCAACAACCTTGTTATCCTCGATCCAAATTAGATCTAGAGGGATAGATGTTTCTTTCATCCAAAAAGAACGTATTTCGTTATTTGGAAAGATAAATAACATTCCATTGTCGGAATCTAGTTTTGTACGACCAGAAAGCCCTCGCCGCCACTGTTCTGGAGTGGTAGCTGTTTCTACTAGTAGTTCCTTTTCCCCAATTTTAACTTTTTTATTATTTGCCGTGGCCGGTGATTCTTGGGGTTGAAGCTGGTCACTCGTGCCTAATGTTGTTGTGGCCACATAGGTGACTATGATAACAACCAAAACGAAGACTGTTACCAATGCTTTCTTCACGAATATCACTATATCACTTGTATTTAAAAAGCCCGAAGTGATTCGGGCTTGTCATCCTGCGTGATTAAAACACGATGCGCACCAGTGAGGGGCAAACTCGTGTGCGACCTCCATCATTGAATCGGATGGAAGATATCGAAGAGAGTCGGCTCCACACATTTGGCATAGTTCGGTTTCAGAGTGACTTGAGGCTGGTAATTGTTCCAGTGTGGGGATGTCGATGCCTCTGTTGCACGTCTTCTTCACTGGAGAAGCAGCCACGCGTACGTGGACCTCAGTTGCCCCCATTCGGCGAACCATGCGTACCAATTCGGGCATCGTAGTCAATCGTACAATTGTGTCGTCAACGATGACCACGCGTTTTCCACGTAGTATTCGTGACGCGAGATACTTTCGTTGCGCGGCATTTACACGTGAAGCCTGTCCAGGAAGAATGAATGAGCGCGATTGAACGTTGTAGAAATTTCGTTCGATGCCCTCTAGGTAGAACTTCGTGCCGGGCTTGCAGCGCCGATGGAAGCCGTATGCTGCAGCCAACCCTGACGTTGGAACTCCACAAACACAGTCGACATTAACAGGGCAGACTTCACCAAGCTTCTTGCCTAGGGCAACACGCATTTCGTAAGTCGTGTGGTCTTCGTCAATCAGTTGGCTCGGTCGTGAAAAGTAGAGCTGACAGAAAATGCACGGGGAATATACGGGATCTACTATCCTTCGTACTTCCATCTTCCGTGTAGCGAGTTCAACGATGATCATCGAACCTGGTGAAAGAATGCAAGCGTCCGGTCCGCCGTAGGGTAATCCGGAGACTTCAGAGGCAAGAGAGACGGTTAAGTCGTCGTTCTCTTGATATACGAGTGGTCGTCTGCCGAAACGATCACGAATACCAATCATGTACTTGTCGTTCATGAGCAACATGGAGTAGGTTCCAGGAACCTTCCGAAGCAGTTGTTCAGCACACTCGACGAGGTTGCTGACATCCAGCTTGGCCATCCAAGCCATTATAGTTTCGGTGTCGCTTTCCGTCCGAAAGCAGTGGCCCTTGTTCTCGCATTCGCGTCTTAACGCCTCGTGAGTCTCTATCTGACCATTGTGGGCAAGGTAGAATTTGCCAAAGTTCGGGCTGACCAGTTCCATTGGTTGACCAAGGTCTAGATTGCTGGGCCCCACAGTGGAGTAGCGTGTTTGTCCCAGATAGGCGAAAGCCCCAATGCGCTGGATTTCAGCGCATGCTGCTCGAAACGAACCTTTGTCAGCGTTGCATGCTTCGCGAACCATGCCATAGTTACGATAGACGTTGGGTAGTTCTTTGCCATCGGTGTAGGCAAAACCCGCTGCTTCGTGGCCACGGTGGTTAACTCGGCAGAGCTGGTTAATGAAAGGATCAAGGTCCTGTGGACCGATTCCGACATGCCCTGCAATTCCACACATAAAATGTCACTCCCTATGTTCAGTGAGTTAAAATGTACATCCTCCGCGAATTCAGGTTATCAGAAAAGGGAAGAACTACATAATCACTTTCTGTTCCGTGATTGTTTCATCCTCCCGCTCGCTGTACTAGATCACCCGAATAAATCGCGCGATGACATTGTGAGTTGATGAGTTCAAAAGACACTTGGTCGGGGCGACAGGATTTGAACCTGCGACCTCATCGTCCCGAACGATGCGCGCTACCACTGCGCTACGCCCCGACCAAGTGTCCAACATGAAGTAGGCCTTATTTCCTTGTGGACCGTGGCGGATTCGAACCGCCGACCTCTACAATGCGAATGTAGCGCTCTACCAGCTGAGCTAACGGCCCGTGTATTTGATGCGTTAGCATTGAAAGTTCAACAGATTTATGTAATTTTTGCAACCGCTCAAAATTGTTTCTTGGCCGGCATAGTAATAAATTTTGTGCTCCTACAACGGGACATAATGTACTAATGTGTGCCGGGTTGCGAAGGTATACATAAACAGTTAAAGTTGGAAACGGTCGCGTAGGGTTATTCGGGGGCCCATAGCTCATTCGGTAGAGCGCTTCCATGGCATGGAAGAGGTGACCGGTTCGAATCCGGTTGGGTCCACAATAAAAAACACTGGCTCGTGTGGCCA
The DNA here is from genome assembly GCA_964396115.1 of uncultured Candidatus Saccharibacteria bacterium. GTDB lineage: Bacteria > Patescibacteriota > Andersenbacteria > UBA10190 > CAIZMI01 > CAYNDL01. The sequence continues at coordinate 28,834 of CAYNDL010000002.1, forward strand.
GTGTTTTTCTTAATTTACTGATTTACTTCTACTAGTTCACCTAATTGCCTTTCGTTGAGGGCTCCCACATGCTGACCAACAACCTGCCCGTTCCTGAAAGATAGGAAAGTGGGAAGTGCCATTACTCCGTATTGGTTAGCCAAATCCGGAAAATCTTGTGCGTTTACGGCTACAACCTTAATTTTAGACTTCTCGCGTTCAGCGAAAGAATCAATATAAGGACGAACTGTGCGACAAACACCACACCACGGTGCCCAAAAGTCTACAAGCGTGGGAACGGAAGACTGCAGGACTTCTTCGTTGAAATTTTCTGCTGTGACGTTAACAACTGCGGTCGAATTTTCCGACATAGTGTGAAAAAATGAAATTTGAAATTGACGATCATACTGGCAAAGACTTCTTTCCTGAGCCGTCTTTGTCGTCGAAGGTATTTTACCAAAACCATTCCCAAGGTCGCAACTGGGATTTTTTCGAACTAGTAATCGAGTCCTTTTATTGCTAAGAAATTCTGGTCAAACGGATGCTTAATCTTTTTCATTTCTGTTATTAGATCAGCCAGGTCTAAGATTTTCTTAAATTTTTTGTGACCTGTGATAATTATGTGCAAGTCAGTAGGTTTTTCGCTTAATATATCAGCAACTTCGTCTTCGGAGATGAAACCAAGTTCAATAGCATCCAAAAGCTCATCTAATATTATGAGTCTTACTTTAGTATTATCTTTTATGTTTAACTTAACCTTCTCGAATAATTCACGTGCCGCTTTCTGGTGGATTTCGGGTGCTATTTTATCTCCCATTATTTTTACAAATCCTTTTCCTCCGACTTCGATTATAACTTTCTCCCCAATATACTCGCTGATTGCTTCTCTTTCTGCAGATGGCCATGGTCCTTTGATAAATTGAAATACTGTACAATTCCAGCCAGCGCCTACTGCACGTAAGACAGCTCCCAACGCAGCGGTTGTTTTCCCCTTACCATCGCCGTAATAGATGATAATCTGGCCTTTATTATTCAGCTTGTATTTGGATTTGGGCATGAGGATAGTGTAACAAAATAATTAAAAAAGAGTCCGTTTATCACGGACTCTTTTTGTGTCTATCAGCTAGGAAATGACAGGAGACATACGAATTTTTAACTGCAACCTGTCGTTTCTCCGCAGTCCATGCATTTTTTGCATGTGCCGTTCTGGACCATTCTCATTGAGCCACACTGGGGACACTTGTCTCCAGTGAAACCGAAGCTGGAAACGTCCTCTTTCTCTTTAACTTCCTTGCGGGCAGAAAACATTGATTGTGTGTTCTCTAATTTTTCTATGGATACCGGAGCTGCCTCTCCCTCTTCCTGCTCGGGCTCCTCCTCACTCTTTTCTGGGAAAGGTAGGCGAGCAGTTTGTCTCCAACTTCCGTCTGGGAAAGTTCGGTCGAGCCATTGCGCCAAGAAGTCTACGACTGAAGATGCGGTTGGCAGATCAGGATCACCCGTGAAACCGTCAGGAGCAAAGCGCATATGCCTTAACTGTCTAATGACGTTGTTTAGCGGTACTCCGTATTGCAAGGCGATGCTGAGGATCTTTGCAAAGGCATCTGCCATACCTGAGGCGAATGTTCCTTCTTGGCTCATAGTTATGAAGACTTCGCCAGGTTTGCCGTCGGGATACATACCCACTGTCACATAGAATTCTTGGCCAGCCAGATTAACTTTCCTAGTTACAGCCTGTCTTTCGCGCGGCAATTTAACACGGTGGGGGCGTTCGACCACTTTCTCTACAACCTTCTCTACGATCTTTTCACAAACCTCTTCTTTGTTTTCCTTGCCCTTCGCTTTAGTGGACAGTGGTTGCGAAAGTTTGGAACCATCACGATAAAGCGCGTTGCACTTCAGGCCAAGTTTCCATCCAAGCATGTAGGCATCCTCGATATCCTCAACGCTTGCTTCATTTGGCATGTTGATTGTTTTGGAAATTGAACCCGAAACAAATGGTTGTACTGCTGCGAGCATGCGGATATGTCCTTCAGAAGCAATATATCTCTCGCCTTTTGGCCCACACTTATTTGCACAATCAAATACTGGATAGTGCTCCGGCTTTAGATGGGGAGCACCTTCCGTTGTCATATGACCACAGATCTCTTCGTTGGCGGCATCGATTTGGTCTTCGGTAAAACCAAGCTCCGACAGTACATCAAGCATCGGGTTTTCCTTGGCTTTCTCTTCCAAGTGCAATTTTTCCAGCAGTGTGTCGCCTAGGACTCCTGTTGAGAACGCCATGGCCAGTGTGAACACTCCTGGCAACTGCTTTTCGATGCGAGTTATATCTTCATCACTGAATCCTTTCGCTAGTAAGGATTCACGATTAATAGTCTTTGTGTTGTTAAATGATAGCGTGCCAGTTGCGAAGCGAATGATGTCTTCGATTTGGCCGTCACTGTACCCGAGACTTTTGAGAGCCCGTGGAACTGATTGATTAACAATCTTAAAGTAACCACCCCCGGCCAGTTTCTTGAACTTGACCAACGCGAAATCTGGTTCGATTCCTGTCGTATCGCAATCCATAAGAAGGCCGATGGTTCCTGTTGGGGCCAAAACAGAGACTTGAGCATTCCTGTAGCCGTACTTTTCTCCGAGTTCTAGGGCACGGTCCCATGCCTTGCGGGCAGCATCCCTTAGGTCAACAGGACAAATCTCAGGATCGATGGATACTGGTTTAATGGTTAAGCTTTCGTACTCATTTTCTGGGGAAGCATATGCAACGCGTCTATGGTTCCGAATTACTCGAAGCATCGCATCGCGGTTTTTTGAAAATTCAGCGAAGGGTCCGAACACGTCGGCCATTTGGGCTGAGGTTCCGTACGCTTCACCTGTCATAGTTGCTGTAAGCGCACCCGCGATCGCCCGTGCTTTTGGGGAATCGTATGGGATGCCCCACAACATTAGTAATGTACCAAGGTTTGCATATCCTAAGCCCAAAGTCCTGAACTTGTATGTGTTGGCAGCTATTTCCTTAGACGGGAATTGGGACATCAATACGGATATTTCCAAAACCATGGTCCAAAGACGAATTGTATGCACGTAAGCATCGGTATTGAACCTACCCGTTTCCTTATCAACATACTTAGCCAAATTAATAGAAGCTAAGTTACAGGCTGTGTCGTCCAAGAAAACATATTCGCTGCACGGATTAGTTGCGTTAATACGGCCGGAGTTGGGGCAGGTGTGCCATTCCTGGATTGTCGTGTCGTATTGGAGTCCTGGGTCGGCCGATTTCCAAGCAGCATCCGCAATCTCACGCCAAATTTTTCGTGCTTGTACAGTTTTAACAATTCCTCTACCCGGCACTCTGCTTACAAGTTTCCATTCGCCGTCTTTCTCTACGGCATCTAGGTATTCATTAGGTACGCGAACCGTGTTATTAGAATTTTGTCCCGAGACTGTCTGGTATGCCTCGCCGTTAAAGTCTGACGGATAACCCGCTGCTACGAGTGCGGCAACCTTCTTCTCTTCGTTGGCTTTCCATTGAATGAATTGTTCAATATCCGGGTGATCAACGTTCAGAATGACCATCTTTGCCGCACGTCTCGTTGTTCCACCAGATTTTATTGCACCTGCTGCACGGTCAAAGATGCGTAGCCAGGACATCAGGCCGGAGGATTGTCCGCCTCCCGATAGTGGAGCGCCTTCTTCGCGTAGGTGAGAAAAGTTTGTGCCTGTGCCGGAGCCATATTTGAATACGCGCGCCTCCCTCATCACGAGATCCATGATTCCGCCTTCTTCTAACAAGGTGTCTCGTACCGATTGGATAAAGCAGGCAGATGTCTGGGGGCGGGAATAAGCGTCAGTGGATTCCTTTAGTTGTCCGTCGTCAGGATCCACATAATAGTGTCCTTGCCCCGGGCCTTTAATCCCGTATGACAAAGCCAAGCCGGTATTGAACCATTGTGGAGAGTTTGGAGCAGTCATCTGGTGAATTAGGGTGTACTGCAGTTCTTCTTCAAAAACTTTTGCGTCTTCCGGAGAAGCAAAGAAACCATACTTCTCCCCCCAGGAGCGCCAACAATTTGTTAACCTCTTAATTACTTGTCGGGCCGAGCTTTCGCTGCCGAATACTTGCTTACCATCTGGCCCAAGGACTGGTTGTCCTTTATCGTCCACTTGCGGAACACCTGCACGTCTAAAATATTTACTGACCATTATATCGGTCGCTACCTGGCTCCAATCAGCCGGGACCTCCGCGTCATTTTTTTCGAAGATGGCTCGCCCCGACTCATCCCTTATACGGGAAGTTCTCTTGTCCCACTTTACAGTATCGAAAGGATTTTCTCCGACCTTTGTAAAATATCTATTAATTTTTATTCCTTTTACTTTTCCGGTTCCCGCGCTGGCCGGTGTTGCTGTTTCTGGGTTAGAAGAAGCAGACATTAGGTGACCTCCTTTTGTCTTTATGAATGAATGTTCACTATTGTTTTTGTTGATTTTTTGGCAAAAAATCTCCTGTTAGGACATTTTTTGTCAGTCCTACATATAGTGGTGTATTTTTTACACCGCTACTACATATAGTTTTTTGAAGGCTTTTTCCACAACTCTCTCTAGCCAATAACAAGTATACTCCTTCGTTTTTGGCATGTTGAGTATCCGCTTGTACCTTGATGGATATTGGCATTGGCTAGCCACGATTCGAAGAAAAGTTTACTGTATTAAAGCAAATTCAAATAAGCCCCCGTAGCTCAATGGATAGAGCAAGCCCGTCCTAAGGGCGAGATGGAGGTTCGATTCCTTTCGGGGGTACAAACTAGAAAATTGCCAACTGCTTGGCATTTTTCAGTTTGTACCAGGCGGAGCCATGTCCAAGTTTGTCCCGAAGGGACAAGGCGAGGACGGCGAGCCGGGGTCGCGCAAAATTTACGTCGGTAAATTTATGCGTGACTACAAACTATTGCCAACTGCTTGGCATTTTTCAGTTTGTACCTAGCCCCAAGGGACCGATTCCTTTCAGGGGTATAAGCAAGGTAAGCTTGGTCGCTTAGGTATCTTCAATAAATTTCCTGTCCAAGTAGAATGATTGCATGACTCCGGTACGCGCGACATTTGAATTAGAAAGAGAACTTTGGGGGAAGGGCTTCAGGTCTGTGGCTGGCGTAGACGAGGTTGGGATGGGTTGTTTAGCGGGGCCAATCATAACCGCTGCTGTAATTTTGCCCGTAGAAGTTAGGATAGATTTGTTGCGGGATTCGAAGACCCTTTCCGCAAAACAACGGGAAAAGATTGCAGAAGAAATTAAAGCCAAGGCCGTCTCGTGGTCTATTGGGGAGGCTACATTGGACGATATAAGCAAGCTTAACCTTCACTGGGCGGATATTGAAGCAATGAAGAAGGCGTTAGCTTCTTTAACTGTTCAACCGGATGCAGTGCTGTCTGACGGTTTTGAGATCCCCGGTCTTGCTTGTTATCACAAGGCCATTATTAAAGGTGACAGGAAAAGCCGGAGTATTGCAGCAGCCTCAATTATTGCCAAGGTACACAGGGATTCATTAATGAACGATTTTGAACAACAATATCCGGGATACGGTTTCGCACAAAATAAGGGATACGGTACGAAGGTTCACTTAGAAGCACTTCAAAAAAACGGCCCATGTCCTATTCATAGACAAAGTTTTGCGCCAGTGATGATGCTTAAACAGGGAACGCTTTTAGCTAATTAAATGGTATTTAATAAAATGGAACGGTTTGAAAACGTATTATGGAAAGTTGTCGGGGAAATTCTTGGTGCGGGTATTGGGTTATTTGTGATTAATAATCTGTTGAGTTGGCCGATACCTTTTATTACGAGTCGGTTTGCGCTTTATGTACCAATAGCCAATATGGCAATTGTTCTTACTACCATACTTAAAATTGCCTACCATGCACTTTCTTGGACACGCTTTCGCTTTGTGTTTCTGGTTGGTTCACACCTGGTTGGTATTTGGTCTTTGTCTAACTTGGCCACGATTTTCCCTTTTGACTTTAGCGTTCTGGGTATCAATTTTTTAAACCCACTTGTTCACTTATCACTTATCATTGCGGTATTCGCTTTATCAATCGCAATTATTGTGGACGTTGTAAGAATATTTTTCCAGCGCTGATTACTTGCTAAAGCTGAACTCCTGCTGTGCCTCGGCCACACCGTTTTTGTAGTATTTTACGTTTACATTGTTGTCGCTAATGGCGACGACCGCGAATCCTGCATAGGACTGGCAGTAATCAACTTTATCCGCACTGCACGTATTTGTTTCTGCGCCGGCATTTCCAGTAACAAATTGATGGAAGGTCCGTGTGAGGGAAGGAATCCTGGAGTTATCAAGAGTTGTGTGCGCGTAAACATGGACGTGCCCATGGAATGAGGCGGTAAGGATGGGATGGTTATTAATCAGATCGATGATTCCAGCGGAAATGGTACCTCCATGGGCAGTATCAATGGGATAAATAGGGCCGTGAAAGAATAAGAAAGCGTGTGTAACACCACGTGATTCGGCGGCGGTTAAGTCGGAATCAACCCACGCCAATTGGGAGGCAGTTATTTTGTCCGCATTGCCGAGAATGTCTACACCGATATAATGCGAATTTCTATAGTCGAATGAATAGGTTAATTCATCTGCACCGGTCATAGAATTAAAATTTGTTCCACCGATCCGTATTGCGTTCCCTGGCAGGTCAAAGAAATTTTGCCAAACTGAGGCAGTGCCCGAGTCGTGGTTTCCTCTCACGGGAAAAGTAATATCAAACATCCCATTGTTCGTTCCGCCATTCAACGCGTCCTTCCACGTGTTTCCCGCTATTTCTGTGAATCCTGATGGCACGAGGTCGCCGGTAAACAGCGAAAACACAGGATTTACTTCTTGTTTTACTCTGGCTGACAGTTGAGCAAGCGCAGCAGTGCCACTTTTTGTGTCTCCCCAAGAAACAAAAGAAAAGGCAACGGGTGTTGGTTGAGGAGTCGATGTATCCGAAGAACTTGATCCGCCTCCGCCGCCTCCGCCGTTACTATTTTCCGAGCTTGCCCGCCTTGTTTCCTTCGTGACGGACACGCTGCGTTTTGCAACGATTTTTTCTTCACCTTTCTTTCCTTCAAAAACTTCAATCGTGGCTTTTCCCACAGGAAAGGTCGACGGGATTTTGAAAGTAATTTTCTTTGTTTTCGAGCTACTAGCGACAGTTTTGCATGTTTTCTTTTTCTTAATCTCTGAACAAATCTTTATGGTGATGGGCTTGGTTTTTTTGCCTGATGCTTGTATTAAATAATTTCCATTGCGCGCAACTGCAATTCTTGGTCCTTTCAACTTTATTTCGGACGCAGAAATGTTGTGAGTAAAAAAAACAGTTGCGACAAAAAGGGATAAAAGCAAGAAAGAAGCGAAGTATAAATACTTTCTTTTCCTTTGCTTTAACCTGTTGGGTTGTTCCCCAGCTGCTTGCACAAGAGAATTATAATTTACTTTTGAAAGCTTGGCTTTACCAATCCGGCTGGTCTGATTGATGTTTTGATTGGATCAGCTATTCTTTTCTGGGAAATAGCTCTTTTGCAAAGGGGACACACATGGAAAGGGACATCTTCATTGGTCAATTTGTTAAGCGTGTTACCGTCGAGGAAAAAGAAACGTCGCATGGAATAAGAACTTATGAGCGGGTGTACATACGTGACGGGGTAGTCGTATTTGTCATCCCTAAACCGGGCTATCTTCGTCTGATAAACGAAAAGACCTGGATTGATGACAACTTCCGGCTCAAGCCGGTAACGGGCTTTATGGATGATGAGGAAACGCCTGAAAATGCTGCCCGGCGAGAATTAGCGGAAGAGACTGGTCTGCATGCTGAATGCTGGCGACAGTTGTACTTCTGTGAGCGCAGGGGCACAACAAATTACTGTAGGTATTTTTTTCTCGCTTCAGTATTGCAGGAAGGGGAAGCTAATCCGGAACCGAGCGAGACTATAAGAGGATGGAAGGACGTTCCTTTTTCTGAAGTCCGTAAGATGGCTCTCCGTGGCCAGTTTGGCACCTCAGAGATGGCCTATGCCACCCTACGTTTGCTCGAAGAAGTAGGCAGTCCTGTGCCCTAACCGCCCATGGCGGTTTTTTATATTCATGAGGGATACTTGCATAAAATATGGTTTTACTTTATTCTTTTTCGAGTTATGTCAGGTGGATTACCCAAAAAACGCAAACCCAGTGGCCGTCGCAATCAGCGCCGCGCCCATATAAAGGTTGCTTTGACTTCCACTGCTGCATGTCCGCAGTGCAAGACTCCTATTCCGGCACATACAGCCTGTCCTGTATGTGGTACGTACCGCGGCAGAACTGTGATCGATGTCGCCGCAGCTGAAGAAAAGAAACTCAAGAAAGAGAAGGAACGAAAGAGAGAAGCTGCAGAGCAGGGCAGAGCATAATTTGATAAATTCCAAAGGAAATAGCGGTTTTAAAACCGCTATTTTTGTTATAACTTTTAACAGTAACCATTAAGTAAGAAAATATGCCCGATGAGCGTCAGGTAGCCCAGGATGAAGAAAAGAAGACATACTCATTATTTATTGGGCGTTGGCAGCCTTTCCACGATGGGCACAAGGCAATGATTGATTTAGTGATTAACGAGGGAAAATCGGTCTGTATTGTTCTTAGGGACACAAGGAAAGATGCAAGTAACCCTTTTTCAGTTGAAGAACGAATTGAAATGATCCGAAAAGTGTATCCAGACGAAGATACTGTAAAGATCATTGTTATTCCTGACATTTCCGAAGTCTGTTACGGACGAAAGGTCGGTTACGGTATTCGAGAGATCAGGTTAGGCGAAGAACTGGAAACGATAAGCGGTACGAAAATAAGGGAGAAGATGGGATTATGATAATTTGGCTATTTGGGCAATCCGGGAGCGGCAAAAGTACAATTGCAAAGCATTTAAAAACAAAAGAAGAGTTTAAACGCAGCATCATTTTAGATGGCGATGAAATGAGATATGCGATATCGGAAAATGCAGCATTTTCCCGAGAAGACCGGCATAACCACAACCTCCGTGTAGCGCGTCTTGCTAAGGTGCTGGATGAGCAAGGCCACACAATTATTGTGTCCGTGATAACTCCTTTTAACGAAACCAGGAAAGAAATTAGCAAAATCATTGACCCCACTTTCGTTTGGGTTTGGCGGGAAGGATTTGAAAGTAAGGAAGACAGACCGTTCGAAGACCCTCGCGACAATTTTTATAAACTAGACAATTCCAATAGATATCTTGATGAGGTCGTTGAAGAACTGATCAAACATATTAAAAGGGGAGTAGTAGTTAATAAGTAAGAAGACTCTCTCCTTGCGCGGAAGACAAATTATGCTTAATCTTCAAGAGTAAATATCACTAATAATTGCTCTCTAGTCCTTTATATGGCCAACCGTCACTTAAGCAGAAGTATCGCAATGCAGTCTCTATTCGAGTGGGATTTTCACGGAAGAAAACAAAACTCGATTAAAGACATCATTAAACACAATATCGAGGAGTTCGCACCAGGGATGGATGACCCATCCTTTATTTACGACCTTACCCAAGGCGTTGCAGAACACGCTGATGAAATCGACGGAATGATCCAAAAAATGGCTCCTGAATGGCCATTGGAGTCAATAACCACAGTGGACCGTAACATTCTTCGTCTTGGAATATACGAGTTGAAATTCAGTAATGCCCCGGATGTTCCTCCGAAAGTCGCGATTAACGAATCGATCGAGTTGGCAAAAACATTTGGTGGAGCATCTTCGGGAAAGTTTGTGAACGGAATATTGGGAGCCATTTACAAGGAAATGGGAGAGCCGCGAAAGGAGGAATAAGAAGATGAATGAAAAGGACGACTTAGTGGTTTTGCAGGATCGTCTGGATGTTAAGTTCAAAGACTTAACATTTTTGCAAATTGCCCTCACTCACAGGTCATTTTTGAACGAAAATCCGGAAACAAAGCTACCTCACAATGAAAGGATGGAATTTCTGGGGGACGCTGTCCTTGAACTTGCCGTTACTGAACACCTCTATAAAACGTACAATATGCCCGAAGGAGACCTAACAAATTTGCGAGCTGCTATCGTACGAGGCGAAATGCTAAGCAAGATTGCTCAAAAATGGGATCTGGACAAACACCTTCGACTTTCAAAGGGTGAACGGCGCGACACTGGCAAAGCGAGACAATATATTCTAGCGAATGCCGTTGAAGCTGTAATTGGTGCTGTCTATTTGGATCAAGGTTATGGTGCGGCCGAAGCTTTGGTTAAGAGGGATGTAATCTCTCAACTGCCAGATGTTATGCAGAAAGGTCTGCATATTGATGCAAAAAGCCATTTTCAAGAACTTGCCCAGGAGAAATACCGTGAAACACCGACTTATAAAATTCTTTCGGAAACTGGTCCCGACCACGCAAAGGAATTCATGGTGGGCGCCTTTCTGGGATCGCAAATATGGGGGGAGGGAAAGGGGACGAGTAAACAGGAAGCTGAGCAATCAGCAGCTAGGTCGGCGCTTGCGAAGTTAGAAAAAGACGACAGAGCGAAGAAGCGTCGTCAGAAAAAATAAGCCCGTGCAGACATTACTTATCATTATTACTGTTCTAGCAGTTATCGGAATAGTTGTGGGGTTAATGGGAACACTGGTTCCGTTTATTCCTGGTATCCCCCTCATTCTTATCTCGGCGATTATCCTGGCTGCCGTCGATAATTTCAATAAAATTTCTATTCCGAGTCTATTGATAATGGGCGGCTTTACGATATGTTCTTATTTTTTGGATGCTGCATTGATAGCTCGAGGCATTAAAAAGACAGGCGGTAGCCGTCGTGGTCTCGCAGGATCTGCACTTGGCGCAATCATAGGATTCGTCATTGGTAACTTACCCGGCATGGTCGTTGGTTTGTTTCTTGGACTTGTGGTGGGGGAAATACTGTCGGGAGCGAGACCTAAGCAGATTCCCAATATTGCCATGGGTGCTATTTGGGGCTTTTTCGCCTCCGCCTTAATGCAATTTGCTCTAGCCCTGATAATGGTTGGCATTATTATTTACGCCTATTTTCGTTAAGTATGCGTCTGGCTTCACTCGAAATTACCGGCTTTAAATCTTTCGCCAAACATGTTCGTTTAGAGTTTGAGGAAGGCAACACTGCAATAGTCGGTCCTAATGGATCAGGAAAAAGTAATATTTCGGATGCTATCAGGTGGGTACTTGGGGAACAGAGTATGAAAACTTTACGTGGTAAGAAGCTCGAGGATGTCATCTATTCTGGCGGCGTAACAAAAGGGAGATTGGGTATGGCCGAAGTATCTCTCACGCTTGATAGCGCAGGTGAAGGGCCACTTGATGTTCCGGAAATAATGATCACTCGGCGTTTATATCGTTCAGGAGAAAGTGATTATCTTGTGAACAACAGACAGGTACGTTTGTTGGATATACATGAAATATTGGCCAAGGCTGGTTTTGCCCAAAAAACTTATACCGTCATCGGTCAAGGGATGGCTGACTCTTTTGTTAACGCATCCGCAGTTGAACGACGTGCAATGTTCGAAGATGCAACCGGTGTCACTCCTTTATTGATAAAGAAAGAACAGGCGGAGCGTAAACTTGAGCAGACGAAGGAAAACTTAACACGTGCAAAAGATCATCTTTCTGAACTGGAACCACGCCTGCGTTCTTTAAGGCGACAGGCTACCCGAGCGAGGCAAAGGGAAGAGGTGGAAACAGTTCTAAAACAGAAAGAAGAAAGTTGGTTTTCACATCTTTGGATTTCTTACAGCAAGACGATTGAAGAGGCAGACAAAAAACTTGCGTTGCTAAACGAACATATCCAGAAGACCAGTGAGAAAATCCGCAGTATGGCTTCCCAGGAAGAAGGCAACAGCTCGACTAATTTGCCGCAACTTAAACAAGAACTCGAAAAATTGCGCCAAGAGGAGCAAGATATCGCAATAAATTTGGCACAACAGGGGTATTCCACAGAGGATATTATTGACAGGAGATCTGAGGAAAAAGTGGCGCGAGAAAAAGAGAGACAAAGACTCGGCTATCTTTTAAATGAAGTGCAAGAAGCTCGAAGAGAACAAGAAGAAATCCTTCGCAAAACCAGAGAGGCTTTACGAAAATTACAGGACATTCTTTTAGCCCAAAATGGAAAAACGGATGGTGTCCAAATCAGTAAGGTAAAGGAACAAATAAACGAAGTCGCAATTGTGCAGGATCAGTTGATTGAGAGGCTGAATAATGTTGAGAGCATTGATGAGTTGGCGGCGTTACAAGAAGACGCGGAAAAAGTACGCTTATTGCTCCAAGAATTGTCTTCTTCACTTGAGGTGCGCGGCACAACGGAACAAGGGCAAGATATTCAGGCACAAGTGGCAGAAATTATGCAGGAACGCGAAGCAATCGAGAGAAAGATTGCGGATCAGCGGGTCACAGAAGCGAGACTGGAAGTGCAATTGAAAGTCGTGGACGACCGTCTGCTGGAGCTATCAACAATTTCTGCTGAACGAAAAGATAATGGTTCGGGAGCCAAGCGGTTGGAAGAAGTGCGAGCTCAACGTGTTGCTCTAGGGAAGGAAGTGGAAAGTCTGGAAAAGGTTTTATTCGCTTCTCATGAGGAAAGGCGCAGACGAAACATGGTCTTAGAGAAGGAGAGAGAGGATCTTCATAATTCAGAACAGGAAAAATATAGGATTGAAGTCGAAGTTGCTGGTACAAGAGCGCGAAAAGAAGACGTAGAACGCGAAATAACGCAAAGGTTAGGTGCTGAACTGTTGGGCAAACTCCGCTCGGGAGAACACATGATTGTATTAATGGAGGACCTTGCCGTTTTTGAGCAGGATATTTACCAGCTTCGCAAAAAATTAGAACTTATTGGCGGGATCGACCCCAATGTTATTAAGGAAGAGGCAGAAGTTGAGACTCGGGTTGTTGAACTTAGTACACAGATTAAAGATCTGGAACAAGCAAGCTCGGATTTGCGAGAAGGAATAAAGGAGTTGGATAAACATGTTCACCTGCAATTCAATTCAGGAATGAAGGCCATAAACGAAAATTTCAACAACTATTTTCGACAAGTTTTTGGAGGTGGTAAGGCAAGCCTAGCAGTGATTAAACCACAACCTATCGTACATGAGACTCCCGCAGACCCCGCTACAGTGGAGGCAAGCGATGATCTCGGTGTTGAGCTTGAAGAACTTGATCAACATGTTCATGAGTTGCCAGCTGGCGTGGAAATAAAGGCTAATCCCCCAGGGAAGAAACTGGGTTCAATTTCTCAGCTGTCTGGCGGCGAGAAAGCTTTAACATCTGTTGCGCTTCTGTTTGCGATAATTTCCTGGCGTAATGCCCCGTTTATCGTATTTGATGAGGTAGATGCTGCACTCGATGAAGCGAACTCGCGAAGGTTCGCCGCCATGCTAAAGGAATTGTCTAAGAAAACTCAATTCATCGTCATAACCCACAACCGCTCTACTATGGAGTCAGCAAATTCTCTTTACGGAGTGACTATGAGCGAAGAAGGGGTCTCGCAGCTACTTTCAGTAAAGCTTGCCGACGTACCGCAGGAATACGTTGCCTCCAAGTAAGGCTAACGGAGAGCCGGGTTGCATTATTGACTTTTTTATGTGTTACTCGTAAGCTTTCTTTCATCATGTTAAAGATAAGATTATCTAGAACCGGCAAAAATAAGTTCGCCACTTACCGTGTGGTCGTGACTGAACATACCAACCCTGTTAAGGGGAAGGCCATGGAAGTTCTTGGCTCATATAATCCGCATTCGGACAAAGCAAACCTCAAAGCCGATCGTATAAAACACTGGATTTCGGTTGGTGCCACGGTCTCCCCAACAGTCCACAATCTGTTGATTGACGAGAAGGTAATTGAAGGAAAGAAAGTAACAGCTTGGAAACCACCCAAAAAGGAAGTTAAGCAAGAGGAAGCACCAAAGACCGAAGCAGCACCGGAAAAGCCAGTAGAAGAACAACCCAAATAACTACCAAATCCCTGACAAAGTGCCAGGGATTTTTGTTAAAAGCTCGGACTAAATAATTGACTTTTATTACAAAAGATGCTATTCTATTATTGATGCCTAGGGCTTTCCCTCCGAACTGGAGACGATCCTGACATCACTGTTCACTCGTAATACTGCATACATTTATGGCAGAACGAAAGTCACAAGACGTAGAGTTTGTCGAATACGTCATAAAGAGTATCGTCGACCACCCAGACGATGTTAAGGTGGATCGCAC
>CAYNDL010000003.1:0-39868 GCA_964396115.1 uncultured Candidatus Saccharibacteria bacterium
CGCCGTTGATAAATTCGACTACCGCCGTGGCTACAAGTTTTCTACATACGGTACCTGGTGGATTCGCCAGGCGATAACCCGCGCTCTTGCCGACCAGTCTCGCACAATCCGTATTCCTGTTCATATGGTCGAAACGATTAACAAGTTCACCCAGGTACAGCGTCGTTTGTTGCAAGACTTGGGTCGTGATCCGTTGCCGGAAGAAATTGCTGTAGAAATGAAAATGCCGGTTGATAAGATCCAGCACATCATGAAAATTTCTCAAGAGACAGTTTCCATCGACCAAACAGTTGGTGATGACGAAGAAGACTCAACACTGGGTGACTTCATTGAAGATGAAGAGGCGGTAACACCAGAACAAGCGGCTTCCCGTGAAATTCTTGGCGAACATGTGCGTGAAGTACTGGGAGACTTAGCACCTCGTGAACAAAAAATCTTGGAAATGCGTTTTGGTTTGAAGGACGGCATCCATCACACTTTGGAAGAAGTGGGTAAGGAATTTGATGTTACCCGTGAACGTATCCGTCAGATTGAAGCCAAGGCGCTAGAGAAGATCCGCCAGCACCGCACTCTCCGCAAACTCCGCGACTATTAAGCTGGGGCTTGATAAACTATAATATTCGTGCTAAAAAGTACGGTCTGCTTTTGGCTGTTCGTTTCACAGAAGGGATGCATTTATGCAAACGCAGAGTGTCGCCATTATCGGTGCCGGGCTTATGGGTTGCGAAATTGCGGCCTGGTTCGCCATTCGGCACATTCCTGTAATGTTGTATGACAGGTCATGGGATGTCCTGCATACCGCGATGGCGCGTGTGGCGCAGGTTCTTCTCGAGGGCTGCTGCGACGTCCGGCTGGCTTCCCATGTCGGGATCGGAGGGTCGGCTCTGGAACGGCGTGTTGACCTGGCTATCGAGGCGGTGACAGAAAGCATGCACATCAAGAAAGATGTCTTGGCGTCACTTGTCCCGCTGGCGCGTACTGTCGTGACGAATACTTCCACGATCCCGGTTTCCCGGTTGTTGCCAGGGAGAGGTGAACAGCAGAACTTTTGCGGTCTTCACTTCTGCCATCCGGTGATCTCGCGGCGTTTGGTGGAGATTATCCCCGCGCCGCAAACGGATCCGTTCCTAGTGCAGGAATTGATCCAGTTCGTGAATTCTCTGCGGAAGTTGCCAGTGGTCATCGACGGCGAGCGTTCAGTCTTGAACCGCCTCCTCTTCGTGTATCTCAACACCGCATGGAAGTTGGTCGAACTGGGCTACACGTTTGAACAGATCGACCAATGGGCTTGCATGGCGGGCATGGAGAAGGGTCCCTTCAGGCTTCTTGATGAGATCGGGATCGACACGGCCGTTTGGGTCGGTGTCTACTCCGACCGCACGTTTTCCGCTGACTTCGGTCTGCTCCTGGTGGAGTTGATGAAGAAGAAGGAACTCGGCCGCAAGACTGGGAAGGGGATCTACACCTATTCCGACGGCGGGCAGCAGGTTGGCTGCAACGTCGAGCACCCTTTCCCGAACGCGCGTCCCAAGCGTCCACCAGTCTTTATCCAACATTCCCTGTTCGAGATGCTGGCCAGGGAGATGGATCAGA
The DNA here is from genome assembly GCA_964396115.1 of uncultured Candidatus Saccharibacteria bacterium. Classification (GTDB taxonomy): domain Bacteria; phylum Patescibacteriota; class Andersenbacteria; order UBA10190; family CAIZMI01; genus CAYNDL01. Next base: position 1,594 of record CAYNDL010000003.1, read on the forward strand.
TCAAGTCGGCGGGTTGCACGAAGTGCCCCTGCGACATGAACAAGGTGATGGTGCACGGGCTCGGTTTCCCAGCTTACGTTGGTTGTCCGCTCAAGTGGTCGACGAAAGTTTGCATGGGGGCGTAGCTCTTGCGCAACGGCGGTATCCTACCGCCGTTTTTTATTAATTTTCTAGAAATATAAGTGCAAAAAACACAATTCCATATGTTGCAGCCTGCTAGAATTTACGTTATGCTCTTTTTTGCTGCGGCGGTCCCGCACTGATTCCGGGAGGATTAAGTTTTCCTGGAATGGGTGCGGGATCGGATGGCCGCCGCGGCGAATTTTCCCGGGTAGCTCAATGGCAGAGCAACTGGCTGTTAACCAGTAGGTTGTCGGTTCGAGTCCGACCCCGGGAGCCAAGTCGATTTTATCGCCGCAACAGTGGCCTGATTGCCATCTACAAGGCAAGAATCTCTCCATCTCCAAGTGGACGAAGTAGCCCGGAGGAGCCTTAAAGCTTTTCTTGGGTTTTCTTTTTAGGTTCTGTTTCCGCTTTGGCATCGGTCTTGGTTGCTCCTGTCTCTGCCGGCACGGCCGCCTCCTCTTTCTTTTCTTTCCGTTTTTTCTTTCGCAGGAAAATTATGAGTAACAGTAATAAAAGAAGCAGTATTGGGAATAATAAACGCATGCCGATAAATAGCACCCAATCCCGCCAATTCGCCGATTGCTTGCTTTCGTTTATTAATTCTTCAGCTAATTTTTTTGCTTCCGTGTATTCGTCAGTGGTGCCTTCTTCAGTCTTTCCATTTAGGAGAGCATCAGCCTCTTGCTGGACTTCCTCCAAGGTGGAAGTGCTTTGACTTTGCGAGACTGTATTAGAGTTGCTTGCTGATGCCGAAGAGTTTCCGCTGTTATTTTGCGTACTGTCGGCGTTCGAATTTGTGTTTTGTCCATTATTTCCGCTGCCATTGGCGCGGTAAGTTGTGAATGTAAAACGATTGGAAATATCCATTTGATTATTCGAGCTCTTGGACATGACGCGGTAGCTATATGTTGTTGCCGGCGATAAGCCGTCGATGAATACTTCGTGTTCTTCCAACTCGTCATTTCTCCCTACTGGTGGTTCGTATTCAGTGATGGGCGTTGAGTCATTGGCCGTCTTTGAATAAAAAGCCCAAGTTGTTCCTAGTAGATGACTCCACCACTTTATCCTTACTGAATTCGGACCGGTTACGTCGGCAATGACGTTATATACTTGCTGTTCTTCATTGTTGTTGCTTCCACCGTTGCTCCCGCCGCTTGCTGGTGGCGGTGTGTTTGGCGAAGAAGGAGAAGAAGTGGGCGCAGAGGAAGAAGCAGCTTGCCTGGTAGAAAATTCATAGACTCCCGATTCTGCCAAATTGCCATCCCAATCTTGGGATTGAACTTTATATTGATATGTTGTCGCCGGAGAGATCGCAGAGACAAGCACCGTGTGCCCCTTAACCATTTCATCGGTTGCAGCTTCAGACCAGGATCTATCCGTTGCCTTCTTGAACTTCACCCTGGAACTTGATTCCTCATTGCTCGTTTTCCAGCGGATATATACATCTGTCGCATTTGGCTGCGCCCAAACATTAGAAATTTGCGGCGGTGTTCTGTCGGGTGGCGGAGTGTATTCAACGATCAGCTGTGGCTTGTAAGTGCCTTCTCGCGTGAAAAATTCACAATGGCATTCTTCCATCACGTCGTAGGCAAGTTCGACACCGTGATTACTATATGACCTGCCGTACCATCCCTTAACCATATTTGTAACATCCCAGGTTTTGTAACCAGAAGGACTGTTAATAGTGACGGAAGAGGCGTCTTGGTATGTAATTCCCGGTCTGGTCAGATAAGTTACGACGTTCTCCGACCAGCTAGAAGTAACGCGGTACAGCCAAAATTTCATGTCATTGCAGGCGGCAGCACGCAAATATATTCTCATGCTGGCGCGATTAATCACTGAACCGCTAGGAATTTGTGATAAATCAAATTTTAGCAGTCCAACGCTTGCACTCATCGGGCCGGCTACTACCATAACCGTGGCAGAGCCCGAATTCATATTCCGGTATTCTTCCATTTGATTAACGTAAGTATCTGCCGTGGAAGTAATTGTCACCGATTCAGCTCTTGCCAAAATAGGCACAATCATAAGTGCTACGACTGCCAAAAATATTTGTTTCATATTTAATTTAATATTAGCACTTCTAATTTGTTAGTCATAATTAGTTCTGTTTATCGTGAGAAAAAACAAGCTCAGTTTTACCTGAGCCTGCTTTTAGAATCTTATTCGTATATTAATTCAATAACCCTCTGAACACTTGATCTTTAAACAGGTGAAAACTTGGGTCACCACTTCTCATGACAGCTCCGTGTCCTCCTGGGCCTTCTGCCCAATCGGCAACAATTCCTGTACGCTCCTTAACTAGCTGCCGCATCATTCCCGCGCCCCATTGTGCGCCCAAAGACATGTCATCGGAAATACCGGTACTGGAACCGTTGTTTACAAGGAAGCCAATGAGTGCAGGCGGGCGGGAGAGAATTGACTTAGAGAACGGGACATTTTTCAAACTAGTCACGTCGTGTTTAGCCGTTTTGATTTCGCTGGTACAAGCTAGGTCCTGACTGGTGTAATCGATATAGGTTCCCACAAATTCGGCCAAAACAGGATCATCATAGAACTTCGCGTCGCAATTGCCTTTGCTAACATCACAAAGAGAACCATCTTTGCCGATCCTAATGTTGCTATCAACCGCGCCACATTGGACGTTGACGTCGTAAAAAATACCACCGCCTGAATGAAGACCGACGTAATCTGGTGTTCGTTCTATGTCATAAAAGAGAAGGGATGATGTTTGCACTGAGCCGCCGGACGTGCCAGCAACACCAAACTTCACTGTTGAGGGAGCTAAATATTTCCCAACCCATTTCGATACTGCTGCCGGGCGTTTTTGCTGGTTAATCACCAAAGTTGATCGGGGAGAAGTTAAGCTGGTCCAGCCCATGGGTACTGTTCCTGCCAGTGCTCCAACACCGTCCTGCCACTTAACAGCGACGACCCTAATACCAGCGTTTTCAAAAGAGCGGAAATCATCATCTTGATACTGTGAACCCTCTTTGGCGTTTCTCGGTTCGTCTTTCCAGTTGTTTCCCGATCCTCCCATGTACACAAGAAGGGTGGCTGAGGGATTGTTAGCGTTGGCGCCAGGTTTGCACGTGTTTTCGTTGTATCTAATCTGTCCTGCCATGGAGTCGACGGTATAGGACAAATAGGACAGGGGTTTGCCTAAGCAATCGACATCTTTATATTGCGAATCAACATACTTGGCACTCTGAATAACCGAGCTGTCGGTTGCATCTAGTTCACGTACACAACTTTGAGTTAAGTATTTGCATGCTTTGCCCTTAGTGCAGGCACTTCCGTCTTCGTTAAAATACTTCGTTACCCAGTCACTACCTGATTTTTGGTGCTGGCATAGTTTAAATTCCGGCAACGCAGGAAGAACAGTGGGACCGGAAGTTGGCCGCGTTGAACTGATTGAATTGGCGGTAGTTACGCTGTCGGGAGAAGCAACGGGGGTGGAAGCTACAGGGGAATTGGTATCAAGGGTAGTTGTATCTTGTAGATCGGTAGTTTCGACAGGGATGGTTGTTTCAGTTGGTGCCTGAACATGATTTAACGGCCGCCTCTGTGCCACCCTGGCAGGAAGATAAGACGCAAACAAGGAAGAGGCTACGGCAAGAACCCCTATGACAGCGAAGGTTACAGGGGCTAACAGTTTTTTAACTTTTGCGGTTTGTGTGTTGATATTTATATCCATAAATTTAATTATAGCAAATTTCCTCTTTCGCAGCTTCTTTGAATACCATAAGACAAATTCCAAAGTTTATTGTTTAATTAAACTATGAATATAAAAACAAAACTTACAACTTACTTAAAAATAGCCGCTGTTGTTGCAGTGGTGGTTTTGGTAGTTATCGCCGGAGCTTTTTTCTTGAATAAGACAAAGTCGGGAAGACGCATGGGCTCAAAATTGGGCTTGAACGCTCCTGTTTGCCCGCAAAATCTGGAAGGCATCCTCTCTCACCCGTTCATGGACCCTAAATATATAGCGGCCCTTACTCCATTGGGAAACATTTCCCCTCCAGGCCACACCTCTCCTGTTGATCACATATATTTCCAGACTACTTATGATGGGCGCATTCCCATGTATGCTCCGGCCGATGCAACAATTTACAACATCACGACCATTGCTCGAGAAACAAAACCGGGAGCTGGAGATATTAAGGTAATAGGATACAACCTTCAGTACACGATTTGCGACGGCCTGGTTCTAGATTTCGCTAACCATGAAGACGTGGTTGATACAATAAAAAATGAAATTACCAAAAGAGGAAAAAAGGACTGCCGCGGGGGGATCGTCAAAGACGGTCACGGTAAGTTGGAAGAAGAGCAGTGCTACTACCACGTTAATATCCCTGTAAAAGCTGGACAGCAGGTTGGGTGGACGTGGCAGACTCAGCACCCCGAAGGCTGGGGTAAGACGTTGGCATTTGAAATTTGGGCAGCTAATTACAACGTTGATCCTCCTAGCCAAACAAACTGGAAGTACTACGAAGATGACCGATACGCCCATATTATGTGCCCCTTTGACCTGTACACAGGGGAGTTGAAACAGGCTTATTACTCGAAATTAGGCAGATGGGAGACAGGAGAAAAAGGGAAAAAAGATGATGGAAAAGAAGGCAAAAAGGCAGCTTTAGCAGGAGGTTATTTTATCCCGCGTAACGGGGAACCATTTTGTGGCCAAGTGGATCAGGATATTGTGGGCACAATTCAAGGAATGTGGTTTTCGAAGCCAACCCCTAAGGATGATTACAACGCAAAATTCGATGGTGGTTTAGCTTTTCTTCACAACAATGTGGATGTGAACATGGGAGAGATATCGGTTGGTGGAGACTTGGCGCAAGGAAAATCAGGTGTGGTATTTTTCAATCCCGTTCACAGCGGGACCGTCAATCGCGAACCCGGGGAAGTTCAGGCAGATGGAAAGGTATATTGTTACACTGCTGACGGACAGTGGAATTCACAAGGTAAGTTTTTAGTGCAGCTGGTAGACGATCACCACATCAAAGCAGAAATACAGGCGGGTCAATGTTCAACCGCTGAAACCTTCACCAAGCCTTTCTTCTACGAGAGGTAGCCATTTTTGAGCGGAAGATCTAATCCTTTTACAGAATTAAATGAAGAACATTTGGATTTCCCTAACCTGTGCCGTTGCAGTTTTCGCAGTTAAATACGCAATCGATTACCGTTATCTCCTCTCTAAACAGCCAAAGAACGGCATGTTGCCCGATGATTTTACTTCTTTTCCGCCAGGTTCAGCTTGGGTAGTTGCTCTGATTTGGGGAATCGTCGTTTTTATAATTGTCTTTGCTTTGCTCAAGATTTTTGAGAGGATTAGATAAACAACATGAACAAAGCCAAAGCCATCCTCTTTATCCTTCTTGCGCTACTAGGAGTATTTTTGTTTGGGTATGGCGGATATGACGACAGTCCCGGAGCGCAGGGACTCGGACTTTTATTTGCTGTACTCGGTGTTGTTGGTGTGGCTAAAAGCAGGAAGAAAAAGCCAATTTTCAAATAACAAAATGCTACCAATTGTACAAAATAAACTTGGCATGAACATCATGGGTCAAGGAGGAAAGATCATGCTTTTTGCTTTGCCATGGTTAATTGTGGCAATCGTTGTCCATGTGAATTACCCACAAGTTGCCTCGTTGCCCGAATCTATCCGTGTTATCAAGCCTGTTGGATATGTTCTCCTTCTTCTTGGTTTTGCTTTATGGGGAACCGCAGTTTTTCAGTTGTTGAAAGGATTTCCAAAAGGAGAACTTGTAACCTCTGGTGCATACGGGATTGTTCGTAATCCAATTTATTCCAGCGCAACATTCTTTTTTCTTCCCGCTGCCACACTTCTAACTGGCACGTGGGTATACTTGGTTGTCTCGATTTTTTTATATTTGGGCGTGCAGTTGTTCATCGGCACAGAAGAAAAACAATTAAAGGCGTCCTTCGGAGAAGAATACAAACAATATATGGTGAAAGTTAACCGGATGGTCCCATTTATGCGGGGCGAATCTCGGTCCAGCGAGATTGTAAATTAAAGTAACTTTTGGTACCTAAAATGGTACCGTTCCTTTTTCACGTAAAAGGGGTTTAGCCTCAGTTATTATGGTTGATATGAAAAAATTCAATTCAAAGAACATGTCTGCCAGTGAAAAGAAAGAACTGACCGAAGTTTTGAAAGCACGTTTTGAAGAGAACCCCGTTCGGCATAGGGGGATTAAGTGGGAAGAAGTGCAAAAGAAGTTGGAGGGAGCTCCCGATAAACTATGGTCTCTGGGCGAAATGGAAAGGACAGGAGGAGAGCCAGATGTTGTTGGTTTTGATAAAAAGACTCGCGAGTATATTTTTATTGACTGCTCCAGCGAGACACCTAAGGGGCGGCGAAATGTCTGTTATGACCATCAAGGTCAAGAAGAGAGGGAGAAGAAGGGAATTCACCCAGCCGGTAACGCTATCGATATGGCGGCAAACATGGGCGTTGAGGTTTTAACAGGAGAGCAATATCAGGCTCTACAAAAGGTAGGTAACTTTGATACAAAAACGTCTAGTTGGCTGAAAACACCCTCAGACATTAGAGAGCTTGGAGGAGCGATTTTTGCTGATCGTCGCTACGGTCAAGTATTTATCTATCACAATAGTGCACCTACTTTTTATCAAGTCAGGGGATTCCGTGGAACTTTGAGCGTCTAAAAAATGATAAACATGAGTATCTAGTATCCCAAACGTCCGGGGTTTGTTAAAATTAAACAATAAATAACCAATGAGCAGGAATATGCTTTATGTCGCTATCGTAGTAGTTCTCGTAATAATATTTGCCGCATATTTTTTTATGTCAGGTCGGAGGCTTGATGGATGGCGTTACGTCACTCTAAGCAACGCAAGGGGCGACTATATTCCGCCTGGTCCGGTTGAGACGGAATGCAAGAGAAAGATGGAAGCGTATGCTCAGCAGAATAAGTTTTCAGTCTGTGAACTGATTGAAAGCCGGGTAGGTGATACTGACAAAGAGTGCCCCAATGGGCTATCGCCAACGGGTTGTTCCATCTGCAAGATTCGTTGCAAATAGCAAGAAACGGTTTTGAAAAAATTGAGGTCGAACTGACGTAGTAATGGCCGTTGGTGATCGACGTCAGTTTCTTCCCGATGAGTCTTTGATATCATTTTGTCATGCCAAAGTATGAATCAATAGACGACTACTTCGGTTCGTTCCCGGAGGACGTTGCGCTTAAACTGTCGGCTCTCCGAGACGCAATAAAAGGAGCCGCACCAGGCGCAGAGGAAACATTTAAATACGGTATTCCCACCTTCACTTTGAATGGCAATCTTGTCCATTTTGCAGGATTCAAAACACACATTGGTTTTTACCCAACGCCTTCGGGTGTAGAGAAGTTTAAGAAAGAGCTTGCTTCTTATAATGTAGCAAAAGGTTCAATTCAGTTTCCGTTGGACAAGCCCTTGCCTATTTCTCTTATTAAAAAAATCGTGAAATTTCGCGTGAAAGAAAACATGGGTTGGGCTAAAAAATGCTGAAGTGGTGTGTGAAAAGTTAACTGTTAACTAAATAAAAAAAATTAGAGAATACGTGGATGAGAAAAATAATCATACTTTCGTTTGTTACCTTAGATGGTGTAATGCAGGCACCCGGTGGACCCGAGGAAGATACATCTGGCGGTTTTGAACATGGAGGGTGGAGTGTTCCATATTTCGATAACTTCCTTGGCAAGGTCATGGAAGAGCAAATGGGGCGGCGTTTCGATTTATTGCTTGGCAGGAAGACGTACGACATATTTGCTGCTTATTGGCCGCACCATCCTGAAGAAGGCCGTACTCTTAATGAAGCAACAAAGTACGTGGTTTCCCGTTCCGACATTAAACTCGTCTGGAAAGAGTCCGTGCTCCTTCAGGGTGATGTAGTTGAAAAAATAAAGAAGCTAAAAACTCAGGAAGGACCGGAATTCCAAGTACACGGCAGTGGTGACCTTATCCAAACACTGCTTAAGGCAGATCTTGTTGATGATCTGTGGCTTAAAACCTTTCCCGTCGTTTTGGGTAAAGGGAAGCGCTTGTTTGGGGATGGTACTATTCCCGCAGCTTTTAAATTGATGGAAAGTTCTGTTTCACCAAAGGGTGTCATTGTTGCAAACTATCAACGGGGTGGAAAGGTTGAGACCGGTTCATTTTGAGACCATTCCGATCTTGACTTTTTCAATTTTTTAGACTAAATTATAACCTTGTTTTTTCGAGAACCAGCGTTTTAACGGAGAAACGGACATGTTCGAATTGTCGAACCAAACGCTCTTTGGACTGATGGTCGCGGTAGTGGTGGTATTCGGCCTGCTGGCCATTATCGGCGTCAGCAAAGCTACAGTTTTTCGCGGCGGTCCACTGAACCTCAGCGTCTTCAACGAGCGTTTCATCGCTGCCAACAACGAGCTGATGCTTGGGACGACCGAGGGGCTTAAAGAAGGCATTCGGCACCTAGTTGAGAGCCTGGAAGTGGCCGGAGACTTTGCCTCGGATGTCATCAAAGCACTGCAGTATCTTCGTTGCGCCCTGTCACATCATGATCGGGCTGATACCAAGGGTCCCTGGAACCGTGACCTAAGCGGATATGGGCTGATGTCTTGGAAGAATGACTTGTATGACCGGGATACCGCTCTTCGGCAGGCATGGCCGCACATCGCGGCTGTCAATGACCGGCTGAAGAAACTTGGGTTTGGTTGGAACTTCTAGGTTCGTAGTTCGTCGTGGACTGCAAATCTTCACACCCCGATAATGTCGGGGTGTTTTAATTTATTAAAAAATAAATACATCTTCAATCTTTGTTTTGAGTACTCTTGCCACATCATGTGCAAGTTTGAGAGAAGGGTTGTATTTTCCTTGCTCGAGAAAAATAATTGTCTCTCGTCGAACGCCAACTTTCCGAGCAAGTTCTTCCTGTGTGAAGCCTAATTGCTGGCGGTGTTTTTTGATTAATGTCTTCACTTATCTTGTCTACGGTTCAGATAGGCAAAAAGAACAGAATTTAAGAGCAAAAGCCCGCAGACAGAAAAGGCAAAGTACTGGCTCAGCAGATACATCATCCCTTCTTTGTGTGAAAACGCCATCAAAGCAAATGTTCCGATTGTGCCAATCCAGGCGAAAGCATAAATTGAATAGCGCGCCGCATCTCCGGCAATTTTATAATCACGCTCGTCTGCGATCACGTGTTTCTTGGCATATTCTTTTTTGCACTGGAGAAGTGCTGCGACCGCTGTAACAGTGAGTATGAGTGGTAACCAATAATTTTCCAGGTTAATAGACAAGCTAATCGTGCCGCTTAGCAGGATAACAATTGCGAGGCGGCAGATGGTATAGGTGTTCTTAGTCATGTAATTAAGTTAATTATTTCTAACATTTGCCATGTTAGAAATAATTAACGTCAATGTCAACACCTACTATCAAAACTGATGTTGGGTATAATAGTGGAATGTTTGCCTGGGATAGGGAGTCTTAGACATGCGCGTGATAGAATAAAAGAGAAAATCGCTCAGAATGGCTAATTGGAAAAAAATTGGAAAGCTAGTTGTAATCGGGGGTTTGACCGCAATTTTTTTATTGCTCACCATTTCGTCTGTACGTGAGGAGAGTGCTACGTCGGATGAAACGTGGCATGTTTCGGCCGGGCTGTGTCTGCTTCGGACTGGTGATTTTAGAATGAACACCGATAATCCCTTTCCGCCGAATGCCCTGGCTGCCTTACCGCTTGCCTTAGATAAAAATTTCCTAACGCCGTCCGTTAAAGATGATACTTACCGGAAGGCACAGATAAATTTTTACAGCGAAAAAGTTGCCCAGTTGAACGGGGGATACAAAGAAGGTGAAAAATACGAACTAACTGCCGCCCAATTATTTAAACCAAGGATGATTATGGCAACCCTTGTTGCACTACTCCTGCTTACATACGCGCTATTACTGTCGAAAAACTTCAATGCGCGTGTTGGGATTGTTGCCTTAATTCTGCTCGGCTTCTCTCCATCCTTCTTGGCACATGCGCCTTTAACAACGACTGACGCGTTGGTGGCAATGATGATTTTCTTTGCTTCGTATGCATTATGGAGGTTCCACCGTACCAAGACGAGATTGGGAAACGTGCTTCTGTTCCTCACCTTTTTGATTACCGCCTTCGCTGCCCTAATGACAAAACATACAGCAATTTTGGTTGTGCCACTGTGGCTACTGCTCCTAATTTATAGTGTTTACAAAAAATTCCCAGCGCGGCCACGGACGTTGCGTGTAATAGCAGCGACGTTGTTGGTCATATTGTCATTGGGCGCATGGGTGTATGGGATCCACTATTCATACGGTGGGCTATACAAAACTCTGCGCAAGACACGGTACAAAGATTTTATTCCGATCATGGAAGATAAACGCGTTCTACTAGCGCAAAAGAACGGCCAGAAGCTCGTGGAACTATACGACAAACGTAAAGTTCTTTTTCCTTACTATCTGCAGGGCGTCCTGTTTAATATGATTTTTAAGAATGTGCGGGGGCATGAGAGCTACTTCATGGGAAAATATGAAAATGTTGGTCCGGCATATTATCTGGCAGCTTTTTCATTTAAAGAAACTGTGCCTTTTGTAGTGGGAACGTTCGTGTTTCTTTGTTGGTTAATGTATCTCTTCTATCATCGCAGGTATGGGGACGAGATCCTCTTTCTTGGTGTGCCGCCTTTTGCCCTCGCTTTAATATTCTCTTTTAGTCATGTAAAAATTGGGATCCGGCATATTCTTCCTGTTTATCCGTTTCTTGCACTCGGGGTTGCTATAATGGCCGAACATTTTTTAAGTCGCGCCGGGTGGCGCAAGCGGGGCGTTGTGTACTTAAGTTTGGCATCAATATTTGTAAGTGCCATTTATGTTTACCCCCACTACCTTAGCTATTTTAATTTTGTTGTTGGAGGGAGTCGTAACGGGTACAAATGGTTGCAGGATAGTAACTTCGATTGGGGACAGAATGAATTGCGTGCTAGGCAGATTGCAGAAAAGTCCGAAGGAAAAATTGAGTATTTGGGTAGCGAACTTCCAACGCAGGGAAAACAGTACCTTGTACGTTTATCAGAAGTGTACGGTGTGCCGCGAAACCGTACTTCGCGAAGTAACGAGTTCAAAAAACTCTTAGACGAAAAGAAATTACGAATTGTTGACTATAGTTTACCAACACACTGGCTTGTATATTTCCCAGATCCTGCTGCGGAGAATAAATAGGCAATCGATTGACAATAACGGCTGGACAACGTATTATATGTTGATTCATTAATCTACTCGCAAGGGGGAGATGCGAGAGACTCGACTTTGGGCATACTTGTGACCACAGAAGGGTTGGGTCACAAATTATTTTTTTATTATGTCTCAAACGTCATCACCTACACATAAAGATTTTTCTCAACTGGGTTTAGCCTCCAGTCTTTTGGATGCGTTAAAAAATCTAAACATAACTGTTCCCACACCGATCCAGCGGCAGGCTATTCCGATAGCTGTAGAGGGAAAAGACGTAGTGGGAGTCGCACAAACAGGAACTGGCAAGACGTTGGCCTTCGCTTTGCCGCTATTGCAGCAATTGTCTAGGACTAAAAAAATCGGCTTGATAATTTTGCCGACGCGTGAGCTGGCTATGCAAGTTGACGAAACGTTCCAAAAAATAGGAAAGTCATTCGGGTTAAGGAGGGCTCTGCTTATTGGGGGTGCACCCATTCACAAACAAAGAACAGAAATTTACAGGCATCCGCATGTCATTATCGGGACTCCCGGAAGGATTATGGACCACATGAACCAGCAAACATTACGTTTGCAAAATGTTGGTGTACTTGTGCTTGATGAAGCCGACCATATGTTCGATATGGGTTTTTTGCCTCAAATAACGAGCATCTTGGAACAAGTTCCGCGTAACAGACAAACTATGCTTTTTTCCGCAACAATGCCGGTTGCAATTATGAAGCTGGCGGCTGCCCATATGAAAATGCCGGTTCGCGTAGAGATTGCTCCTCCTGGCACGGTTGCAGAACGTATTAGCCAAGAATTGTTTATTGTGCCTCGAGAACAAAAAAGTCGTTTACTCGATAAGGTCTTGGATGAACATACGGGGACAGTCCTTATTTTTTCCCGGACAAAACATGGAGCTAGAAAAATTTGCCGGACGATTCGCGGGATGGGGCACAGTGCTGCGGAGATCCACTCCAATCTTTCTTTGTCGCAGCGCCGGCGCTCACTAGATGGTTTTAAAAACGGGGCCCACCGCGTGCTTGTGGCTACCGACATTGCGGCTAGAGGTATTGATGTGACGAACATTGAACTGGTCGTGAACTATGATCTGCCTGATAACCCCAATGATTATGTTCATCGCATAGGCCGCACGGGCCGGAATGGAAGTACTGGCCAGGCCATGACTTTTATTACTCCTGACCAGCGGGAGAAAGTTAAACATATCGAACGGTTGGTTCGTGCTTCGCTGCGAATATCACCGTTGCCAGAATTACCGGCTGAACGTGCAGTTCTAGTGAAGAAAGCAGAAGTTCAAGCGCGTTCTCCTATGGGACAAAAGCAGGACTTTAATTATACCCGTCACCGTCATCACCCTTACCGTAAACGAAACAGGAGCAGATTTGGCGGCGCTAAACCACAAAATCGAGATTCATAATAAGATAAGGTTATGGAACCGAAAGAGGCGATCGCTATCCTTTTGAGCATGCTGGAGAGAAAAACTTTAAGTGAGGAGGACAAAGAAGCTCTCATCGTTGCGGTTGGGGCACTTGATTCAATGGCTCTTGCGAAAAACCGCCTTCGCTCAATCAGAGATCGCAAGGATAATAAGAAGGGCACTAAGGACTGACTGGCAGGGGAAACATATATTAAGTTACAGACTATTGGTGATAGGTCGCCAATAATTGTTGGCATGTCTGAACTAAGAGAATATGCCACTTGGGATGAGGGTGTTGGAATCCCTAGGTTCCCGGAATTAAAAGAATCCACTACTACCGATGTAGTTATAGTTGGCGGTGGGATTACAGGCATAACCGCTGCGTATCTATTGGCAAAGGCCGGCAAGAAAATAATCTTGGTGGAGAAAGATCGGTTAATATTTGGTGCCACAGGGGCTACGACGGCCTTCCTGACTTCATATATAGATACTGCGGCTAAGGATTTGGTCTCTATTTTTGGCAAAGAAAAAAGTCGAAATATCTACAGCTCACACAGCGAAGCAATAGACAGTGTCGAGGCGATTGTGCGCAACGAAAAGATTGAATGCGAGTTTATGCGTTGTTCAAATTATGTGTATGCAAATTCGGAAAAGGATGTTGATTGGCTGAGAAAAGAATATGACGCCCTAAGTCAGGTTGGACAAAATATTGTTTGGAAAGAAAAAGAAGACCTTCCGTTTAAACAAGGTGGTTCCATAGAGATAATCAGCCAAGCAAAATTCCATCCGAGAAAATATCTCGCTGTTCTATTGGAAAAGTTGGTAGAACTTGGTGTAAAAATTTACGAAAATACCGAGGTAGTAGGCATGGAGGAAAAAAACGGGGTCGTCTCTGTTAGGACTGAGAAGAACAAAATAACTGCCACAAATGTTCTTCAGGCAACCTACGTGCCTTTGGGAAATAAATTGTTCTTTAAGAAAGCGTACTACAGCTCATATGTGTACGAAGTGCAAATGCCTGCAGGAACTTTACCGGAAGGGATTTACGAAGATACTTTGGATCCCTATCATTATTTTCGCGTAGATAGGGTAGGCGGCCGAGATCGGATAATTATTGGCGGAGAAGACCACCGTTCTGATGTTCCAGTACCAGCAGAAAAAAATTATGCAGCGTTAGAAAAATATATTACTGAAACTTTTTCTCGATATAAGTACGAAATTGTCGGACGTTGGAGTGGTCCCATTATTGAGCAGGTAGATGGGCTGGCGTTTATTGGTCCTGTGGATTCCAGCGCCATTTTTTACGCTACAGGATTTTCGGGTAACGGAATGACTTATAGCATGATCGCTGCCCAGATGTTCGCGGACCACGTTCTCGTTCAGAGGAACAAATGGGACGACTTGTACGACGCCAGTCGGACTCCCAGTCCGAAAGCTCTCTTGAGAAAAGGGAGGGATTACGGTGAAGAGTTTTTTGGAGGAGCCGTTAAGAACATTTTTAAGAAAAATTGAGTTTTATTTCTTATTTAAAAAACCGACACTTGTCGGTTTCATACGAACACAGGCACTTTCCCCCCTGCCAGCACAGTCTGGGCATACAATTGTGTCGCCTGTCTCGACGTCTACCTCGTAAGGAGCGTTGCCGTTACTGTACTCGCCCTTCTCGTACCGGGGCACCTGCATCTTGCCTTCGCACTTCGGGCAGGTAACGTACTTCCTCTCTAATCCGCACCTCGAGCAAACCACTCTTCCTGTTGTCTCAATAGCATCGTGCTCCGTATCCCAGTGCCTTCCGTGCGACAATACTTCGTCGCAGTGGCGACACTTTCTAATAGTGGTCACCTCGAAGCAGTCGACCCGTTCGTTGTGGTCTACAGGATCATGGAGCCCGATTGCGCAAAATAGCTTGCGGGGAAGAAAGCGAATTACTAAAAAAAGGGCAAAGAAGCATAAAACAACAATCAAGATCGTGTGGAACTCGAAGGAAGGCACCGCAACAAGGCGTAAGCTGATGGCAAACATGTTCGTGCTCCTGTGCGTGAGGTTGGAAAAGAATCGTATCAGCTTATGATATTTTACCGTTCCTGTCTAACACTATTTTGTTTACGGGTGTTCATTGTAAGTGTAATTTGTAGGTATGACAAAAAAACCACTATTTAACGCAATAGGCGCTATCGCCTACATTATTCTTGTAGTCTCGGTGATGAGTTATGTATCCGATCATGCCAAGGAGCAACCGGAATTTATCATGGGGGTAACAATGATCTCCTTGTTTACGCTGTCGGCAGCTGTGATGGGTTATATTTTTCTTCTTTCTCCGCTGCAGCTTTATTTAGATGGCAAGAAAAAAGAGGGAGTCAATCTCTTCGTCAAAACGGTTGGTTATTTCGCTGTCTTAACAGTCATTTGTTTTGTCATTATTCTGGGCAAGTTTTTTAATTAAGATTTCTGTATTAAAAGAACGGCCCGAACGGCCGTTCTTTTAATTGACACTACTTATAAAATAATATATTATATTTAGTCGCGTTTTGTGTATGTTGTTTCAATTTGTGAAAGGATTCGTGAGATGCAGACATTGTTGTTGCTTGCCTACATTGCTTCCTCTTCCTTTGCCGCCGCGGAACCTGAGTCATTTGTCGGCACCGTGCGCCCTGTCCCGCAGCTTTACTATCGTGGTTCGCCGGAGAACGGTTATCCGGTGACCAAGATAAACGTTAGGCCAGGGGATCAGGTTAAGGCGGGCGACGTCGTGATCGAGCTCGATCCCGCCGTCTTGCCGCTCAACCTACGGAAGGCGCAAGTCGAGGTTGCGGAAGGGGAACTGAAAGTTCTTCTGAACCGGAAGGTAATCCGGCAGAAGATGTTGGAACGGCAACGGCGGCTCATCGTAACTGGTGCGACTTCAGGCGAAGAACTCGACATAGCCCAGGAAAATACGAACTGTCTCGATGCAGAAATCGAGCGGGCCAAGGCCGCAATCAAAGCCGCCAAGGTGGCATACGAACAAGCGGACTTTGTTCACACGAACTACGAAATCATGAAATCCCCCATTGACGGGGTGGTCACCTTCATCAATTGCGCTCTCGGGCAATGTGGTCGTGCGGAGATGGGCCCAGTCTGGTGGATCGAAATCGTCGATCCTTCGCGCGTCCAGGTGCACTTTTCTGTGCCTTTGAAGGTGGCGCAGCAGATCAAGGTCGGTACGCCGGTTTTGATTCGGCAGGATGATTTCGTGAAAAAGGACAAGGTGCTGGCTGTCATCAAAATGGCCGATAGCAGTGGTAACATTCCCGTTATCGTGGAGACCGAAAATCCTGGCCATACGCTGGTCTGTGGTACAAAGGTTCGAGTCAGCATCGATCGTTAGTCCTGATGCACCAGAGTGACCCTCTGGTGTTTTTTATTTCTTCACAGATAATACGAGAACGTTGTATAAAAACAATATGGATAAAGTAAAAGTAGAAAATCACGGCTTTACGGCCTTCTCCTGGTTCGCCGGGTGGCTATTTACGATTGGCTTTCTCCACTTGTCGTTAGGACAAGGGATCTTGGCGGTCGTCTTGTGGCCATACTATATCGGCGTTTTCGTGAGATCGCTTCTTTAAGAAATAAACCGTGAAAATGAGTTCCCGTAATAACGGGAACTTATTTATTTCACTGGTGGTGCATGCTAAAATTGCTATCTATGCCAGCGCAGACGTATTTATTCGCCATTTTCGGTTGTGTTGTTGTGGGTTTCCTGGTACTGGACTTGGGTTTTTTCAATCGCAAAAGCCACAAAGTAGAAACTAAAGCGGCTCTATGGCAGTCGATCTTCTGGATTATGATATCTGTTGCTTTTGGTTACCTAGTTTTTCGTTTCATCGGTCCCACAGCGGGTGCAGAATTTATGAGCGCATACGTCACCGAAAAGATGTTATCAGTAGATAACCTTTTTGTGATTATGCTGATCTTTAACTACTTTAAGCTCGAAGAGAGATATCACCATCGGGCGTTATTTTGGGGTATCATCGGCGCAATATTTCTACGAGCTGCGTTTATCGGTGCGGGAACCTTGATCGTGACGAAGTTCCATTGGGTACTTTATGTTTTTGGCGTAATCCTTATTTACACTGGATTAAAGTTGTTAAAAGGCAAAGGGGAAGAGCACGTGGATTTCGAAAAAAATAAGGTCATAAAGATTGCCCGGAGATATCTTCCGTTCACTGTCAGTCCACATAACGGAAAATTTTTTGTTATGGAAAAAGGAAAGTTGCTTTTCACCTCGTTGTTTATGGTTGTCTTACTGGTGGAAGCCACGGATGTCGTGTTTGCTGTAGATTCCATACCCGCGGCGTTTGCAATCTCACAAAACTTTTTCATCGTATTTACCTCAAATATTTTTGCGATCATGGGATTGCGGGCCTTGTTTTTCCTCATTGAAAGCGTGTTATTTCGGTTTCACCGGTTGCAGGACGGATTGGCGTTCGTATTATTGTTTATCGGAGCAAAAATGCTGTCAGGTTTGGTTGGCCTGCACATGTCTTCCTTTTGGTCGCTCATTATTATTGTAAGTGCGCTAATTATCTCCATGGCATTATCGGTGGCATTGCCGAAAAAAATAAAATAGAGCGCGCAGGCGCGCCCTTGTCATCGGTTGAGATCTGCGAGGAAACGCAATCGGGCGTCGAAGTCCTCGGTGAGCTCATTAGTGTTCATATTGAACTGAAAGAACGAGTACGCATGGGTGTAGTTGGAAATCAAACTATGGCACACTGAAATTCTTATCCGGTAGCCGTCGATGGTGCCAGAGAATCTCTCGACGACAGAGCAAAGCTCGGTTGATGCTGCAATGACCGAGAAATCCGTGTCGATGACAAACAGATAGTTGAGGATTCCGGAATAGGCACAAGCCACAATATGGGATCCCCCCGCTTCCTCCCAAGCCACCAATTTGAGTCTTGGGTTTACTCGCGAAAGCAGATCCCTTACCAGTTTCTTGTACCTTGAATCAGCTTTTAGGCGAGCGATTTGCCTCCTAACGCACACCGCGATCCTAGTAAAAAAACGAACGAACATGTCTGTACCCTCCTTAGTTTTCCTTGGCCGGGATTAATATGGTTCCATTTTTTCCACTTTTTGTACAGGATGTAATTATTGTCCTAATTCACAGAATGGTTCTTTGCTTTAATTAATAAATTCAGACTTAACAATAAAATTATGGATAAGCAAAATCCGGTGGTTCATTTTGAACTTCCGTACGAGGATAGGGAACGAATGGTCGATTTTTACAAAAGAACTTTTGGCTGGCAGGCAAACATGCTTGGTCCTGACATGGGTAATTATGTTGTTGTCATGACTTCCGAGACTGACGAGAAAACAAACTTTCCCAAAAAACCGGGAATGATTAATGGGGGATTGTTTGAGAAAAACCAGACCCTTCAACACCCATCAGTTGTTTTAGGTGTCAGTGACATAAGGGAAGCTATAGAAAAAATTAAACAAGGCGGGGGAAAGATCGTGGGTGGGCAAAAGCCCGGAGAGCCAGATGATATCCCCGGGGTAGGGCTTTACATTGTTTTTGAGGATACCGAGGGGAATCGGTTGAGCGTCCTTCAGCCAAAGGGGATGTGATTATGAAGACACTTGAATTCTCAATATTGGTAAACGCGCCCGTCGAAAAAGTTTGGGAAGTAATGTTGGCAGACAGGACCTACAGGATTTGGACCGAACCGTTTATGCCGGGTTCTCACTTTGATGGCAGTTGGGATGAAGGAAGTAAAATAAAATTTCTCGCTGCTGACAAGGATGGGAAATTGGGGGGCATGGTTAGCCGTATTAAGGAAAATACGAAACACGAGAAGGTTGTGATTGAACATTTGGGTATGGTCAAAAATGGCGTTGAGGATACGACCAGTGACGAAGTGAATTCCTGGAAAGGTGCTTTAGAAAAATATTTTTTCAAAGAAAAAGACGGGAAAACGGAAGTAAAAGTCGAAGTTGATACTGATGAGGCTTTTGGTGATGAGTTCCAAAAAATGTGGCTCAAAGCTCTGCAAAAACTAAAGGAAATAGCGGAATCAGCTTAAACCGCACAACCTTATAAATTAACGAATAAAACCAAGTCCTATTAAGCCGATAAGAATCAAATATATCGCAACTAAGTAATTCAAGAAGCGAGGAAAAATTAAGATCAGGATCCCGATGATAAGGGCAGCTAACGGTCCGAGAGAAGTTAGATTAAAAGCCATAATTATCTTTTTTTACGAGGTGGTACTTTTGTCCCCTTTTCTCTAGCTTCAGAAATGCCAATCGCCACCGCCTGCTTTCTACTGGAAACTTTCCTGCCGGTCTTCCCGCTCTTCAGCTTGCCGCGTTTATATTCCTTCATTACCTTGTGGATTTTATCCTGTGCTTTTTTATCGTATTTAGCCATACGAACACAATACGCTCGAATCAGCCCAGGTGATGTGAGGTATTTACTTCTTGATGAAAATGCTGTCGTTTATTACCAATGCTTCCATGTTTGTCCGTGCTGCACAGTCTTTTGCTTGTTCAGGAGTGCAGACAATTGGCTCGTTTTCGTTGAAAGAAGTATTTAACAATACACTAACGCCGCTGATTTTTTTCCATTTCGCAAGTAACGCGTGAATTCTTGGTAACGTTGCTCTATTAACAGTCTGTACTCTTGCTGTTCCGTCTACATGGGTAATTGCGGGTAATTTATCTATCCATTCCTTGCGGACTTTTGCAACAATCATCATGTTTGGGGACTTGGTTTCTATCTCGAAATATATATTTGCGTCTTCCTCCAAAACCATTGGAGCAAAGGGGCGAAAACTTTCTCTTTTCTTAACCATCGAATTTATCCTTATCTTATTCTCTATTTTTCGGGGGTCGGCCAGAATTGATCTGTGCCCAAGAGCCCGCGGACCGAATTCCATTTTCCCTTCGAACCAACCAAGGACACCGCCCTCATCGAGAATTTTTGTGGTTACTTCAATTAGGTCGCTGTCGTTGAGCTCCTTTTTCTCATATCCAGGCATCTCATTGATCATATGTTCTATGCTTTCTGGTCCCAGGAAAGGAGAAGAATTTATTGGAACCGGCGGAATACCTTCGTTATTTTGCATAGCAATGAAAAATGCTGCCCCGGCTGCGATGCCGCTGTCGGATGGCGCACTCGGAATCCAGACATCATCAAAAACCCTGTTTTGAACGAGGACACCATTGGCGGCACTATTTAAGGCTACGCCCCCGGATAAAACCAATTTTGTTAGTCCGGTTTTTTCTTTAACAAATTTTGCTAATTCGATAATTATTTCATTCGTTAGTGCCTGCATGGAAGCAGCAATGTCAAAGTGATCCTGAGTAAGTCGTTCTTCTCGTTCTCGCGGCTCGCCAAAAAGCGACTTAATTTTTTCGCTGTATAATATTTCTTCCTGGTATTTTTCACTTAACTTCTGTCTGGCTGTATTTTTTGTTGTGTGTGAGAAGTAGTTTAGGTTTAATTGAATATTGCCATCCTTCAGTCCGATTAGTTTACGCATCTCGTTCGTGTACCTTGGAGCTCCAAAAGAGGCTAAGGCCATCACTTTGTACTCCTCGCCGTAATAGGGAAAACCCAGAAATTGTGTTATGGCAGTATAAAAATTTCCCAAGGAGTGCGGAAAATATGTCTTGCCTCCGATGCTCAGGCGGCCACTGTTCGCCCTCCCCCAACAGGTGCTTACAAAATCACCAAAACCATCGATAGAGAGAAAGGCTGCTTCTCGTTCCTGTCCGGTAGCGTAGGCGTAGGCGGCATGCGCTAGGTGGTGCTCAACATATTTAACAGGGATCAATTTGAGAACTGAAGGCAACCTTGCTTGTTGGGCAATGAAAGTTTTCTTGTTATGTATGTTTACCAGTGCTGACTTGAATAGTTGCG
Source organism: uncultured Candidatus Saccharibacteria bacterium (assembly GCA_964396115.1). Taxonomy (GTDB): domain Bacteria; phylum Patescibacteriota; class Andersenbacteria; order UBA10190; family CAIZMI01; genus CAYNDL01. Next base: position 22,311 of record CAYNDL010000003.1, read on the forward strand.
GATACTTAAAGAGCGCCACGATCTTTTTGTCTAGGTTTGCGAGAGGATTCTTCCCGAATACAACCACGTCAGGACGTCCATCAGCTTGTGACAGGCACCACTCAATCGACTTGAAGGGTATTCCTCCGGCGTGCTTTTCTCGAGTGAACCGTTCTTCTTCTACAGCGCATTTCAATACTCCGTCCTCGATTAGAGCTGCTGATGAATCGTGAAGATAAGAGTTAATGCCCAGTATGCGCATGGTTGCAGTATTTTTAACATTTATCGATAAAGCACCGCAATTCTCATGTTGACTTAGTTTAAATTATTAAACATGCTGAAGGCATTATTAATAGCAAACCACATGGAAAACAACAATAAGGAACCCCAAAGCGTTCCCTCAAAGAGTAATAAAAATATAATAATTATAGTCGTTGTCGTAGTTGTGCTGATTCTCGTGGGTAACATGGTGCGAGGATATTTTAGTCGTAAAATGAGCGAGAGTATTACGGAAAAAATCATTGAAAAAGGAACTGGCGGAAAAGTTGATATCGATAACAGTACCGTAAAGTTTAGTGATAAAGAGGGTACATTCGAGGTGGGTACGGCGAAGTGGCCTTCAGACTTATCAAGTGAAGTGCCGAAATTCTCGGCTGGGGAACTCGTGGCTGCTGCCCGAATAAACAACGGCAGTGTTAACGGTTGGTCTATCATGATCAAGAATGTGGAAGAAGACAGCGTTACTGGCTACACAAAACAGCTCGAAGGAGCTGGTTGGAAGACCACCAGCCAAGTTAATTTTGCAGCCGCTATCTATCAATACGAAAAAGGCAACCTCAAACTGAACCTCGCGTACGATCCCTCATCAAAAGGCGTAAATATAATGATAGAAGTGGTTAAGTAAGGTATAAATTTGAAAATCTAAATAGCCGCCGTTAGGCGGCTATTTAATTATGTTTTATTCGACGACCTTAAATATTTCGCGGCGACCTGTTTGGTAAAGTTCAGTGTAGGCAGGAGGTTTATCAGCGTCCTTAGAATTAGTCATTTCTTTTTTGTATTCTGACATGCTTTTTTCAAAGGTCGCCATGCTGTCGATCTCGTACTCTACTACGATCTTGTTGTAGTCAGTTACATAATCGAGCAAAACGTATCCCTTCATGTCTTTCATTTTGTCCATTTCTTCACGCATCATTTTGGCGAATTTCCCGGCATAGCCAGGTTTCGCGGTAAAGGTTTCCCTAACGATAAACATATTTTTTTTTATTAAGGGTCTGTGGGATTAATGTAAGCCAAGCTGCCCTGGTCCGCTGTGTGACTAAAGACTCTGAATTGAACGTAGTTAAGTTCTATTATGGTTTTATTAATCATTCTGAATAGCAGTATGCAAAAAATTACCCCATTCTTGTGGTTTAAAGATAATGCTGAGCAGGCAGCTGAATTTTACGTTTCGATATTCAAAGGATCACGAATTAAAGAAGTTACGCGTTACGGAAAGGAGGGTGCAACCCTGTCGGGAGTTACTGAAGGGACCGCAATGACCGTAAACTTCCAAATCGAAGGGCAAGACTTTGTTGCGCTAAATGGCGGTCCTCAGTTCAAATTCACCCCCGCAGTTTCTTTTGTTGTTAACTGTGATTCTCAAGAGGAGGTCGATTACTACTGGGGAAAATTGTCGGAAGACGGAGAAGAGGGTCAATGCGGCTGGTTAACGGATCGGTATGGCGTTTCTTGGCAGGTTATACCGGTAATGCTGCCCAAGATTTTATCAGACCAAGACAAGGAAAAAGCGGGCAGGGCGATGCAAGCAATGTTAAAAATGAAAAAAATTTCCATAAGTGACCTTGAAAAAGCGTGACAAAAACTCCCGCGTTAAACGCGGGAGGCCTGCTACTCAGCAGGAAGCGGGTGTCGCAGAATGACGGCAGCACCCTCGTCTATGCCTATCCTGTCAGAAGATACCCATTTCGAAAATCTGTGGCTCGAATGCACCTTGGGTGAAAGGCGGAGGCGCTCAAGCTCTCGTGCTGCCCTGGTGTCGAAGGGGCTGATCGCATATAGAGCGAGAGGAGACAAGTTCTCCTTCGGATAAAAACAGTAGCCTTCTGCGGTATCGGTGGAGGTGATTCCTAAGCAGCCAAATTGCGAAACCTGGTGATCGACAGCGGCCTTAAGGAACGGTTGAAATTCAGCCTGCGGAAGGAAACACATCGGAAAGTAGTAGACAAACAGTGGCAGGCTGAAATCATCGTAAACGAATTCGTAGGGGACCTTAAAAAGCCTGTAGATAAGGATTCCCTCGGAATTCTTATCCCATTCGCAAGGTAGGAATTGGGGAATATCCTCTTTCCAATTCAATCCGTGCGGAATGCGCTTACCCGAAGAACTGTTGGACGACATCCAGTTGACATCAACTCTGCTGATCGCGGATTCCACTTTGACCCGTAATGAAAGATCACCAAGTCGTCTGGACGCCTGCCTGGCACCCCAAAAGTAGATTGCGGTATCGATCGTTGATACTTCGCAATTTAATTGTGGAGAGCCTTCCTTGTTAATGAAGTGGTAGAACCAGCCGCGGTTCTTTTTTGGAGTGACTTCTTCCATGAAGTCCAATGACCTGTTGATGCTTTCTATTGCTACACTTCTGGATATTTCTCCTTTCTGTACTTTGATAGCCAGGACATCAAAGCCAAAGCCGGTCGCCGCAACGCTGAAAATATCAGGTGTGGTAGCTCGGTCTTGGACAAGTCCAACCTCGTTACGGTAAGTAACAAAGTAGTCGCTAAGGTAAGTCTCAATATCTGGGTGTGAACCGACGACCAAAACCATAATCATAGACAACATCACGTCCTCCTTCCCCAAAGGGTGACGAGTTGTGAATGTGCTAGGTTTTTCTGTCAGTGGTTGTGCGACGCTGTTTACACCATTAATGGTAGTACCACGTCAGGCACGGTCAACTATTTTATTGATGTGGATGATCTTTGCACGGGGCATACCATTGAATTCGGTGGCCGAGGCAATGGAGTAAGCACCAATATTAGGAGTGCAAATAAAATCATCTTCTTTCAGTATCGGCAACCGTGCCGGCAAGAGTTGGGGCAAATATGGGTTTCCGCCCGCCACAGCATCAATTCCGTCGCAAGTCGGCCCAAAAACAAGCGACGGTTTCGTGCGTCCTTTTTTCGGGGAGAAAAATGAAGGTACGAAGTGGTCATACATGGCACCCGAGTATGTTCCATACATTCCGTCCTCGATGTGGTAACTCGGGATCGTTCTTCCTTCATGCTTTGCTAGGATTACTCTGCTAATAAGCGTTGCCGATTCTGCCACAACAAACCGTCCGGGTTCGGCGAGGATGTCTGTGGAGTCTTTCGGGAAAAGTCTGCCAATCTCTTTATTAATTGATTTTGCCAGTGAAGGGAATGTGATTTTTTCCTGAGAGTACTTAACTGGAAAGCCGCCTCCTATGTCGATCAAACTGATTGGATATCCTTTAGTTACTTTCTCACCGATCTCGTAGCCGTCCTTCTTTGCTGCTCGTAATATCTGGGCGCAGGTTCGTAGTGCTTTTGTGTAGCTTTCTGGGTTTAAACATTGACTACCAACATGGAAGCTTAACCCTTCGATTCCGACGCCCATTTTTATTGTTTTTGCGATGAGGCCTAAGGCATCCTTGGGATCAACCCCAAATTTATTTGATAACTGTACAGTTGAACCCTGGTTGGAAACTTTAAGACGAAGCAATACGCCTGCATTGGGGCAGTGTTTCTTAATCTTGTCTATCTCTTCGGGACAATCATATGTGACCAGTGGTTTATAGAGATCCAATTCCCGTAATGATGAAGCTGGTTTGACCGGGTTGGCATAAATGATTTTGTCCCATACGTACTTTTGCGTTTCGCTCAAAGGCAAATGCTTTCTCACAACATCAATCACCAATTTAAACTCTTGGATCGAAGCGACATCAAAACCAGTCCCCATATTAAATAACGTATCTATTATTTCCCGTTCAGAATTTGCTTTGACAGCATAATATATTTTTATGCCTGGCAAATGTTTTCTAAACTCTTTTATTTTTTTTCTTATTACATCATGATCGATGATGATCGCCGGGGTGGTTTGTTCCTTGGAAATTTTTAGTTTCATTTTTTTAATAATTTTGAGTATACAGCAAACGGGAAAAAAAATTGCAACCCAATGGTACAATTACCGCGTGAACAAGAACAGAATATTCAAGTCAGTCGTAATAACTTCAGCTCTGTTTATATCTATTCTGCTCGGACTTTATTCTTATGTAGAGAACTATAAAGCAATGGCCCAAAAATTTTTTTTAACGGCTCAATTTAAACCAGGCAAAAGCAATTGGAGAACATGGACTACAAAAATCGATGATTCAGGAGAAGTTTCCTACGTATCATCGGATTTTGATAAAAGATTTGACGTCTCTCGCGAGGATCTTCATCGTCTGCTTAGCGCTGTCGAAGATAATAATTTTTTTGCTTTAGATGACCGCTATGAACCAGCTGACAGTTATAAGGATTTTGATGAACTTTCCGTGGCTATCACTTTGGATAATAACGAGAAAAAGGTCAGTGTTTATGGGGATGAATTCCTGCTTTTGTCGGATGACGTTTCAAGAGATAAGAAACAAGAGATATTGAGATTCAATTGTATATTAAACGCAGTCCTGAAAATTGCGCCTTCTGAAAATGTGGGCCAAACAATATATCCTTGTGAAATCAGCGGTTCTTCTTCTGTTGGCCGCTAGTAAAAGGAGATATCGCAATTTAAAAACCCCTCAGGGAGGGGTTCGAAAGGGTCCTAATTGACCGACGGCTGCGGGACAGTCTTGCGTCGGCGAACGGTGGTTGTGGGCAGTCGCAGGTATGCGTCGTCCGCGCTTTCCAGTGCTGACAAGGCATTGGAATGGACGAGATAGACGACCTTGCCACCTTTTCCATTGTGGAAGTACTCGGCATGGAATTCAACGCCGCTCACTTCGCCGATGGTCACATTGTTGAACTGAGATTCAATGGTCACCATCAAATCGCAGTTCTTACATCCGATCTTCACCTGGCGCAATTTCTCTTTCGCGAGTATTCGGGCGCCAGATACCAACGTGAGAGCCACCGATGAAGAAATGTGGCTGCCCACGAAATCAACACAGAAGTAGCGCATCGCTGAATCTCCTGGGACAAAGGACAACGATGGCGTATTTTATTATTTTTAGGGTCAAGTGTCAATACGCGCTAAACAATCAAAAAGACTTCAGTAAAAATCCAGCGGCGATACCTAGTATTGTTGCCAATCCGCCGATAGCAAGGACCTCAAGGCCACTTTTTATTGGAGAAATATTTACGAGTTTACCCTTGGTAAAACCAAGAATGAAGAGGGCAAGGAAAGCGGATGCAACTCCAACATATATGGAGAATGGGGCAGGCAAGAACAGGATGGGAATCAGTGGAACGCTTCCCGCGACAAAATAACTAAAAAACATTAAAACCGCGCCATAGAACAAACTATCCGAGTGGTTCTTGTCCATTTGGTGTACTGTACGTTCGCTAAGGTACTGGCCCGCTCCCATGGATAAGGCCTCGACGATAATTGTGACTGTTGCCGCGAGTACAATGGTTTTCTGGTCACCTATTCCAGCACTGACACCTGCGATTACACCAGTCGATGAAACAAGACTGTCCTCAAAACCAAATATAATACTTCGTACGTAATCTTGGTTTATTTTTCTCATATAAATATATTATCAAAAGGGCGGGCAAATATACATCACTGTTTTTATCTTGTGGTTGTCGTATTTTCTTTGCATGGCGATATTTATTGGCACGTCGGGTTGGCTATACAAGGACTGGGACAAAGAATTTTACCCACAAGAAGTCGGGTCATCTTCGGAAAAACGCCTAATTTTCCTTTCCTCAGTTTTTCCCTCGGTTGAGATAAATAATACTTTCTACAACCTGCCATCCCGGGCGACATTTAAAAAATGGCATTCTTTGGTTCCTAATAATTTTGTTTTTTCCGTTAAATTGAGCCGTTATATTACGCATATCAAAAGAATAGAACACGTAAAGATGTCGCTCCGTAAGTTCCTTGATTTCAGTGCTGTCTTGGAAGATAAACTCGGTCCCATTTTGGTGCAGTTTCCGTCGTGGTTCAGAAGAACGGAGGAACGGGAAAAACGAATGAAAAAATTTCTATCCGATGTTGTAGAAATTTCAGGTGGCAAACAAAGAATCGCACTAGAGCTGCGACATGATAGTTGGTTTAACGAAGAAATATATGAAATGGCAGGGCATGACAATACTTCACTGGTTTTCTCCCGTTCAAAAGCGTTTCCTTCACCTGAAGTGGTAACAGCAAATTTTATTTATTTGAGGATGCATGGTTCGGAGCTGTATCGTTCAAATTACACGAAAAAAGAGCTCAAGAAGGAGGCAGAGAATATAAAGGAGTGGGCAAAGAAAAGGCTAGATGTTTATGTTTACTTCAATAACGATGTCGGTGGACATGCTGCGCATAACGCTAAGCAATTAAATGATCTAGTTAGAGGATAGCGAAGAATGATACATTCAAGGCATGAAAAAATACCTTGTTATATGTGACTCTACATACGGGAACACACAAAAAGTTGGCGAAGCGATTGCGAAGGAGCTCTCTGCTGTCGGGGAAACCAGGATTCGAAAGCCCGACCAGCTGCAGGACGGCGATCTCTCAGGGATTTCTGGACTAGTTGTGGGGTCTCCCACGCAAGGAGGCCGACCTACTCCGGGAATTATTTCTGCCTTAGCTCGAATTGGTAATAAAGACCTTGAAGGAGTTTGGGTGGCAGCCTTCGATACCCGTTTTTTGGAAAAGGAACAAAATTTCGCTCTCCGAATCCTTATGAAAACTATCGGTTATGCCGCTCCGCGCATAATGAAGACGCTGGAAGAGAAAGGGGCGATAAAAGCATGCGAACCGCAGGGGTTCATCGTTGTTAATAAAGAAGGGCCACTTCATGAGGGAGAATTAGAAAGAGCTGCGAAATGGGTTACTTGTTTGGTTAAGGACTCGTGAAGCAAAAAGAAGCGTTGGACATTCTTAAGACTGGAGCATCCGTTTTTCTTACAGGAGAACCGGGAAGTGGGAAGTCGCACATAATAAGGGAATACATTAATTACCTTAAGGAACATAAAATAGAATGTGCCGTTACGGCTTCGACTGGAATAGCAGCAACCCATATCGGAGGAACAACGATACATTCCTGGAGCGGAGTGGGCATAAGAAAATGGTTGTCCGATTATGATCTCGATCGGATCGCGACTAATCCCAGAACAGTTAAAAGAATCCGGGCAACGAAGGTTTTAATAGTCGATGAAATTTCGATGTTGGATAGCAATGTTTTGGATTGTGTTGAAAGAGTCTGTCGGGAAATAAAGCAAAACGAAGAGCCGTTCGGCGGGATACAAGTTGTGTTAGTTGGAGATTTTTTTCAATTGCCTCCGATATCAAAGGAAGAAGATGAAGGTCAGTTTGCTTTTAATGCAAACGCTTGGAGTGCTTCCCGGTTCTTTGTTTGTTATTTGACGGAACAGTTCCGTCAGGAGGATCAAGAGTTTATTGCTGTTTTGTCGGCGATGCGCAGGAACGCGATAACGCCTGATCACACCGCATCACTAGATACTCGCTGTCTCTGTTCGCCTGAAAACGATTCGTCCATTACCCGGCTCTTCTCTAAAAATGTTGACGTCGATCGTCTGAATGAGGAAGAACTTAACAAGATCCACGGGACACCAAAGAAATACCACATGCAATCCTCTGGCCGTCCTTTCTTAATTGAACAACTTAAGAAAAACTGTCTGTCTCCGGAAACTTTGGTGTTGAAGAAGGGAGCGGTTGTGATGTTCACAAAAAATAGCCCCAAGGGTGATTTTGTGAATGGGACAATCGGCAGGGTGGTGGATTTCAACTTATATAACAATAATCCAATCATCAAAACCCTTGGTGGAAAAATAATCGAGACTGAGCCGATGGATTGGACGATTGAAGAAAATAATAGAGTGCTTGCCCGTATCTTCCAGATGCCATTACGCCTTGCCTGGGCGTTGACGGTCCATAAAAGCCAAGGCATGTCTCTGGATGCGGCATACATTGATTTAAGAGATGCTTTTGTTGAGGGTCAGGGGTATGTTGCGCTATCCCGAGTACGTTCTCTAAAAGGATTGTATTTAGCTGGTTATAATCCGCTCGCCTTGCAGGTTCATCCTGAAATACTGGAAAAGGATGAGTTCTTTAGGTCGAAATCGGACGATATAAGAGATGCTTTCCGCACTATACCCGAGAACGAACTTGCAAAGATGCATAAAAACTTCGTGCTTGCATTTGGGGGTGTGTGGCCCGACGCCAATGATTCGAAGAAAAAAAACCACAATAAAAATGTTTCCAGAAGACAGAGAAGTAGTAAAATTCAGGGGTGGGAAGAGAAAGATGATGAATCTTTACTTGAGCATTATGGTAAAGGCGAATCGATTGAAGACATCGCAAGGCTGCTGAAAAGGAAACCGGCAGTCGTCCGTGCTCGGATAAAAAAGATAGGCTTGGATATTTGAGCCCTTCTGTCTCTTTGATATAATTTATTATATGTTCAAATACCTAGTTGTTCTGGCTGCTGTCGGGTTTATTCTTCCTTTGGAAGTTTATGCCCACAAGTCCGGATGCCATAATTTGCACACTTGTCCATCTGATACAGGAAGTTACGTTTGCGGCGACTTGGGTTACTCATGTGACGGATCAACTAGTGTAAAGAAAATTGTTGGTACGGTGGCAGTACCGCTTACGGTGGAGAAAGTTTTTATGGACAATTTTGGACGGAGGCCGAACGACACTGAGAGTGGGTATTGGAAAACCCGTTTCCGAGCCGACAAGAATAGTGTTTTTAAACTACGCAAGGCGATGGCGTGGCATAAAGCTAACGGGTCGACAGGCATGCCCGTATTGTCACTAGAAAAATTGGGTTCTTCGTCGCTCGGGAAAAGGGTGAATGCAATCTTCCGCGCCGTGTATGCCAGGAATCCTTCGGTGAGCGAGAATAAATACTGGGTATCGAGACTTCAAGAAAAGACGACAGAAAAAGCACTACGGGGAGCAATGGAGTTCCATAAAATAAAAAACATCCCGCATTAAGGGATGTTTTTTTGAGTCACTCTTTTATGTTCAGTATTTCTGCAAGTTGTGATTTGTCAAAACCAACAATGTATTCAGGCTCACCTTCGCCATAGCTGATCTCCGTCACGGGAACACCCATTTGTCCGGTTTTTTCAACCATTTCTTGTCCGGCCTTTTGGTCGAGATCAACATAAACCACCTGGTGGGCAATGTTATTTTGGTCCAGCCAGGACTTTTCCATTTTGCAGTAAGGGCACGTCATTGTTGAATATAGTTTCACCACTGTTGGTTTTAGTTCAGAAACTCCTCCTGCTTGATTTACTATGAGCTTAATTTCATCGCTAATAGTTTTAGCCAATTTTCTCAGGGCAGGATTAGGGGTGGCTACTGACAAAATTTTTGCTTCTGCAGCTCCCAGGTGAACACCACTATCCGTCAGAACAATGAAAAAAGTTGTTGGTAAAAGTGGCAGCAGGTGTTCTTCTTGAGACGCAAAATTATCAAGCCATTCAGCTTTGTAAGCAGAAACAATTCCATTTTTTTTATTTTTGACCTCACCAACTACTGTCCAACCCTGTGTCTTAAGAAGGTTGAGTGTTTTTTGAGTCGTGTCCTCAAAACTGTAATTGCTTTTTCTAAAATATGATAAATTCATGATCTTATTTTTCGCATATGGATAATAGGGAACGAGCAATCTTTAAAAAATTGCGATTCGATAACGAATAATATATTTCCTGCCCTCTCCTCGAAGTTTCTAGGACCCCGGCATCCCTAAGGCGGGCTAAGTGCTGGGAGACTGCTGACTGTGACAGTCCGCATACGTTGGTAAGTTGCTGTACATTTTTGCTGCTTTTTGAGAGGCAGCAAATAAGCCTAAGCCTGACGGGATTCGCCAGAGCGGGTAAGAGTTTTGGATTACTCATTAATCAATATATTAGACAATGCTAATATAATGTCAAGTGAGCCTTCTGTATTTGGATCGAAATCTTTAGACAACAACAAGGGGCCGAATTAGTACTATACCGTTTGTTCAATATGTGTTAGTTTTTGAACTTGAATTAGCGATGAAAGGATTTAGGGCATTTTTAATAGAATATAGTAATTCGTTGAAAGTGGGCTGGTTCTTGGCGTCCAGGCAAATCAGGCACGCTGGCAAAGGAACCACAGCATTGATCGTGTTTATTATGGCGCTTACTTTTCTTAACTTGGTCGTTGTTTCCGGACTTTTGGTTGGCTTAATTACGGGGTCCTTCCAACAGTATAGGGAAAGCTATTCCGGTGACGTGATTATCACGCCAGCGGCGCGCCGCGAATACATCGAGAACTCACAAAATTTAGTTAAATTTATAGAAGGTCATCCTTCAGTGGAAACTTGGACCGCGCGTTACAGTACCGGAGCACAGGTTTTGGGGACTCTCGATGACTTACCGGACAAAGAGACTAGCCCGAACAGCATTGGGGCAAGGCTGACGGGCATAAATATAGAGAAAGAGGAAGCCTTCTCCCGTTTTTCCCGTTTCGTAAAATACGGGAACAATCTTACGTCGGGCAGCGACGGCGGTATTTTGATCGGCGCAAGTCTGTTGAAAAAGTACTCAACTTACGCCGACGCCAACATACCCGGTTTGAACTTATTGGAAAATGTTGATGTGGAGAGCAGGGTCCGGGCGACTTTCGATCGTGGAGAAAATGGTAAAGTTAGTCGGGAATTCGTAGTTAAAGGAATACTCAAAAGCAAGATTGATGAAATATCGGCACGCATGTTCATTACGGATTCTGAGTTGAAACGTTTGATGGAAGGAAGCAGCAAGGATTATAACGAAATTGCAATCCGCACTGTCCCCGGGGAAGCTCAAATGCTGGTAAACGATATAGAAGATTTTATGCGGGGGTACGATGTTCGCGTACAAACTTACGAGCAGGCCATTCCCTCATTTTTGCGCGACATCGAAACAACGATGAATGTGTTGGGTAACGCTCTTTCTTCTATCGCCCTTATCGTTGCATCGATAACAATGTTCATTGTGATCTTTATCAATGCTGTGACGAAAAGAAAATTTATCGGGATCATGAAAGGCATTGGGATCAGTCCCCACGCGATCCAGATTGCGTATGTGTTTCAAGCGTTCTTTTATGGTCTGGTTGGCTCCGCTGTCGGCTTGATAATTACGTTTGGCTTTCTGCGTCCTTGGTTTGACCGGCATCCAATTGATTTTCCTTTTTCAGACGGGATACTTGTGGCGACGCCAGGGGGTGCTTTTTTCCGCGTTCTGATCTTGCTTGCCGTTACGTTGGTGGCCGGGTATGTTCCGGCAAAATTAATTGTCCGGCGTAATACACTGGATGCTATCTTGGGAAGGTAAAAAAATGATACGCGTAGAGAATCTTACAAAATCATACGGAGTTGGTAACCTGACAACAGTTGCATTAAACGGCGTTAATCTAAAGATAGAAGACGGTGAGTTTGTGGCAATCGTCGGCCCTTCCGGTGCTGGCAAGTCAACTCTTCTTTATCAGATGTCCTTTCTGGATGAACCAACGTCAGGTGAAGTTTATTTCCGTGGAGAAAAAACTTCCCACTTGAGCCAGGCCGAGAAAACCGTGCTTCGTCTACATGAGTTAGGTTATGTTTTTCAGGACTACGCACTGCTTCCCGAGCTATCTGCATTGGACAACGTAGCCCTACCAATGCTGATGCAGGGGATGTCACGGACGATTGCTTTTCATAAAGCAAAACAAGCATTAATGAAAATTGGTTTGGTCGACAAGTTTTCGAACATGCCTAGCCAACTGTCCGGCGGACAACAACAGAGAGTAGCGATCGCACGAGCTATCGCCCACGAGCCGCATGTTTTGTTCGCTGATGAGCCAACTGCAAACTTAGATTCGGCAAACGGTCGTCTGGTTATGGATGCTTTTTTGGACCTTCATAAAGAAGGCCAAACAATTGTTATGGTCACGCACGAAGAAGAATACGCAAGAATCACGAAGAGGACAGTAATGCTGAAGGATGGTGTTGTTGTTGCGGATGAAAGGCGTCCGTAAATTTTGTTGACATGAGTCGTCCAAGTTACCACACTGGAGGCAAATGACAGGCAAAGAAATTTTTTCGCGTAATTTGGGTATTATTTCGGAAGAAGAACAAGAAAAACTCAGGCAATCTACCGTAGCGATCGCCGGCGTCGGTGCCGACGGTGGTTTATTGGCGGAAAGGTTAATAAGGGCGGGAGTGGGGAGCTTACGTTTAGCGGACCCCGACATTTTTGATGTTTCAAATTTGAATCGGCAGTATGGTTGTGACGCAAGTACGATTGGAAAAAATAAGTCCGAGGTCGTGGCTGGGTTGCTTCGGGAAATTAACTCCGATGTAAACGTCAATGTATTTCCAACGGGAGTTACTGCGGAAAACCTTTCTGAGTTCATTAGCGGTGCTGATGTGGTCGTAGATGAGATCGATTACACCAGGCCTGACATCTCGGTTATGTTTCATCGTGAAGCTCGTCGTCAGAATAAGTTTGTCTTTCTCGCTGTAAATATTGGTTGGGGTGCCAACGTGTTTGTGTTCGATCCGAAGGGAATGACGTTGGAAGAATACATAGGCCTTCCGCCAGAATTGAGCTATGAGGACATTAAACATTTTTCTATTCCACCGGAAAAATTTGCGCCTCAGGTTCCAGACTACATGGATAAAAAATTAATCGAAGCCATTGTGCGTGGCGAAGTTGATATACCCGCTGTTAGTCCGAGTGTCGCCCTGGAGGCCGGAATGCTGTCTTCTTACATCATTTTATTCTTGACAAAAGGCAAAATAAACAATATAATACCTCGTTATTCAGGAATCGATTTATTTTCACGGAGAAGTGAACTGTAAAAAGCGATAGCTAAGGGAGGTGAAAAATGAGCGTTGAGATACGCGGAGCCCGCAAGGAAGAGCTTCCTCAATCCTTCGCTTTGCGTTTTCAACGCTACAGCGATTTGGGATGGATTTCGAGGAGCGATTACCCGGACGGCCGGGAGATTGATGAGTATGACGAGAGGAGTGCACACTTCGTGGCAGTGCACGAAGGCATTGTCAAAGGTTATGTGCGGCTCATCATGCCGGGGCCGTTTCCAATCGAGAAGGAGTTTGGACTTCCGCTACCGGTCCAACTAGGAGACAACGCCATTCCCGCAGAAGTCTCACGCTTCATCGTGGAACGGGCCAATGGAGCGTGCCGCCACACCGTTGCGCTCGGATTGCTCCAAGTGTTGATCCGCCACAGTGTTAAAGTCGGTGTGACCCACTGGCTTCAAGCACTGGATCGGTTGGCCTTCCGCCTCGTTCATTCGTGGCATTTCCTGTTCAACGAGTATGCAGACAGGAAGGAGTACATGGGTTCATTGACGGTCCCGACCTTCTTGGGCGTTAGGGACTTCTTTGATCAGATGGCCAACCACGACCCTGTTAAGTATCAGTTTTTCTCCAAAGACTGGAATCCCGAAGAGGTTGCGACACAAGCCAACAAGGCGTACTTCGCCCACTGATGTGAATCGGTGGGCTTTTTTGATAATATTTGAAGGATGACAAACATAGAAACGATAAATATCGCATTACTTAGCATCATCAGTCTGACTAATATAGTCTTAGCTGTTCTGGTCATTCTTTATGGTAAAAGCGGACGAGCTCCAAAGTGGTTCGCTGGTGTAATTTTCTCAACAGTTGCTTGGACTTTGGTTAATTACTTAGCCGATAATATTCAAAACCATTATTGGTCGCTCATCTGGACGAAGATGACGTTCTCAACAACTGCCATGTTGGCATGGTTCTTGCTACTTTTTGCTTTAGAGTACGGCCGGCGGGCGCGACTCAGGAGGGTCTTAATTTTAGCAACCTTCGTTCCGAATTTAATTATTCAGACATTAATGTTCACGCGCTTAATCGTTAAGGACGTTGAGCGCTATGAACGTGGGGTGAATGTTATTTTCGGGGGGTTTGATTGGGTGTTTGCCGTTATATTCTTCGGATTCCTGTTTTTGTCGATCGGTCTGTTGATCCGACGTTACAGGCGCACAAAGGAAAACGAATATCGATATGAGATCCTATTCATGCTGTTGGGCTTAAGTCTTTTTGTAATTGCGGGAGCAATCACAAATTTCATCATTCCGGTTGTATTTAATTATTTTTACGCGAGTGTGTTTGGACCCTATTTCTCTATTTTCTTTATTGGCCTGACTACCTATGCGATCCTCCGCCATAAGGCATTGGGAATCAACATCCTTGCACCCCAAGTATTTACGTTATTCATTGGTGCGGTTTTGTTGGTTGAAGTAATCATTGCCTCCGATATGACCCAGCGTTTTATCCGTTCTGTTATTTTTCTTTGGTACGTCGTCCTCGCCGTGCTATTGATAAGGGCGATTAGACATGAGGCAAGCCTTGTGCAGATGCTAAGTGAAGCGAATAAAAACCTTAAACAGTTGATGGATATAAAAAACGAATTCATGCAGATCGCTTCGCATCAATTGAGAACGCCGGTGTCGGTTATGAGGGGAATGCTAGATATGCTGCGGGAAGACGACGGACGTCTGACGGAAACACAGAAGAAGGAATTCATCGAAAAGGCATACTTGAAATCTGAGAAACTGGTGCAAATAATCGCCGATGTGCTTTCGGCGACTGAAATGGATGTCCCGGATTTCAATATTGCGGGAACCGCGAAACAATTAGATTTGGCAGACCTAGCAAAGAAGTCGGCGAACGTTTGCCGTTCCCAAGCGAAGCAAAAAGGCCTGCGGTTTAGTGTTCACACAAAGAAGGCCCAGGTAAGTGGATCGGAAGTCTATCTGCCCCAGGCAATGATTAACCTAATTGATAACGCTGTTAAATATACGCAAAGCGGTTCGGTCCGCGTCGAAGTCCATGTTGAAGGTGACGATGCTGTGTTTCAAGTTCGCGATACGGGAGCTGGAGTCCCGGAAGATGAAATAAAAGAACTTTGGACAAAATTTAAACGGGCAACAAATGCGCGTGACCTGCACACTGATGGTTCCGGTCTCGGGTTGTTTATTGTTAAGAAAATCATTGAAGGGCATGCGGGTGGCAGGGTTTTTGTTACGAGTAAACTGGACAAAGGTTCCACGTTCGGCTTCCGACTGCCATTAATTTATGATAAGAAATAGATATGCCCAAAGTTCTTATAATCGATGACGATCCGGACCAGCTGTTGATGTATCGTGTTGAATTTGAGGGGCATGGATTTGAGGTTGCAACTATTGAATCAGGGGAAGGCGCACTCAAAGCAGCGGTCGCCGAAAAACCCAACGTTATTTTATTGGATATACACATGGAGGACAGAAGCGGTCTTGATGTATTGAGTGAACTCAAGCAATTTGACGATACAAAAAATATTCCAGTGGTGATATTTACTAATTTTAGCAAGCAACAGTTTGCCGAAGCCGCGAAGGAAATTGGTGCGAGCAAGTTTATCGTAAAGACAGAGCGGTTACCACGTGAGATCGTCAAAGACGTTGAAGAAGTCTTGGGTAATTCTGAGAGCGATATTTCAAAAACGAAGGAGCGGAAGGAAAAAGTGCTACTTGTCGAAGACAATCCTTATCACCGTGAAATGTATACGACGAAGTTCTTTCTCGCAGGGTTTCGTCTCATTACTGCAGCCAACGGGGAAAAAGCTCTCGAAGAAGTAAACAACAACAAGATAGATTTGATTTTGCTAGATCTTGCCCTCCCAGGCATGAGTGGATTGGATGTACTTAAACAATTGAAGGCTGATGAAGTCACAAAAAATATTCCGGTTGTGACCTTTACTGTTACCCCTAAGAGCGAGTTGCCTAGAGAAACAAGGGAATATCTTGAAGATCATACCGTTGCGTATTTCGAAAAAATGACGCAATTGCCGAACGAAGCTGTTGAGCTGGTTGAGAAGATCCTGGCGCATAAATAATAATATTTTTTTGGACGTCCTTTATTTCACAGACGGTTTTAGTATTTTCGTTTTATAAAGTTAATATTCATTGTTCACAAAAAAGGGGGAGTATATGGATAAAAGAGAAATGTACGTTCGGTGGCTAAATGACGTTTACGCCATGGAAAAAGCAATTGGAAAAATTCTGGATAAACAAGCACAAAAAACCGAAGACGAAGAAGTAAAGATGTTGTTAGAAAAACACAAGGAGACCACTGAACGACAAGCGGAAATGGTCCGAAGCCGTATAGAAGCCCAGGATGGAAAAGTGGGGAAGTTAAAAGAAGTGAGCGTCCAGGTCATGGCAATGGTCGATGCGCTCGCGATGGGAATGCAGCACGACAGATTAATCAAAAATGCCATCGCGGATTATTCCGTTGAGCACCTAGAGATGGCTGCATATTCAGCACTGGCAGAAGCAGCCACAGAAATGGGAGACACCGAAACAGCTTCGATGTGTGCGGAAATAATGAAAGAGGAAATGCAAATGGCGGAAATACTACGAAAGAATGTTCCTGTTCTTGCTAGGAAGGTTTTGCAGTCTCACGACTGATCGGTATTCGGCACTGGAACTTTAATTATTTTATCATCATTGTTTTTTGCTCGTCCTCGTCCGTCACCGTTGTTTGTAAGCAGATACAAATAGCCGTCCGGTCCGACAGTGACAGACCTTAATCTGCCGAAAGTATTTTTATAGTGTTCCTTAATTTCAATTATTGTGGTGCCCTCTATTCTTGCCCCGTATAGAGCCTCCCCACGTAAGCCGGTAAAGAATAATGTTTTGTTAACAAATACTCCGCCTCCTGGTGCCCATGTCGTGCTCGCGCCAGAATTTGCCTGGGGTGTTTCCATTCCTGATTTGCTTTGTTCTCCTTGGATTATAGGCCATCCGTAATTTTTCCCTTTTTCTATCAAATTGATTTCATCTAGTCCGGATTGGATACCCGATCTGCCGTGTTCAGTACTCCATAATTTTCCAGACGAATCCCATGCTAGGCCTTGTGGGTTCCTGTGTCCGTAGGAGTAGACGGCGGATCCAAAAGGATTGTCTTCCGGTATTGAGCCGTCATCTTTAATCCGGAGAATTTTCCCCGCAAGGCTTGCTCTATCCTGGGCGAGGTTTTCTTTGGATGCGTCCCCGGTTGTTATGTAGAGGAACCCGTCGGG
Organism: uncultured Candidatus Saccharibacteria bacterium; assembly: GCA_964396115.1. Classification (GTDB taxonomy): domain Bacteria; phylum Patescibacteriota; class Andersenbacteria; order UBA10190; family CAIZMI01; genus CAYNDL01. Next base: position 39,575 of record CAYNDL010000003.1, read on the forward strand.
GCCGAATGCAATGCGACCGCCATTGTGGTTGGCTGAACCTGGGATGTTCTCAACGATGATAAATCCATCCAAAAGCTTATCGTTTTCAAATTTAAACCTCTCCACTTTGTTGGTAATATTTCCTATTTGATTTGAAGTAAAATATAAATATAAGTATTTGTTTTGCTCGAAATTGGGATGTAAGGCCATACCGAGCAGACCGCCTTCACCCGAATGTTGCACGCCGGCAACCGGAATTACTACTTTGTCTTCACTAATGGCAAGAAGTTGTCCATTTCTTTCTGTTACAAGGAT
>CAYNDL010000004.1:0-32531 GCA_964396115.1 uncultured Candidatus Saccharibacteria bacterium
TTCCAAAAAATAGCAGATGAAGTAGGCGCTTTGCATATGGCTGATATTTCTCATGTGGCAGGCCTTATTGCCGGTGATGTGCACCCGTCACCGTTTCCGTTTACGCATTTGGTTACAACAACGACTCATAAAACATTGCGTGGACCGAGGGGTGCAATGATCTTTTGCCAGAAACAATTTGCGGACGCTGTAGATAAGGCTGTTTTTCCAGGCCTTCAAGGTGGACCCCATGAAAACGTTATCGCGGCTAAAGCAGTCGCTTTTGGTGAAATACTAAGCGAGGATTTTAGGGAATACGCTAAGCAGATTGTTTCCAATGCCAAGGCACTTGCCCAGGAGCTGCTGGCTCAAGGTTTTAGGCTTGTAACAGGTGGCACGGATAATCACTTACTCCTGGTAGATTTGCAAAATAAAGGCGTTACTGGCAAGGAGGCTGAAGAATTACTCGACCAGGTTGGGATAATTGTTAATAAAAATACGATTCCCAATGAACCTCGTTCTCCATTTGACCCCTCAGGGATACGTCTCGGAACACCGGCCATAACATCGAGAGGCATGAAAGAAAATGAGATGCGGCAGATTGGAACTTGGATCGGCGAAGCGATCGAAAGCAAAGGAAACGAGGCAAACATCGATGAGCTCAAGGGTAAGGTAAGGGAACTAGCGCAAGCCTTTCCACCTCCCGGTTTTTAGTTTAAGATATCTCATTCATGAAACCGTTAATTTTAGACGGCCGAAAATTGGCCGGAAAAATTGAAAAACAGCTTATTAAACGTGTTTACGTACTCAAGACAGCGGGAGTGAAACCTTGCTTGGGTATAGTGCTACTGGAAGGTGACCAAGCTAGCGAGATATTTGTTCGTAACAAAATAAAAAAAGCGGAAGAACTGGGGGTTGAAGTGATAGCAAAGCCATTCCCCCGAAAGAGTTTCCTGGAAGGGGCTCAAGAATTAATTAACAAATGGAACAAAGATGAAAGAGTCCATGGCATCGTTGTGCAATTGCCCCGGGGCAGGGTAAGGGATCTTGGAGGCGTGATCCGTAATGTTTTTCCGGAAAAAGATGTCGATTGCTTGCATCCTGAAAATATCGGGCTTTTGTCTTTAGGAGTACCTCGTTTTGTTCCTCCCACTCCTGCCGGAATTCACAGGCTTCTTGTCGACAACAAGATAAAAGTCGCTGGCAAAAAAATAGTAATTGTCGGTAGGAGTAACCTGGTGGGAAAACCTTTGGCAATCACTCTTCTTCAAAAAGACAAAAACGCGAATGCGACCGTTACTGTTTGCCATAGCCAAACTGTGGATCTAATAAACCAAACAAAGAAAGCCGAAATTTTAGTCGTAGCAATAGGGCAACCTGAATTCGTTACAAAAAGTTATGTAGGAAAAGGAGCTGTTGTTGTCGATGTTGGTGTGCATAAAATCGAAGGAAAATGGGTCGGAGATGTCAAGCATTCTGAGGTTGATAAAATAACCCAGGCAGTGACACCGGTTCCGGGCGGAGTAGGCCCCATGACTGTTATAATGCTCTTGCAGAATCTGATTGAAGCTGCGGAACGGCGAAAATTGTGAAGTCTGTACAGCCTTCACTAAAATAATAAAATTGCTTATAATTCGCCCGTGACTGCAAAACAAAGGTCTTTTTGGGGAGTTGGAGGAATAATCCTGCTAATAATTCTGGCGGGTCTTATTTTGATTCCCAGTGGAAGGGTCCCTTTTTTAAGTAAAATAATTAATAATAATTTTAGGCTGGGTCTAGACTTGCAAGGAGGCACACAGCTCGTGTACCAAGCGGACTTGTCGACAGTAGCGCAAGCTAATAGAACTGAAGCTTTACAAGGAGTACGCGACGTAATTGAGAGGAGAGTTAATGCTTTCGGTGTTTCAGAACCACGAGTTCAGATAACAGGTGGTATAACGGAATCACGCGTTGTTGTTGAATTGGCAGGTATTAAGAATCCGGATGACGCAATAAAATTGATTGGTGAAACGCCGATATTGGAATTCAGGGAAGAAACACAGATAGATACTGAAAAAATCAAATTACCAGAAGGTGCTTCTCCAATCGCTTGGAAACCAACAGAACTTACAGGAAAAAACTTGAGGCGGTCAGATGTGTCATTTAACCAAAATGGTGCACCGGAGGTAGCTCTTACGTTTGATAACGACGGTGCAAAAGCTTTTGAAGAAATAACAGAAAGAAATCTTGGAAAACGTGTTGGTATTTTTCTGGACAATGCCTTACTCACTGCTCCGACAGTACAATCAAAAATCACAGAAGGAAGGGCTGTCATCACAGGTAACTTTACTCTTGAAGAGGCTAAGCAGCTTGCAACACGATTGAATGCTGGCGCTCTTCCTGTTCCCATCAATTTAATTAACCGTACTTCGGTTGGTCCTTCTTTGGGCAAAGATTCACTGGCCAAAAGCATGATTGCCGGTGCAGTCGGTCTCCTAACGATGGTTCTTTATATGGTGATCTTGTACAGGTACCCGGGAGTCATAGCCGCATTCGCGCTTCTTCTTTATGCATTATTGAACTTGGTAATTTACAAAATTATGGGAGTAACCATGAGTCTGGCTGGAATCGCAGGGTTTATTCTTTCTGTGGGGATGGCAGTAGACGCTAATGTTTTAATTTTTGAGCGAATCAAGGAAGAACTACGTAACGGCAGGCAAATAGTCCCCGCTATAACAGGCGGATTTAAAGAGGCATGGCCGTCTATTAGGGACTCAAATGTATCCAGCTTGATCACTTGTGCGCTGCTTTATATGTTGGGGTCCAGTATAGTTCGTGGGTTCGCGTTAACATTGGCGATCGGAATCGTTGTTAGTATGTTCTCCGCGGTGACTGTGACTAGGACGCTCCTAGAGGCTTCATCGTTTGTTAAGTTTTTAAATAAAAAGAAGATCTACGCAGACGGTCTTCCTGCTGAGGTAGTAAAATAGTATGGAACTGAGTATTTCAAAATACGGAAAATATGGACTAGGGCTGTCGGGGATTTTAATGCTAGCAAGCCTTACCATGTTGCTTGTTTGGGGTCTTCGTCCTGGCATTGATTTTGCAGGTGGTAGCATCATTGAAGTAAGAGGTGGTAATTCTTCCGTGCCAAGCATCAGGGACGTTATGCAGAAGAATGGGTATGCGAACACAGAAGTTCAGTCAACAGGCAACGAAAGCGTCCTTATTCGGTTGCAGCAAATATCAGCTGACGATCACGCGAAAATTTTAGATGCATTAAAAAAAGAATTTTCTGGAATTGAGGAGCTGCGTTTCGATTCAGTGGGACCGGTCTTCAGCAAAGACCTTGTCGTCAAATCAGTAATGGCCATTGTGCTTGCCTCCTTGGCCATATTGGTCTACTTGGCCATTATCTTCCGACAATCGAGTTCAGTGGTTTCTTCTTGGTCCTTCGGTTTTTTTGCTGTCTTGGCTTTAGTGCACGACGTTATAGCCATCTGTGGTTTTTTCGCGGTCTATGCACACTTCACGGGTGCTTCGGCAGATTCACTTTTTGTTACCGCACTTCTGACAGTTATCGGTTTTTCAGTTCACGATACGATAGTTATATACAATCGAATTAAATCAAATCTAAAGGTTTACCGGATGTCCTTTAGGGAGATAGTCGACTTGAGTGTTCTTGAAACATTCACTCGCTCGTTAAACACATCCGTTACAACCTTGCTGGTCTTATTGGCTCTTTTGTTCTTCGGAGGGAGTACAATTAGGCCATTTGTGGCGACATTGTGTGCAGGAATAGTCGTAGGATCGTACTCATCACTTTTTGTTGCCGCACCATTACTTATTTGGTGGCAAGAGAGAAACACCAGAACAAAGAAAAAGCACGCCTAAGCACGTGAAAAAGCGGGTTTATGTGTTACCACCAGTCGTGGTAGTTTAAAGGCTATGTCAGATAACGCTTTGAATATTATCGGCCACGAAGAACACCTTGATTACTTAAATAATCTACTCGCTGGCAACATGTTTCCAGTGTCTTTGGTGTTGGCGGGTCCACCCATGATCGGCAAGAAAACGATCCTGGAACATGTAGCTAAAAGCCTCTTATGCAAAAACCGCAATGCATGCGGTAATTGCGATAGTTGTCGGTCCTCGCTTTTGTCGCATCCCGACATAATATCCCAAGGGCCGAGCGATAGTGAATCATCACGGGCTGGCATCCAGTACTTATTAAAAAGAATTCACGAAAAACCACTTCTTTCCGGAACGCTGGTGGTTTTTCTTGAAAATGTTGATGAATATTCCTGGGAAACTGTGCCTTTACTTTTGAAAGCCCTTGAGGATGCCCCTCCTTATGTCCACTTCCTTGTAACTGCTACCCGACTGGAATCGGTCTTGCCTACGGTGCGATCAAGGTCTCAAACAAGAGCTCTTTCTCCGCTGACTACCGCCCGCCTAGGCGCTCTACTTCTTAAAAAAGGATACGAAAAAAAAGACGTGGACAAGGTGTTGGATTTAGCAGGGGGACGCCCCGGTCTAGCTATTAGACTTATAGAAGATGAGCAACTCTTTAACCAATATTCAGAATGGCATACGAAAATAAGCGGGCTGGGAAAGATGACCATCGGACAGCGCTCTTCGCTGGCAGACGACTTGGATAAACAGGGACTTACCAGCGAGTTCTTGGATTTTTTCCAGGGCATGTTAAGGGATCGCATTGCCTTAATGACTGGAAATCATGTCCAGAAAATGAAAGAATTACTTGGAGTTTTGCGCCGGAGCAGGGAAGCGGGAGCAATGTTGAAATCAAATGTCCCTCCCCGCTTGGCGCTGGAATATGTATTCTTTATCTCATCACCCTTATAAAAGTATGAAACCAATTAAATTATCTCCACAGTTCGAACCTGCCGTTGAGCATTTAGCGGAAGCGTTGCGGGGGATCCGTACGGGACGCGCCTCTACTGGTCTTGTTGAAAATATTATGGTCGATTATTACGGAACTTCCACAAGACTGAGAGACATTGCCTCATTAACTACCCCAACTCCCCAAATGATCCAAATCGAACCTTGGGACAAGTCTGCAGTCCAGTCTATCTCTAAGGCGATTGAAATTTCTGCCTTGGGCCTTAATCCCAATATTTCGGGTACAATTATCAGATTAAATTTGCCCCCTCTTACTGAGGAGCGTCGCAAGGAGCTTGTTAAGGTCGTCGGCAAAGAAGTGGAAGAAGCCAAGATAGCAATTAGAAACGTGCGGGAAAAAAACCTAAAAGAACTGAAAAGGCTTTTGGACGAAAAGGAACTATCCGAAGACGAGCATAAAAAGAAGAGGGATGACCTGCAAAAAGAAGTTGATGATGCGTTGAAAGCAATTGAGGAACATGGAACTGAGAAAGAAACTGAACTAATGTCTGTTTAAATCGATGACGATATTGATTTTTGTCCTGGTCCTATTAGCTCTCATTGTTTCGCATGAGGCGGGGCATGCTGTTGCTGCGTGGCTTTCCGGGTGCCGTGTGGAAGAGTTTGGTGTTGGGTTCCCACCCAAAATTTTTGGAAAAAAAATCGGTGAAACTTTGTTTTCCGTAAACTGGCTGCCGCTGGGCGGGTTTGTAAAAATTACAGGGGAAGATGAGGATGCCGAAGTCACTGAAGACCCCAAATCTTTTGCGAATAAGCCGGCGTATAAGAAATTATTTATTTTGTTGGCTGGAATTGGGATGAATATCGTGTTGGCAATATTTATCTATTCGTTTATCGCGGCGGTGGGTTCAGATATACCTTCAGAAGGATTGCCTGCTGGAACGCCAACGTCCAATGCTCGGATTGAAATCGTCGGTGTAGAAGATAACGAAATGTTGAAAAATTCTGGCATCAATGAGGGCGACATTATTTTATTAATCAATAACAAACCTGTTTCTTCGGCGACCGAAGCGGCATCGTCTATCAAGAATTTCGAAGGTGAACAGCTTGTTATGCAAGTTAGGAGAGATGAAGTTGTAAAGGAAATAAAGATCGAATTTAACGGCAACCATGAGAAAGGCAAACCAGTAGGTCTGGCTTTGCTAGATATGGCTACCTATAAAGTTCCACTGTGGCAGGCACCGCTTGAAGGAGTTAGGTCTACATGGCGCGTCGTTGTGCTGACCGCTAAAGGCCTTGGTGGACTGTTGAGCAATTTGGTTATCAACCAACAAGTACCGAAAGATGTCGCCGGGCCAGTCGGAATTGCCTCCATTGTCGGGTCAGTGGGGCGTGAAGGCTTTTTGCCGCTAATGGAATTGGTCGCAGTTCTAAGCGTTAATTTGGCCCTTATTAATGTATTGCCAATTCCGGCGTTGGACGGAGGACGAGTATTTTTCGTTATTTTGGAAACACTTGGCCTCAACTTTTTCAAAGGCAAAAGAGAACGTATTGCTCACAGTTTAGGATTCTTTTTGCTAATATTGCTCGTTTTGCTTATAACAATAAATGACATTCGTAGAATATTTCACCCATGAAAAAACTCAATATAACACCGAAAAGTCAGTCAAAGTTTTTTTGTAAGACAATGAGGGAAGCGCCCAAGGATGTGGACACGGCGTCACACGCTTTTCTTATCCGCGGAGGATATATAAGGGAATCAGTTGCTGGACGTTATTATTTTTTACCGCTGGGATATCGCGTTCAACAAAGAATAATTGAGATAATAAGAGAAGAAATGGATAAATCGGGAGCACAGGAGATGTTATCACCGATCCTACACCCGTTAGAATTGTGGAAAGAAACGAACAGGACAAACACGACGGGTTTTGAATTGATGAAGGTAAAAGATCGAAGAGGTAGTGAATTTGCACTTGGTGGAACCGCTGAAGAAATGTTTGTCGATCTGGTAAGGCAATTCAAGCTCAGTTATCGTGATTTGCCTTTCCAGCTTTACCAATTCTCACCTAAATTCCGTGATGAATTGCGCGCCCGAGGAGGGCTACTGCGCGTTCGCGAGTTTATCATGAAAGATGGCTATTCTTTTCACAGGAACGAAGAAGATTTTCGCAAAGAGTATGAAAAAATGAAAGGCGTATACTCTGCGATTTTTTCTCGACTGGGGCTTGAAACCACAATCGTTGAATCTGACAATGGCTACATCGGTGGGGAGTATTGTCATGAATTCATTGTGGAATCGGAGGCCGGGGAGAGCAAATATTTTGTTACAGAAAATAATGACTATGCTGCGCACGAAGATGTCGCTCGTTTCAAGAAAGATTCAAAAAACCTGTCTGATAAACCAGAAACCGTGAAAGAAGTTGCAGCAAATAGGGGAGTCACAATGGAAGACGGTGTTAAGTTCCATAACTTACCTCTTTGGCAGCAGATTAAAGATGTGCTTTTTGTGGATGAAAAAGGCAGGTTCGTCTTGGCTATTATTCGGGGTGATTTCGAAGTTAATGAGGTGAAACTAAAAAATTTGGTTAAAGCGACTTCGTTACGGTCAGCTACCGATGAAGAGATACGTGAGCAAGTCCATTCCGAACCCGGCTTCATATCGCCCGTGGGCATAAAGGACAATTTGAAGAAAGGAACCGACATCATCGTTGTTGCCGATGACTCGTTGAGAACGATCATCAATGCCTACGGGGGGAGCAATAAGAAAAATTGTGACTTACTAAATATTAACATCGATCGTGACTACAAACCTGACTTGGAAGGGGACATCGCTTTGGCTAAAGTAGGCTATGAATCTTTAAAGGGTGGGCAGCTTGTCGAGAAGAAAGGGATAGAAGTCGGAAACATTTTTCAGCTCGGGTACCACTATTCAAATAAAATGAAGGGGGCTGCGTACGTGGATGTTGATGGAAAAGAAAAACCTTTTTACATGGGTTGTTACGGAATAGGTGTGGGCCGCACAATGGCAGCCATTGCTGAAAAGTACCACGACGAAAAAGGGGTCATTTGGCCGGCATTAGTGGCTCCTTACCAAGTACACGTCCTCTCTGTCAAAGGTGGCTCAGAGGCAGTAACGGTTTCTGATAAATTGGCAGAAAACGGTTTTGAAACGTTGCTGGATGACCGTGACGATGCATCTGCTGGAGAAAAATTTGCAGATAGTGAACTCATGGGAATACCAGTACAGGTGATCATTAGCGAACGGGGCGAAAAAGAAGGTATAATGGAGGTCCGCGAAAGAAAGGATATAAAGAAAACAACGAAGATTCCTCGCGGTAATTACGAAGACTTGTTTAGCCTTATCAAGAAAATCCTCTCCTCATAATGTTTGATCGCTTATTCGGTAAGTTCTCCCAAGATCTAGGGATAGATCTTGGTACGGCAAATACGCTTGTCTATTCTCGGGGTAAGGGGATCGTGATAAACGAACCATCTGTGGTCGCCATGAATACAAAGACCAAACAAATCTTGGCCATCGGAACCGAAGCCAGAAAGATGGTCGGAAAAACCCCAGCCCACATTGTTGCTACCAGGCCATTAAGGGATGGCGTTATTTCGGATTTCGAAATAACTGAACACATGTTGCGCTATTTCATCGACAAGGTACATCGTGATTCTTTTTCCCTCATTCCAAGGCCGCGAGTTGTTGTAGGCGTGCCGTCTGGCGTCACCGAAGTAGAGAAGCGTGCTGTTGAGGATGCGGCGATGCGTGCTGGTGCGCGGAAAGCCTTTTTAATAGAGGAGCCGATGGCGGCAGCGGTTGGTTCGCGTTTGCCTGTTCAAGACTCAGCAGGAAACTTGATAGTGGACATCGGAGGAGGCACAACTGAAGTGGCGGTTATTTCTTTGGGAGGTGTAGTTGTTAGTCGATCGCTGAGAATTGCGGGTGACGAATTGAACGAAAATATTATTCAGTATGCTCGCGATGAATTTAACTTGCTCCTCGGTGAAAGAACAGCGGAAGAAATTAAGATCGCAATCGGATCAGCTTGGGAATTGGCTGAACCACTGGAAATGCCGATGAGAGGACGTGATTTGGTAACGGGATTGCCTAAGGAGGTTATTGTTAATGACACCCAAATAAGAGAGGCTTTAAGTCGTTCTGTAAGAACTATTATCAACAACATCAAGGCAACAGTTGAGGAGACTCCCCCAGAATTGCTGGCAGACATCATGGAGCGAGGAATAATGTTGTCTGGTGGAGGTGCGCTGTTACGTGGCCTCGATAAATTGATCGCCGCGACTACCCATATTCCAACAAGGGTTGCGGACGATCCTTTAACAGCCGTCGCGCGTGGAACTGGGATTGTATTAGAAGATTTAGAGGTGCTGCAGGAGGTATTAGCCCCCTCTCCGTCCCCTAAACCCCTGAGATAGAAAGGTTGGTTGTTGCCAGCCAGCCACGTACACGTGGTAGAGTAGTGGCAAAAGATGGCCCAAAACAAAGGTGTAAGAAAGTTTGTCATATTTGCATTTTTGGCAGGTTTGCTGATATTTGTGTTTCAAAAGGGATGGTTTTCTCCAGCGCAGAGTGGCACGCTTCGTTTTTTGTCGCCGGTAACTAGCAGGGCGGCGGACGCGTTAAGGGGTACTGGTGACTTTATTGTTTCGTTCGTGAGGATCGGCTCTTTGAGTCGTTCTGTAAGACTATTGGAAAATAAAAATGCGCAACTTGAGGCGCGTCTGGCAGACCTGCAGGGAGTCAGGGAAGAAAATGATTTACTGAGAAGGCAGATGGACCTTCTTCCTCGAGAGAAATTTCACTTAGTGATGGCCAATGTAGTGAGCCATACGACGGACGGGGTAAGCGATGCATTGATTATTAACCGTGGTTCGCGGGATGGGTTGCGGGATGGACTACCAGTAATAATCGATGAAGGTGTAGTTGTAGGCAAAGTGTCAAAAGTAAGTGAACTTACAGCCACGATCATGCTGGTGACAGATGCCGAATTTAGACTGGCAGCGCTGGTACAAGGTGGTGACGCGCAGGGTTTGGTTCACGGCGAGAAGGGAATTGATATATCGCTGGAAGAAGTTCCCAGAAATAAAAAGATAAATGTTGGCGACAAGGTAATTACGTCGGGTGTTGATGGCGTATTCCCACCAGATTTATATGTGGGTGTCATAAGGTCTATTGAGGCACCGGGAAATGAAATATTTCAGACCGCAAAAGTAACTGCCCCACTTGATGTCAGGAAGGTTCGTATTGTAAGCGTTATAGTCGGGCGCTGAAGTGAAGTACTATTTTTATCTGGTAATACTCTTTTTCAGTCTGATCGGGCTGGAAATTTTTTTTGCCAACCTCTTTCCGCGTATGACAATTCCTTTAGTGCTCTCTTTTTTGATCGCTTTTGCTTTCTTTACACCTTCAAAAACGAGATATCCTTACAATGCAGTCGTTCCCGTCGCATTGATTAGTGCTTTTGCAGGCGACGCTGTCTCCTCGCTACCTTCCGGAGTCGTATTTTTTGTGTATATAGTTATGTCCTTGTTGACCGTTAATCTGGCAGTAAATGTTCCGCGTGAAAAAGATGTGAAAATTCTGATGCTCTTATCCGTTCTATTCATATTGGCTTCTCGAATTGTTTTTGTTATTTGGATACGTAACCCCGGTTTACTCCTAAGTCGGACTTTTATGCTGCACTCATTTGGAACTGCGATCATTGGATCAGTTTTTGTCGTAATGTTTTATTTCGTGCTCAATAATTCGCTAGAGTGGCTGACGAAAACATTACTGGCGGAGGACAAATGAAAAAACACAAGATAAAAGCACGGCAGATTATTACTTCTGCTTCATTTACAGAAAATAATTCGACGGGCGAAATTTTTGTGTTGCCAACAGGTGAGTTGCGGGACATGGGTGATACTTTGCCCGAAAAAAGAATTAAGTGGCTAGCAATAATTGGAGTTATATTGCTAGGAATCATTGCGGTACGCTCTTTTCACCTGGAAGCTTCCCAGAACTTGTTTAGAAAACAAGTTGAGGGAAACCGCATGCGTCTCAGAGTGGAGTATGCTCCGCGAGGAGTAATGTTTGATCGCAATGGAAAGCAGTTGGTCCAAAATGTTGCAAGTACTGACCTTGTGGTTTATCCAGCGCAGTTGCCTGCTGATATCGAAAGTGAAATAGGAGTGCTTAGATCAATCTTTCCCAATGTTAAAGCTTCTGAATTTCAAGAGGTCTTAAATGCGGCAGATAGGACTTCGGCCAAACCCGTTCCGCTTCTTCCAAACATTAACCATGAACAAATGGTGGCTGTACTGGCGCGAAGTCAAGAATTGCCAGGAGTTCGTGTGGAAAACTTACCGACCAGAGAATATGAAGGAAACGGGATCTTTTCGCACATACTCGGATACATGGGAAGGATAAATGCCGATGACCATAAAAAGAATCCTGACTATCTGTTGACCGAGTCAATAGGAAAAAGCGGATTGGAGAAGACATACGAATCAGTTTTACGCGGTGTCCACGGTGCTAAGAAAGAGGAAGTTGACGTCCGTGGCAGGATGATTAACGACCTTGGCACAGTCCCTGCTAAGCCTGGTGTTAATTTGCGACTAAACATTGATGCTGATCTACAAAAAAGACTTCATGATGATCTGAAAGCCCAGTTAAAGAACGCTGGAGAGTCCCGGGGTGCTGCGGTGGCAATAGACCCTCGCGATGGCGGCATCTTGGCTTTGGTAAGTATTCCTGAATTTGATAACACAAAATTAACTCAGGGTATGTCATCAAGCGAAATCACCGACCTGTTTTCCAACAAGGATGAACCACTACTAAATCGTGTAATCCAAGGGGAATACGCGCCAGGTTCCACTTTTAAGCTCGTATTGGCAATTGCTGGACTAGAAGATGGAGTGATAAATCGCGGTACCACTATCGACAGTACTGGCGGGATCAGTGTTGGTTCGTGGTTTTTTCCTGACTGGAAGGCTGGCGGTCATGGGACAACGGATATAATTAAAGCTATCGCGGAATCCGTTAATACTTACTTCTACATGGTCGGTGGGGGTGTTGAGGGTAGGCAAGGACTGGGGATAGAGAAAATCACCGCCTGGGCGAAGAAATTGGGGTTTGGTGAGCCTTTAGGTATCGATATTCCCGGTGAAACGGATGGATTCTTGCCTTCTCAGGAATGGAAAAAACGGGTGAAGAAAGAACCGTGGTATATCGGCGATACCTACCACGCTTCAATCGGTCAAGGAGATGTTTTAGTCACTCCGCTTCAAATATGCAGTTTAACGGCAACAATTGCGAACGGCGGGACATTGTACGAACCCCGGCTGGCTCAAGCGCTGTTAAGAAATGACGGTTCGGAAATGGAAGTGATCCATAGCAAGGCGCGGGGACAACTTTTTTCAAAGCAAACGGCTGAAATTTTACAAACGGGGATGAGGGAGACTGTCCTGAGCGGGTCGGGTCGGGCATTGAGTGACCTTCCTGTCGCAGTTGCCGGTAAAACGGGAACTGCTCAAGTTATTGGAAAAGATAAAGACAAGACTCATGCATGGTTTACTTCTTATGCTCCTTACGAAAACCCTCAGATAGCCCTTACGGTCATGCTGGAAAAAAGCGGTGGCGGTGACAAGTTTGCTGTTCCAATAGCAAAAGATATTTACAAGTGGTACTTCGGCGGAAAAAAAGACGAAGAGATAGACTTCCTGAAGAAGGAGAAAGATGAGACGAAAAAAAATCCTATTGACTAGTTACCTTTCTTACTGTAACGTGTCTGTCCAGCCGCGCACCGTGCGGGCTTATTATTGAAGCCAATCGATTCTAATAACGGTTGTCAAAGATAATTAACCCCAGTATCGTGCGTAATCCGGCACATTTGTCAGTAACCATTAACACAATGTATCAGAAAAAAACGTTAGTAACAGAAGAAGGAATGCAGAAGTTAAAGGAAGAACTTAATGTTCTAAAAACTGTTCGTCGTCGCGAGGTCGCGCTGGCAATTCAGACAGCAAAAGAGCAGGGAGATCTGTCTGAGAATGCTGAATATGTAGATGCAAAAGATGAACAGGGTCTTCTCGAACAACGTATTTTGGAATTGGAAAACATTTTAAAAAACGCAGAAGTCATCCAGAAGGATCCAAATGGTCGAGTTAACGTTGGTGTCACTGTTAAGGTTGATATGAACGGTAAGGAGTTTGCTTATACTATTGTTGGTCCCAATGAAGCTGATCCGAGCCAGGGAAAAATATCTAACGAGTCGCCGCTCGGCATTGCGCTCATGGGCAAAAAAGTGGGAGACGTCTCTTCTGTCCGTACGCCAACAGGAAATCGCCAAGTGAAGATCTTGAGCGTGGGGTAATTATATTTCGATTGGCTTAAAATACGTTATTGATTTGCGAGCAATATCCAAGTAGGATATTGGTGTGCGAGAAGATTTAATATTATCCCGCGATGAGCATATAAAACGCCTGCAAGAGGCAGGTGTTAGTTTGTATCCGACTTGGAATAAGAGAAGTCATAACGCTGCAGCAGTGAAAGAAGCTGCAGATTCTTTAGTGGCAACAGGAACGAGTGTAACTGTAGCAGGGAGATTAAGGGCAAAGAGAAAACATGGCGGCTCGACTTTTATCGATCTGGTTGATGGTTCAGGAAAAATCCAGGTTCTGCTGCGCAAGAATGAGCTTGGTGAAGAAAAATATAAGTTAATAGAGGCCCTGGACCTGGGTGATTTTGTCGCTGCTGAGGGAAGTGTAATGAAAACGCAGGCGGGGGAAGTTACGGTTTCGGCAAAGAAATGGGATTTAATAGCCAAATCACTCGCTCCTCTTCCTGATTCATGGCACGGATTAAAAGATGTAGAAATTAGGGCAAGACAAAGAGAATTGGACTTGCTCATGAATGAAGAGACTAAGAAAGTGTTCGTAACTAGAACAGCAATCATTCAGGCGCTGAGAGAATTTCTCCTTCGGAATAATTTTTCAGAAGTCGAGACACCAGTCTTGCAGTCTATTGCTGGTGGAGCATCGGCGCGTCCCTTTGTTACACACCATAATGCTCTCGATCTTGATCTGTATTTAAGGATATCTCCAGAACTTTACTTAAAGAGGATGTTGGTAGGAGGTTTTGAAAGAGTTTTTGAAATTGCTCGGAACTTTAGGAATGAAGGCGTTGACCGTCAACATAATCCAGAGTTCACGATGTGTGAATTTTATATGGCTTACGCCAAAATTGATGATTTAATTAATTTTTCAGAGGAATTGTTCGAGCATATTTTTTCGGCCATAGGCAAGGAATCTAAAATTACTTACCAAGGCCAGGAACTTAATTTTGCTCGTCCCTGGAAACAGGTTTCGTTTGTAGGGATCATTGAAGAAGCGACTGGCATCAATGTCTTGGAAGAAAAAGACCCACAAATTTACATATCTTTTTTGCAAGACAAGAAGATTGCACTGCCCGAAGCTCCTACAATACCAGCACTTGTGGACACGCTCTTCAAGGAGATTGTAAGAAAGAAAACTATCCAACCGGTTGTTGTTCGCGATTATCCCGCCTTCATGCAGCCTTTGGCTAAAAGATATGATGACCGGCCTGATTTGGTTCAGCAGGCTCAGTTGATCGCTTACGGTATGGAATTGTTTAAGGCCTATACGGAGTTGAACGATCCAATTGATCAAGAAGCAAGGTTTAAGGAACAAGAAAAGTATCGTGAAGGTGGTGACGAGGAAGCACAGCGCATTGATCAGGCTTTCTTAAATGCTTTGAAGATTGGCCTGCCCCCAACAGCTGGTTGGGGTATGGGGATAGAGCGACTTGTGATGTTGTTGACGGATCAATCACACATTAGAGATGTGATTACGTTTCCACTCTTAAGACCGGAATAATAAATATGTTAGACATCAGTTTTATCAGGGATAATGTTGAGACAATAAAACAAGCTGCGCTAGACAAGAATGTTGAAGTTGATGTTGACCGTCTTTTGGAATTAGATAAAGAGAGAAGAGAACTGCAACAAGAGATCGACCAGTTAGGCGCTAAGAGAAATGTTCTTGCCCAAGGCACGAAAAACGGCAAACCTGACCAAGAAACAATTGAGGCGGGAAGAAAGTTAAAGGAAGAGCTATCCGTCCTTGAAAAGAAATTTTCAAATATTGAAGAAGAGTACATCGTTTTGGCGGAAAAACTTCCCAATGTTCCCACTGATGATACTCCCGTGGGAAAGGATGAAAGTGAAAATATTGTTGTGTCTGAACACGGGGAGCGGCCGGAGTTTTCTTTTAAGCCGAAGGAACACTGGGAGATTGCGGAAAAAATGGGCATACTGGACAGCGAGAATGCAGCAAAACTAGCTGGATCGCGGTTTGTTTACATTAAGGGTGATCTGGTGCTGTTGGAGTTCGCGCTGGTGCAGTTCGTATTTAATGTCCTCACAGATGAAAAAGTTTTGTCGGAGATTATTGCGAAGGCAGGACTAAGTGTACCGAACAAGCCTTTTATCCCTGTTGTGCCGCCAGTATTTACTCGACCGGAAGTGATGCAAAAAATGGCTCGTCTTGAGCCTAAAGAGGAAAGATACCATGTAGATAGTGACGATCTATACTTGATTGGAAGCGCAGAGCACGCCCTCGGCCCACTACACATGGATCAAGTGCTTGATGAAAAAGACCTACCGAAGCGTTACATAGGTTTTTCACCATCGTTCAGAAGAGAGGCTGGTTCTTATGGAAAAGATATTCGTGGCCTGATAAGAGTCCATCAATTCGACAAATGTGAGATGGAGTCATTTAGCGCGCCGGATAATTCACTTGAGGAACACAAATTCTTTGTCGCCATTCAAGAGTACATTATGGAGTCTCTCGGGCTGCCCTACAGAGTTGTTCTTAAATGCACGGCCGACATGGGGACGCCAAACGCCAGGGCGATAGACATTGAGACATGGATGCCGGGACAAAATAAGTACCGTGAGACGCACACTGCTGATTACATGACTGATTACCAGGCGAGAAGGCTGAAGACAAAGGTAAAGACTGGGAAGGGAACCGATTTCGCTCATATGAATGACGGGACAGCGTGTGCAATAGGGCGAACGCTGGCTGCGATAATAGAAAATAACCAAACGGAGGACGGGACAGTTAGAATCCCCGAAGTGCTGGCACCATACATGGGAAATAGGAGCGTCTTGTCCGCCATTAAGTAAGATTAACGGCATGCGCCAAATGGTCGCGGACGAGTCATCGTTCTTGCAGAAGGATCCACCACGTCCAATGTGGTTGCTTATCGTGATTCTTATTTTGATTATTATTCTCGGGGGAACGGCGAGTATGTTCTTGCCTGATAAATTTGTTGTTCAAAACATTGTAGTCCATGATGCAAGACCGGAGATTTCTGAACAGGTAAAACAATATGTTTCTGAAGTTGTCAGGGAAAAAGCTACAATGTTCGGGAAAACAAATATTTTTCTTGTTCCGAGAGCCTTTTTGGAAGATAGTCTGCGTGCAAAATTTCCAGTGGTGCAAACGGCACAAATATTACGTGTTCTTCCCAGCACGGTCTCGGTTTCTGTTCAAGAAAAAATACCAGTCGCTCTTTTATTTTCTGGTGGTGCCTATTTTGCACTGGATCCACAAGGAGTTGCCTTTGAAGAAGTACCTGCAGATAAGTTGAAAGAAAACAAATTTCCTCTGCTGCGTGACCAACGGGAGACAGCAGAAATTGAATTAGGGAAGCCCGTGATAAACAACGAGACCATTTCTATGCTGCATGAGATAACCCGACAGCTACCGGATCGCTTTAACTTGACTGTGTCGGAGATGACGATTCCGGCTATTGGTACGCAAGAGCTGGATGTCCATACAAATGAAGGATGGACACTTGTTCTGGATGCAACTCGCCCTTTGGATGGCCAATTTGTTGTTCTTGATAAAATACTTACTGAGGAAATAGACTCAAAGAAGAGAAAGAGCTTGAAGTATATTGATTTACGGGTGCCAGGAAAGGCATTTTACATGTATCGTTAATCGTAATGAAACTGACAGAAAGCGTAATTGAAGTTGATGGTATTACGACTCGCATATTTCAGGGAGGACATGGCGATGGTACACCCGTTTTGTTTTTGCACGGATGGGGCAGTGGCGCCGAAAGATACCTGAAAGCCATGGAGTACATCAGTGAGGATAGCTTCAGGGTGGCTTTACCTGATCTGCCTGGCTTTGGAAAAACGGGGAGGCCTAAGGGTAATTGGAGTATTGCTGAATATGCGGCTTGGACAGAGCAGTTAATCAAAAAACTTGGATGGCAAAGAGTTATTCTTGGTGGGCACTCGTTCGGTGGCAGGATTTCCATTTATATGGCTGCTGAGAAAAGTGAATATATTAAGTCGCTGCTTCTTTATGCGAGTGCCGGAGTTACAAGGAGAAATGGAGTAAAAAATATAACATTTAATGTTGCGGCGAAATTGGGGAAAACAATTTTTGGTATACCGGTACTGGCTTCGATTTCTCCGTTAGCTAAAAGAGTACTTTATCGAGCATCAGGAAGTACTGATTATTTGAATGCAGGTGAGATGAGAGAAATATTAAAAAAAGTAGTTAGTGAAGACCTAACTGAATATGCAAGCAAAATAGTGATTCCGACTGCGATACTGTGGGGCGAGCGAGACTCAGCCACACCACTTGAAGATGCCCGGCGTTTAAATAAACTGATTGCTGGATCTTCGCTAAAAGTTATTAAAGAGGGAAGCCATGTGATGCATTCCCGCAATCCGCGCGAGTTCGCCGGATACTTTGAAGAACTTATTAAGAATTTGCAGGCATGAACCCTGTCATAATTATCTTCCTGTTGTTGTGGTTGATCTACGCGATTCGTAGCGCTCTTTTCCATGTTGCCCTCTGGCAGCAGAAAGAATATCGATGGGATAGAATGCGCGAGCATCTTTCTCTGGCAAGTACAAAAAAACAGGTACTGCATCCAATAAACGTTGCAAAAATCTTTTTGCTGGTGACTATATTGGCAGGATTCACTAATAATGTTTTGCTTGTCTACTTACTCTTTGTTGTCTATATCCTCCAGGATAGTGAAGTGCTGTTGAAAATACGGAAGCACTCTCTTCCTCGGCCTGTCATTACTGGGAAGGCGATTGGGCTTGTAGCGACCAACGGTATTATTTTTATTCTGTTGCCATTTTTAATTACGCTATTCTTTCCAGTCTTAAGGGCGGGCAGCTTTATTGTGGCTGATTTGTTATTTTTCCTGATTGCAGCGATTACCGTCGCTTTTATCCATCCTTTCTCCATGTTTTTTAAGGGGAGGATTATCGCGCAGGCTAAAAAGTTACGTGATGAAAATTCCGGAGTAAAGGTTGTAGGCATCACTGGCAGCTACGGAAAATCGTCAACAAAAAACATATTAGCCCAACTCTTAGCAGAAGAAGGCGGTTTGGGAGTTACGCCTGGCAATACGAATACTGAAATTGGCGTAGCACAAATATTTATAAAAAAATTAAAAAAGGATGTGAAATATTTTCTCGTGGAAATGGGTGCTTACCGTAAAGGAGAGATCTCGAAGCTTACAGCCATAGCGCGTCCAGAAATTGGAATACTAACCGCTGTTTCCAACCAACATCTTGGCCTCTTTGGTTCTCTGGACAACATCAGGGAGGCTAAATATGAATTGATCCTGGCTCTACCTTCTACGGGAACAGCAATATTTAATGCTGACGACGCTATTGCTGCGAAGCTCGCCAAGAGGACCAAACACTGTCGTGTCGTAACGTATGGGATTAATAATCAAGCAGATCTGAAAGGTCGTCTTATTAGTGCCGATGAAACTGGGATCAAAGCAGTAATTTCGGGATTGGTGCCAGAAACAGAAATTTTCTTTCCATTACTTGGTGAACATCAGTTAGAAAATGTCCTGGCCTCCATCTGTGCTGCCCTAGCTTTGAATATTTCCATGGATACTATCGTAGAGAGGTTAAAAAGTGTAACTGCCTTGAAAAATACAATGGAGACCATCGACCATCCAAGCGGTGCAAAAATAATTGATGACTCGTACAATGCGAATACTGTAGGTGTGCTTTCTGCAATAAAAACGTTATCTTTAGTTACTAGAAAAAACAAAGTAATCGTACTTGCTCCATTAATGGAGCTGGGTGCTGAGGCGCCATCGGAACACAGGAGGATCGGTGAAGCATTAAGGGGAAAAATAACTAAGGTCTTTTACGTCGGTGAAGATTTCTCTGAGGAAATAAAAGCTGGCCTTGGTGATGAAAGTTCCAAGTTGGTCAATGGTTCTCCTGAGAAACTAAACGAGGAGATTAAAAAGTACCTGAATAGCGAATCAGCTGTGCTCGTGGAAGGACGGGTTGCAAGGTTCATTCGTGAGAATCTATTGATCAAATGATTGCGATTTCACTAGCTCCAAATTTTTCAAAAGAAGACGCTATGCATGCCTTACGCTACATCCTGACACCATGGCGTCTTGTTAATGGAAAAGAAAACGAACAGTTGGAGAAAGAATTAAGCGCGGTGTACGGAAGGGAAGTTCGCACAATAAGCAGTGCCCGGTGGGGATTGTATCTTATTTTGAAATCATTGAACCTTCCGGAAAATTCTGGAGTTGCAGTCCAAGCCTTTACCTGTGTTTCCGTGCCAGGTCCAATACTTTGGGCTGGATTAAAACCTCTTTACGTCGATATTATCCCCGAAACACTGACTATGGATCCTGCTGACCTAAGAAAAAAAATAACCAAAAATACTAAGGCTGTAATTATTCAGCACACTTTTGGCATGCCCGCGGAAATGGATGAACTGTTGAAAGTTGCCCGCGAGAATAATCTTATCGTTATTGAAGATTGTGCACACACAATAGGTTCTCGTTACGATGCAAAACTTTTAGGCACGTTCGGCGAGGCGGCGGTAATAAGTTTTGGTCGCGACAAGGCAATCTCAAGCGTATTTGGGGGTGCGGTTATTGTTAGTGATTCTTTGTCGAATAAAATAAATGATGTAATGGATGAACTGCCATCGGCCAATGCTGGCTGGGTACTGCAGCAACTAATGCACCCTGTCATTTTTGAGTTACTGGTAAAGCCCTTCTACTTCTTTGGTGGGTTAGGAAAAGCAGCTCTTGTCCTTTGTCAGAAGTTACATATCATATCGAAGGCTATCGCTCCTAATGAAAAAAAAGGAGGAAGGCCTGAATTTCCAGCATCTAAATTCCCTAATGCCTTGGCATCTTTGGCCCGAAGACAGCTGCAAAAAATAGATACATTCAATAAAAAAAGAAAAGAAGCTGCTGGCTATTACGAGCAAAAGTTGGGGCGTATTTCGGTGCAATTACCTAATGTTCCAGCAAAGGGTGAAGTATTCTTCTTGCGTTATAATCTTTTGGTAAAGAATGCTAAACAGTTGTGCCGTAAAGCCCGAGCGTTAAAGATGATCCTCGGTGACTGGTACGAAGTTGTTGCACCGAAGGATGCGGACCTTGAAGCAGTGGGTTATTTGAAGGGCTCATGCCCTATTGCGGAAAGGGTCGCTACGGAGAGTATTAATCTTCCTACAAACCCTGGAATGTCAAAAAAAGAATTAGAAAAAGTCGTAACCTTTATTAACGAAACAATCGAATGACATACCAAATAAGAGAGATAAACAGCTTTGATGAATGGGAGTCTTTCTGCCAGAAATTGAACCCCAATACTTTCCTTGAATCGCCCAATTGGGGACAGATGCAGAATGAACTGGGGGAAAAAGTCGTGTATTTTGGTGCTTACGAGGACGGAGATTTAGTAGGTGTTGCCCTTGGCATAACCGTTTCCGCAAAAAGGGGCTCGTTTCTGTTTTGCCCACATGGCCCAATAGTTGAAAGTAACAAAGATAAAAAAGAGATCACGCGACTATTGCTGAAAAGGGTTGAAGAATACGCAAGGCAGGCGAATCTAGCTTTTGTACGTGTTAGTCCGCTTGAACTTGATTCTAAAGAAACTAAAGACTTCTATTCCTCACTTGGCTACCGTCCTGCGCCAATGCATATGCATGCAGAAACAATGTGGGTGTTAGATATCAAGCCGACAGAAGAGGACTTACTTAAGGGTATGAGAAAAACGACGAGAAATTTAGTGAGAAGGGCTGAAAGAGACGGTGTTAAGATTCGGATCAGCGAAGAAACTGCTGATCTTGTAACATTTGAAAAACTATATGAAGAAACGGCAGACCGGGAAAATTTTGTTGCATTTTCAGCTAAGTATTTAAAGGCTGAGTTCAATTCTTTTGTAAAAGACCACAGGGTATTTTTTGCATTCGCTGAATATAATGGTGATGTAATAGCCGGAGCCTTAATCACCGTCTACGGGAACACTGGCTTTTATCACCAAGGAGCATCCACACGTAAATGGCCGAAGATTCCTGGAGCGTACTTATTGCAGTGGGAAATTATCAGGGAACTGAAGAAACGCGGCTTAGAGCGATACAATTTTTGGGGAATAGCACCGACCGACGACCCGAAGCATCCTTGGGCAGGACTCTCACTCTTTAAGCAAGGTTTTGGTGGATACCGTGAAGACTATTTGCATGCTCAAGACAAAGCGTTGAAACTAAATTATTGGCTGACTTTCATTATTGAAGAGATCAGGCGACGAAAACGAAAACTATAAGTTATTCTAACTGGTATTTATTGACGATTATTTCGCCTTGGTGCGCGAATAGTTCCGAAAACTTTCGCGAATCAATCAATTTGTAATTATCTGGTAATACAAGTTTTGAACCCCCGAATCCAGTTGTATCAAAAACCCAAACTGTTTTTGGTTTTGTCGCAAATATCTCTTTTCCCACAATGTCATCCTTGGTCAGGATCGGACCTCCTCCAAAATGAGATAATTCTCCAGACTCGGTATACAAATGGGGTGTGGATATTGCTACGTCTTCTTGGTTCTTCGCAAGTCCATATCTTACGCCGCTAGGTAGGTGAAAAGCTACAGGGAAATAAATGAAACTAGAGCTAACAAGTATAGGCTGTTCTGGCCGCGCTTCATTTAACACAAATTCTGCTGCAGCTGCTGCTCCGTGATGGTTTCGAAAATCTAGTTGTTTCCAAAACATCGAGGTTCGGTAGAAACCGAAACAAACGATTAGGATGATCAGAAGATTAGCTAGCCGTCTCGGGAAAAAATACACAGAACGGGCAAATAAAAGAATTAAGGCTAAGGATGCAAAAACAAAATAACGTTCCTGGTAAATACTAGTGCTTTTTGAAAGATACCAGGAGCCCGCAAAGGGGAGGACAAATGAAGCAACCAAGAGTAGATCTCCTTTTCGTCGTCCGATTAAAAGGGGAAGTGCAAGTACTGCCACAACAATGATCGAAGCGATGACTGCCGTCCTGTGGGGAAAATAGTCAGTACCACCAAGGAGAAGCCGGGACATCGTGCTCGGTATGGACCAGCTATCCATTGGAGGAATCCAGTAGCTTTGTTGGACTTGCTGTCTTTGGTGCATAAAGACGGGTAACCACGGGAGGAATAAAACCAATCCAAGGACTAAGCCAGCCACCATGTTCAATGATGCTTTTTTTATCGTTTTTCTGTTTTTGGTAAACGAATATGCCATGTAGGCAGCACAAAAAACAACGAGGGCCGCAACACTAAAGAGGGTGTAGTAGTGGACGTGTAAGATTGCGCCCACAACTAGTCCCGTACCAATAATAATTGGCCAGTAAATTCTCTTAGTTTTTTCGGTAGACAGGATGACTAGTGCCAATGAAATCGGCACAAGAAATGTTCCGAGCGAATACATCCTTGCTTCCCAGGAGTATTGAACCTGAAACGCGTTAACCATCGTAATCAACGCCGCCGCAATACCAATCCAGCGCGATTTATATAATTTCTTTCCGCAATAGTACATACTCCACACTGTGCCAACAGAAAATAATACGGAAAGCAGGCGTAGCCAAAAAAGTGAAGTCCCATCATTAAAAAATAAGCCTATCAATGACCAGATTCTTAACACTACATAATATAAGACGGGGTGAACATCTGCTGCTGCTCGAGTAATGAATTCATTAAAGGGAAATTGGATTAAACGCCACGAAAAAGCCTCATCAAACCATAGTGAGCGTTCAGTCAGATGGTTTAGCCTGATTATTAATGCGACGAAAAGGATAGCGCCAAGAACACTAAATATCTTAAACCTATTCTTCGTTTGTGCCATAAACAATATTAGGATCTAACTCCAGTACAATCATCGTTGTTTCACCGAACCTGTTTTTTGTTCTTAATTTCTCAACAGACTCCGGGTGTTTCTGGATATATCGCTCGGCGTCTGGCAGCGTTGATTGTGTGAAAATAATGACATCACCATGCCGCAAGCTAACCTTTTCACTCTCTTCTGGTTTCACTAATTCGTAAGGGTAGCCGTAGTTTGATGTTAAGTAATGGACTGTCTGAACAGAGAAGTCATCCAAAGATAAATACGATCTACCTTGGTTATTCTTGGCCCGGTCAATTAAATACTGACTAACTTCAGTTAAATCGGTCCTGTATTCACGCCAGTATTTTGCTGAATTCGCCGAAACTCCGAAATAGAGAAAAAGCTCGTAGGCCGCAGTTGCGATTAACAGAAAAAGGGCAATTCCTTGAGTCATTCTTCGCACGCGCAATAGCCCGAGCCCTTGGACACGGTATGACAGCCAGGCAGCGCCAACTCCGGCAAACCAAAAAACAACAGGAATTTCTCCGATTGACCTTAAACCGTGAGGTATTCCTTCGGCTGATGCGATTGCGGGTACCAACATTACAAAAGACAAAACAATGATACTGAAAAATGCCAATAAATTTCCTGTTCTTTTACCTCGAAATAACCTGCTTGCATATTGGCCTGATCTTAGTAGAGAAACCAAGAAGCCGAGAAACAGACAAAATGCAGGTAGCGGGGAAAGAAAAGGAAAACCGGAAACATTATGACGTGGGTTTAGGTCGCCCGAGAAGAAAAATGCAAGAAGGCTTTTGGCGAGGATGTCCGTTGCAGTTGTAACCACGTTCCCGTTGTTTAGGTCGGGATTGAGAATAGATACTTGGCCAGTCCTACCAGCAAAACTTCCCGGGTGTCCAATAAAATATGAAACGAGGGGTAAGATTGTTAAGCCCGCCGCAAATATGCCGAAAATTGTCGGAAAAATATATTTCTTAAATCCAGAGAAGCGGGGTTTGCGCATTAGACTTTGCAAGAGTAAAGAAACTGCAACCACAACTATGACGCCAAGGAAAGCCCGATAAGCTAAGTATGTGTACCAACCGAGACTAAAAGAGATGCCTGCCAGGATTGCTTGAATTGCTTTTGCAGTTGGTTTTTTCTTTTGAAATACGCCCGTAAAGAAGTAGAAAGTCAATGCAATAAAAAGTGGGGCGGTGATGGCGCGAAAACCCGTGCGTGAAAGGCTAATATGCCACTGGTTTGCTGCAATGAAGAAGGCAGAAAACAATGCAACGCGTTCACCAAACATCCGACGTGCTGCCGCCCAGGTAACAAGAACTGTGGCTGTTCCAACAATTGCAGAAGCCAAGAACATGGGCCAGACACCTATTCCGAAAAACTTAATAAGTACTGCCTGAATTACAAAAAATAAGGATTCCCGACCGTTTCCTCGCTCGTAAAAAGGTTGGATGTCCCCACGTAAAATTGCTAGGGCGTCTTCGCCATTCGCTGCTTGATCGGGAAATAGGCCACCTGGCATAGATTTTATCTGCCATAGTCGAGCAAAGGCAGCCAAGAGAATAATGAGGATCAGTATTATTTTTTTATTTTTTGTTTTCACAAAAATAATTATACACCAGGTTCAAAATATTTTTTTTGCGTTAAAATTAGTCAGGATCAGTGCGGTGTATTGTTGACAGGAGAGGCGGTTTGGAGTATAATCTATTGTTTTTCAAGAGTTGGAAGCTCTTTAGATAAAGGAACAGGGAATGAGCGTATCTTTACGCGAAAGGGTTTGTCTCAACCCAAGGGAAGACATGAGGCGAATGGCAACAGATGCTTCTCGACTTTCCCTCGAGCTGGATCATGTCATCAATCGACTCTATTGCTTGGAGGAAATTGAGAGTGGTCAAAAGGAGTTCGATGATCGCTGGGCAGAGCTACGCCTAGACTTACCGAAAGCTAAGGGCGTAGCCCAGTTCGTTGAAAGCCAGAAAGAGGCGCTGAGCAAGTTTCGCCAGGAGTTGTTTGGCACGGCACGCGGGAGAGGATTGGACGACGTGGCGTATCTTCTTTGGCTCAGAGACGCCTTGGAGGCACACCTTTCGTTACTCCAGATGCCTGCGGTCTGTGGGCTGTTAGCCCAACCTCTTGTTGATGGATTCCTAGCGGATGCGTGGAAATACCTGCTGGCAGTGGTCTTGCCCCTCCTGCAGACTGCGCACGAAAAGTGCGGCGTTTGAGAAACAGCCGGTCCGAGTGACCGGCTTTGTTATTTGCGCAAAATATCCTTGCGCTAATTTAGACTTTGTTATAAGTTAATAAGTCCAAATTATCTTGGACGTATCCTAATTCTTATGTTATTGTTTGGTGCAGAGTAGGGGGGAACACCTACACAAAAGACATTACAAATAAGTAACTTCATATGGCATCTTTAGATCCGGAAACAATCGCCCTCTTAAAGCGCCGCTTAGAGGAAGCTGAGCGTAACATACAAATTTGTCGGCAGCTTATTTCTGGTGAAGCGGACGATGTTGCATTACCAACCATTCCTTCAAACAAAAGAATGGATGATATTGAGGCTGACGAAAATTTCGCAGGTAAGATCATTCATGGCGAATTCGATGGAGAGCACATGAAAGGGGAAGATGGACAGCTGTATCCCGTTCCAGCAAATTACGCATCGAAATCAAAATTGGTCGAGGGCGATAAATTGAAATTGGCCATCGAACCAGATGGCGCTTTTGTTTACAAACAGATCGGTCCTGTTGAAAGGCGTCGCGTGAGAGGTGTGTTCGATATTAGTGAACAAGGACAATACATTGTCCGCACGGATGAACAGGAGTATAGAATCCTCCTTGCGTCCGTTACTTTCTACCACATCGATCGTGGTGACAGCGTGACAATTTTATTACCAACTGAAGGCAAGGCTGTTTGGGGTGCAGTCGAAAATGTAATTAAATCAGCTGGTCAGCAGAAAGACGAAAAGGGTGCTATGATTGACGGAGATGAAGATAAGGAATCTGCTTAACATTTTCTTATCGGGGGAATTTCTCAAGTTCGGGGTAGTAGGAGGAATTGGGTTCTGTGTCGATTTTGGGTCGTATTTCATAATGACCCGTTTTTTGGGTTTTTCTAGTGTTTACTGTCTTGGCCTGCGCGGACAATCATCATATTTTGGAAGTCTGGCACAGAACGCGAGCGAGTCCTGCTCTGCCGGCCACTTTCCACTGATCGGGGCCACGATGGTGAGCGTTTTCTTGGCCATTCTCTCAAATTTTTTCTTCAACAAGTTCTGGACTTTTAGGAAATCTGCCGGCCAAGGTGATGTGGCCAAACAAGGGATCAGCTACTTTGGTTTGAATATTTTTACATACGTCTTGAATCAAATTCTCGTTGGATTCTTTATTGCTGAGCTCGGTGTGCTGGCCATTTTTCCAAACTACGTGGACATCCTTGCAAAAATGTTAGCTGTGGCAATAGTGTTGTTCTTCAACTTTTTTGGAAGCAAGTTTTTGATTTTCCGAAAAAAAGCAGCCGTTTAAAATAACGAAATTTGAAATTCTAGCTACAGGCAACTGTTGATATTTGTATATTTAAATTAAGGGTTTTGATGTTATTTTCACTGTGCTACACTCAATCTGCTTATGACTGAAAACGCCTCCACGAACAGTCACGAAATTACGCTTTATCGCAAGTATCGACCCCAGACGTTGGGTGATGTTTTTGGTCAACACCACGTGTTAACCGTGCTTAAAAATGCACTTAAAGAGGGAAGGGTGGCACACGCCTATCTTTTTGCGGGACCGCGTGGCACGGGCAAAACTACTATCGCTAGGATATTGGCCAAGAGATTAAATTGTCTTAATCCCAAAGAAAGTGAACCGTGCGGTGATTGTGTACACTGCCAAGCCTTCGCTGCCAAAGCGAGTCTTGATTTGATTGAAATTGATGCCGCGAGCAACAGAGGTATTGATGAGATTCGGGCCTTGAAGGATCGGATTAGCCTGGCTCCAACTTCTGGTAAGTATAAAATCTACATCATCGACGAAGTGCACATGCTAACTAAGGAAGCATTCAATGCGCTTCTAAAGACTTTGGAAGAACCGCCGGCGCACGCCAAATTCATCCTAGCGACGACTGAACTTCATAAAGTGCCTGATACGATCAAGTCTCGTTGCCAGACGTTCCTTTTTCGTAGGGCGTCCGTAAAACTATTGCTGGAAAGGATGCAGAAAATTGCTTCTGCAGAGGGGGCACAAATTGACGAAAAGGCCTTACTGCTTATTGCTAATCACAGTGAAGGATGTTTCCGTGATGCTGAAAGTTTGTTGGGACAAGTATTGGCGACACAGGGGAGCAATATCTCGGTTGCGGATGTTGAGGTTATGTTAGGAGTCATCGGTTTTGAACAAATTCAAGATTTTATCAGTCGGCTATTAAATAAAGATACCCGTGCCGCAATTGATACAATACAAAAGCTCACTGATAGGGGTGCTTCTCTGAGGCGTTTTGCTGATGATGTGACCAGGTATCTGCGTGCTGTCGCATCGATGTCAGCAGCTGGAGTACATAGTGAATCGTTTGATCCTGTTGTTGAGGAGAGGCTGCAAGAACAGGTGAAGAAAAATAATACAGATACGTTTATTAAATTGTTACGTCTTTTCTTGAGAGCAAAGTCTGAAATGCGCGATGCAACCTATGAAGAACTTCCACTCGAGCTAGTGATAATTGAATGGTGTGAAGGGGCAAATAAAACAACGCCACCGCAAGCACCTCCGACAGCTAACCAGGCAGCATCGGTGGCAAACAAGCCAACCATGCCATCTCAAGATACGCCGAAGGTAGCAGAAATAAGCGCTAGACCAAAGCTGGTCTTAAACAAACAAGAGCCGAGGGGCGATGAAATGATGGCAGATAACCCGCAAATGCTAGAAAAAGTGGTAAACGCCTGGCGAGAATTCATGGAGCGTACTGCCGCGCTCAATCCTCTTCTGGTCTCTACTCTTGAAGCCTGCCGACCTTGCGCCGTGCGCGGTAACGCGCTTTATCTTCTGACAGAATATACGCTTTATAAGGAGAGGATTACGGATAATAGGGTAAGAGAACCGCTGGAGAAATTACTAGAAGAAATAATCGGTGAAAAAGCCTTGATCAGGGTGGCACACAAGAGCGAGGCGGCCTCACTGCGTCTGCCACAACCAACTGAGATTCCGGTGGAACCTCAAACTACTGCTCAAAATAGCAATAGTCAGCCTAATACTGTAGATGCGACTGCTGATGCGTTGGCAGTTTTAGGTGGTGAGTTAGTTAATGGCTGATTGATTTTTCCGTAAACTTTCGGTAGCCGAAAAAAGCAGTGGCTACGAGTATGATTGTAGCAATGAAATACGGAGATTTTTGTCCCAATGATCCGTAAAGATATGTACCTGATACTGGACCGATTAAGCGTGCCACTCCGCCAACTGATTGGTTCATTCCGGCTACGTTGCCCTGTTCGTTATCAGGAGTATTTTTAGAAATTAATCCGGCAAGGACGGGCCCAGAAATTCCATTACTCAGTGCCAGTATTGTGATTGCAACAATCAGCGTATAGATGTTGGAACTGATTGCGATAAGACCCAGCGCGAGGGCCATACCAATAAGAGTTATAATTGAGATCTTTTTTTCGGACCAAATTTTTAAAACGCGTCTCAGAAGGAATAGTTGTATAAACACGCCAATTATTCCTATGTATGCAAACAAGTAGCCGTTGTCTTTAGCGGTTAAGTGGAGTGAGTGTTCTGTGAAGAGCGCAAAAGTGCCTTGCATCAGCGAGAAGGCAAACATCATCAAAAAGGAAATCGTAAGAAAAACGCCCACATCTGGATGCGTCAGAGCATCATAAAAATCACGCATGCTAAATATTTTCTTTCTTTTTTTTGCCTTAACTACTTGGTTCTCCTTTAATGATTCCGGCAAAAAGAAATATGTTGCAATTGTAGCAAACAGGGCGACACCGCCAGCAACAAACGCTGGCACGGAATTGCCGTAAACAGACAGTAAGCCACCAACGGCGGGACCAAAGATGAAACCAAGGCTAAAGGCGGCCATCATGAAACCCATCCCTGATGTGCGGTCTTCTTTCTTGGTGATATCGGCGATGTAGGCTTGGGCGGTCGAGATGTTGCCTCCCGATGCGCCATCAATTATTCGCGATAGAAATAATAGGGGGATTGAGTTGGCTATCCCAAGGATGCCGAAAGAAAGGGCTGTACCGCCAATAGAAAAAAGAAGTACTGGTCGCCTTCCAAACTTGTCTGATAATTCCCCTAAGATAGGCGCCGAAATGAGCTGAAATAAGGAGTACGCTGCGGATACTAATCCAATGGTTATCGGGCCGGCACCCAGACTCTCCACATAGTAGGGCAGCAACGGCAAAATTATGCCGAAGCCCAGCATATTAATAAAAATTATTAAAAATATTACCCAAAGTCGCTTGTCTTTCATGTTTCCAATTTTAAGATAGGAAACATACTATACCACCAATTTGATGGAATATCAAAAGTCCTGTGAATTCTGTTTTACCGTTTGGCCTTTGAATTCAATATTGCCCCTATACCCCAACTCATTATCAAAATAGACAGGTATTCGAGGCCGATTTCATTAACATAAGTTTGGATGGGCATCTTCGACATTGGTAGCAGCACAAGGACATCCATGACAACATTGATCAATAGCCAGAGAATACCTGTCATTAGGCCGACACGCATGTAGTTTCCGTTGACCTTTTTAAACAATATCGAAAGCAGAAATATGCCACTGGCTACGCCGGTGACCGTCATAATCGTTTGGAATAGGTCTGTGCTTATCCTTAGACCGCCTTCGCGTGTGTAAAACAATAACGAAACTACGAATGGAATCAACCAGGAGAGGAACCCCAAAAGTAATGCTCGAACTTTGTTGTTCATATTTATATTTCTTACTTTTAACACTGGTATTATAGTTTACTTCTTTGGATTTAAAAAACCCGCATCGATTTGATGCGGGCGGACGAAAATATTCGTCCTTGATCACGTTACGCCTTGGGCTTCTCCTTGGGCGCCTCCTTCTTGGTGGGAGTCTGGGGTTTGGCCTCGGGCTTCTCGGGTTTGCTTTGTTGGATCGGCGGCAGGGTGATCTTCGGCATTTCGCCGACCTGCTGGGCAGTCCACTTCACCTCCACGGCTTCCTTGAGCGGCTCGGTAAGGCCGGCCGCCTTCAGAAATTGCAGACTGGGAAGTGCCATGGTTAAGGGACTATGTCCCTCCGGAATACTGTCCATGGCGATGATGACCGTGTCGGGTACTTGCAATCCAGCAAGCGATTTCGCGACCTGCTCGGTCTGCTTGGTGTAGACCTCTTGCAAGGTTTTCTCGGCGTCAGTCACGGCACCACCCAGTGCGATCATCTGTTCCTGGGCTTTTGCTGTAACCTCGGCTGCCTTGCGTGTGTTCTCTGCGGTCTGTGCCTCGAGAACTGCACGCTCACGCTCGGCGTCGAGTTGTTTGCCCATAACCTCGGCTACGAGAACCTTCGTGGCGCCTTCGACTTCGCGTTGCTTGGTCTTAACGCCCTCGACTTCTTGTAGGATTTGGGCGGCGATGACCTTGCGAGCCATCTCCTGGTTGGCCAATGCCTCTTGTTCAGCGATCGCCTTGTTGCCCTCCGCGATGTTCTTCAATCGCTCTTGGGCGCTACGCACCGCTTCAGCACGAGCTGTCTCCGTTGCGAGGAGAAGAGCCCGTTTTTCCTTGAACTTCTGCAGGGTTCCCTCGTCGTACTGCGTCTCGATGATCGAGAATTGCAGGACCTCCATTCCATAGGCTTGGAGTGGACTAGTAGTGGCAATAACAGGCTTTCCGTCCTTGCCATGAACGATCTCCGCTGCCCGAACAGTGTCGGAAGCTTCGATCGATTCTTCCCCTACGATCTGCTCGCTTTGTTGGGCGAGCGATAGTCCTTGCGACACGCGTGGCTGCGGCGCTGGCGTTGTCGATGTCGCGCTACCTCCCTGTACGACAGTGCCGGCTTCGGCAGCTTGCATGAGGTCGGTGAGACCCTTACGCCGTATCACGACCTTGCGCATCTCGTAGTAGCCGTCTTTGAACTGGCCGTAGGCCACCGCGTAGAATTCGGCTTTTCGTGCCGCCTGATTTTCGCTTGCGCTCATCAGGTTGCCGGTTTTTGAGATGCAGTCGCGGACGTGGCTCCGAACAGCCGCCACCGAGTTTTCCTTATTCCGGAACATCCGGTGGAATTCACGTTGTTGCTGCTCGATAACCTTCAGTTGTTCGGGGCTTTCGTCACCCTTCGGTTTCGGAGTACGGATCCGCGCGTACCAGTCGATGTCTGCAGATCCGCCGTCGTTGAACTTTACGTTGGCGCTGTCATCGACGGTGGAGGTTTTCTTGCCGTAAATCTCGAGGACTTCGGGGTACGTGGTCACCTGAGCCAGGCCCTTCCAGTACCAACCGAAGTTGTTGATCACGTACGTGTCACCGTCCAATTGTTGAACGTACTGCCACGTGTTCATGTCGTTCCGCCCCACGAGGGAAGCAGACACGATCATGAAAATCGCCATTGTTACTATCGTTGCTACGAGCGCATATTTCAGCGTCTTCATCGGGTAACTCCTCTGATTTCTGGATTTGCATTACGTCGGATACTAGTGGGTTGACTTGTCCTGTCGAACGGGGGACGAAGTGCTCGTGCCAGTCATTCCGGCTTGGCGCATCATCCACATTTGGAACAGTGGATCACTTGACGTGCCGCCTTTCGTTGGCACGAAGATGATCTGCTTCGGTGCAGGAATCTTCGCGGCGCCCTCGGCAATCGCTGTGCGTCGTGCAGCAGATTGCTCTGCCCTGAGTTGCACAACTGGTGCGAGTGCACCACCCTGTTCGAGGCCGGCCTTCTTGGCCATCGCCTCAGCCAGTGTTTTCATAGCCATCGCCTCAGCCTTTGCCAACTCGATCGTCGAGTTCTGCAAATTTTGTTGCGCCTCCAGCCGGGCCTGTTCGGCGGTGACTAGAGTTTGTTGGGCCATGTTCACTTCCTGCTTCTGCTTTTCCTGCGCCACGCCGACGTCCTGTTCGGCCTGGATTACTTTTTGGCGCAGTTCTTTTCGCATCTCGGCCTCGACCTTCGCCACGTTGGCTTTTCCTGCCTCCACGGTCTGAGTGGTTTCTTGGTTGGCCTTCGTAACGCTTGCCTTGGCTTGTTCAGCCAACTGGTAGGCGTTACGCCGTGCATCGATCTGGGCTTTAGTGTCTTCGTCGAACGTTGTCTCCGTCTGAGAGTACTGGACAATCTTGAACCCGTACTCCTTGAGTGGAGACTCGGCGATCGGAATGGGCTTGCTTGTCTTGGGATCGTTCTTGATCCTTGTCGTCAAGACTTTGTCTTCCTCTGCACCTGAGAACTGGTGCAACTGTTTCGCCTCTTTGGATGAGGGCGGAGCACGCCGTACCGTCTGTTCGACGGTCTCGAACTCG
>CAYNDL010000005.1:0-32141 GCA_964396115.1 uncultured Candidatus Saccharibacteria bacterium
TAATATGTACACAGAAACGCGACCAGCACTAACAGGACAAGTTGCCGCAATTGTTGAAACAATTGACAAGGAAGAGAAAAAATTCCGTGAAACGTTAAGGAAAGGGCTTCAGGAGTTTGATAAGAATGTGATCAAGGCAGGAATAAAAGAACTTGATGGTCCAGGGAGTTTCTATTTTTACCAAAGTTACGGCTTCCCAAAGGAGATTATGCAGGAACTGGCACAAGAGAATGGGATTGCTTTTGATGCAAAAGCCTTCGAAAGAGAGTTTGAGAAGCATCAAGAAGTCTCTCGAGCAGGGATTAATCAAAAGTTTGCGGGCGGATTAGCTGATCATTCCGAACAAACAACTAAGTTACATACGGCCACCCATTTGCTGCACGCCGCATTGCGGAAAGTTTTAGGCACACATGTCCAGCAGAAAGGGTCAAACATAACACCAGAAAGGTTACGTTTTGATTTCTCTCATCCATCTAAGATGACGCAAGAAGAGATAAAGCAAGTAGAAGACCTTGTTAACGAACAAATTAAAAGAAACTTGCCTGTAACCAGAGAAATGGCCTCGAAAGAAGAAGCAAAACAGACAGGTGCGTTAGGATTTTTTGAAGAAAAATATGGAGCACAGGTTAGTGTCTATACGATGGGAGACTTTTCAAAAGAAATTTGCGGAGGTCCGCACGTCGAGGAGACTGGAAAGCTGGTGCACTTCAAGATCCTAAAGGAAGAGTCGGTTTCTGCTGGGATAAGGCGAATAAAGGCAACCGTCGGGTAAAAAGGAAGGATTCAAGTTCCGATTTTATGGTGGCATATAAAAATGCTAATATTGTGTTATACCCATGGCTTTCTGGAGGAAAGACAACAAGAAAAATAGTATCGTCGTTATTGCATTACGCAAGAACTCAATATATGCCTTGAGAGGGTTTCGTTCTGCAGAAAACCCGCCTCTCAAGATCCAAGCTGAAGCGGTTTTCTCGATGGATAATAAAGAGAGGTTACCGTCCTTATTGCAACAAAAGTTGAATTGGCAACCCGAAGAACAGATTTTTATCACGAAGCCATCGCCGCTCCTTGCTGGTACATCAATTTCTCTTGTTTTACCGAGGCATGATGAAGAACATCCGGTGATCAGGGACGCAAGAGAGATATTGCACCGCGCACAGTGGCGCGCATCAGACAGTGCCCGGGAAGAAGCAGCAAATTTTTTCGGTTGTTCACTCGAGGAGGTGGAGCCTTATGGGTCTGCGATAGAACGCTGGAAGGAAACCTCGGAAGAAGTTGAAGCAACAATTTTTCAGGCCTGTGTGCCCCGTTGGAATGTTAATGAAGAATATTTGTCTTTGCCTGGCGCCAATCAATTTTTAATGCCGATGGTGTTGGGTCAGGAGGTTGGAAATACCCCTGTACCAGAAGCCATATTGCACACAGAAGACAACTTGTCTGTCCTCGTCGTTCGTCAAAATAACATTTTAAAAAAAGTTCGAACTGTTAACTGTGGAATCGATACCATAAGGGGGCAGTTACAGAAGAGCCTGGACTGTTCACCACATGAAGCAGATGTCTTGATGCAACATTGTCTAGAGGGAAAGCTTTCAGAAGGAGGACAAAAGACGATTTTAAGAGTCATGCGGCAATTACTCCCGCTTTGGGCGGGAATGTTCGCGGTGGGCATGGATAATATTCCGGAAAATGAACGACCGCGAAAATTGCTCGTCACGGGTTTATACCCTAAGCTGATCGCGAAGCTTTATTGTCGTCCCCAAATACTTATGAGATGGTCACATGAAAATGTTAAGGTTAGTATCTTGGCGCAACAAAATGACTTGCTCGGCTATCCTTCTGCGTTGCGCACTTCGTTCAAGTACATCACGAGGCAAACCGCCGGAGTGAAAGTTCCTGCAACTGTTAATTTTGGGCTTCGGGCTGTTTGATTATGGAAGAAAACCGGGATAAAGGTTCACGCTGGGAATATCGGGTCACTCCCGACGATACTTTGTTCAGTTTGCTGGAAAGAGTACGGGAAACACCAGGAACAGATCTTCTTTTGGACATAACGGACAACGATTTGCTACGAACGGACGGTGCCTTAAGACGTACGTTAGTTTCTGCTGCGAGTGAATTCCACAAGCATTTGGCTTTCTCATTTGTTGAAGATCACCAGATGAAAAAAACAGAGCCAATAAAAAAAGTGGTCACTACAACGGTCAAAAAAGAAAAAGACAGGGTTTCGAATGGAAAACCGAAAAACGTACCCATTGCCGTCATTAGTAAACCAAGAGATCATCATTCTAATGTTGCGTTGCTGTTGCCCCAGCTAGGGCAATCAGGAAAAAGGGTCGCTATTGTCTTCTCGTTTCTGTCGGGGCTTCTCATTACTGGAATAATCTTCTTTCTTTTGCCCCAAGCTGACATAAAAATTACTCCGGATGTAGAGCCAGTAAACATGGATCTGAAAATTAAGGGGTCGGCGGGCGTGTCACAAACTGATGCACACAATGCGATTGTGCCTGTCAAACTGTCCACGATCGATGAGGGGGTGAGTGGGGTTTTTGCTGTTAGTCACATGGACCAGCAGGGCGACAAGGCGCAAGGGAGTGTGGTGATCATAAACAAGACCGGTGAAACGCAAAAGATAAAAGGTAAGAGCCACTTGAAAGCGGAGAATGGCAGGATGTTCACACTCGACACGGCGGTGATTGTCCCGCCCAAAAGTTCAGTGAAGGCGGCTGTAACAGCGGAAGAAGGGGGAGAGAAAGGAAACTTGAGCGAAGGAAAGTTGTATTTTACAGCGTTGTCTAAAGACGCCGAAGCAATTTTATTTGCAGAGGTCCAAAGCCCTCTACTAGGGGGAACAGATAAGTTGGTCCCTTCGCTGGATAAAAGCGACATAGAGAAATCGTCAGGAGAACTTATTAAGACAGAAGAAGATAAATTAAGAAAGAAAATTGCTGACGAACAGGGAGAAGGTGTAATTAAGGACCAGAGACTAGTGAGAATCGCCATAGCGGATCCATACACGAATGAAGAGCTAAAGGCTCCCGTGAACGAATTTCATTTGCAGGGTAAGGCGCGAGCAGAGTATATGGAAATTTCGGAAAAAGAACTGTTTGACCTAATAAGACAATTAGTCCTGGCGAAATCGGGTGAGGGAAAGGTGTTGGGGAAGCCGCTTTCTGCCGAAATTGCGAAAGTTGAAAGTGTTGACTGGGATAATGGGGAAGTAAATTTGGCTGTTCATTTGGACAACATCGTTCACACAGATTTTGACATGCCGAATCTGAAAAAAAAGCTTATGGGTAGGACCATCGAAGGCGTCCACGACTACTTGCGCGCGATCCCCGGTGTGAAAGATGTATTTGTTAAACTCGGACCTTTCTGGATCAAGCGTGTTCCCAGTTTAGGGCGAAACATTCACATTGAGCTCATACTTCCGTAACTTAAAACGCCGAAGTTTTGCTTCGGCGGTTGTTCTGGTCAGCAGGCGACTGCTGGAACCCAATTCGGTTCAATCGACTGGTAGACGAAGAGATCGTCTTGCAGTGCCTTCTTGATTGCAGCCCGGTCCACATTATTGAGTGGAGTACCAGATGCGAGCTTGGCCCAAAAAGTTGGACTGGCATAGCGCACGGCATGCCCGGCGACTCTTACCTCAGTGAGCAGGTCACCATCGCCTTGGGGGATGAAAACATCATTGATGTTATCGGTCCCCAATTGGACAGGAATTCGGCAAGCGCATAACTCCAGGATCGGAGCAATAGCGCTATGGGAAGGAGCCAAGATCGGTCGCAGCTGGCGCATGGAGACTGCAGCGGTCGGACACACGATGACCCCAACCTTGTACTCCATGAGATCATCCAGAAGTTGCCGACGTCGTGCTTCACCATACCCATTGGGCGAAATCATGTGAATCGCCCAGACCATCGGTCCTTTGCGGAATGGATCCAGCCACTTGAGTCCCTCGATCAGCGTTTCGGTGCCATGTTCGTTCGGGTTGTTGGCCTGGTCAACATGGACATGAACTTCCTTGTTTAACTCCATCGCCAGTTCAAGAATGCGGCGCAGATGTCCTCGGAAGGTGATTCTGCCAGCGTGTTTCACCGGATCAGAGTGCTCATCCTTTTCCGGCAGGCCCACTAGGAAGTCGGCTTGTTTAGCGGCTCTGGCAAATACCTTCCATCTCTGGGTTCCTTCCTTAAAACCGAAGATGGGCATAGGGCCGATCTCGATCTTGATGCGGGTCGCGTACTTTTCTTTCAGTTCCTGTGCCACCCGAAAGGCGAGCATGCCACGTTCCTTAATGTCCGGCGTGACATCGATGCAGGAGACAAAGCGTGTTACGCCGTACGCAATCTGGTTCTCGATAACCTGCGACATTCGGACGCGCAAGTCCTTCTCTGTGAAGGCCATCCCGTCATGGAATGCCCCTACGAGGTCCTGCTTGACCTCGAGTGGTGCGCTGCTTGCGTCTAGCGGCGTCGTTCCGATGTGACGGAGATACTCGTCCGGCAGAGTTCTTGCCCGATCCCAGTGAGCATGGGCGTTGCTGAACCCTCCCATTTTTTGGACGTCCCGTAGAACGGATTCGCCAAAAATGTCGAGTTGCCGTGGGACAACTATGTTTCTTGTCAAACGTGCTTTTCTCATCGCCCGTTCCTCCTTTAGATTGTGTTGACTTGGGCTTTGAAACCCTCGCTAATTCTCCTTACTTATAGATTGGTTGTCAAATTTTATTAATAAGGAGACTGGTTAGAAGGACCCGTTTACTGCTTTCTTGACGAAAAAAAGATAGTAGTTTACTATCTTTCTAGGCTTTTTTACAGATTTCAAGACCTTGGGACCGCTACTGACCATATATACTATTGGTTTTGGTCTTGCACGCATTCATGATGCGGGTAGGAAATGCGGCTTCTAGTTAAAGCCTTTGTATCAATTACTCGTAAAGTTAATTTGTGAGTCCTAAAGACGCTTTGTTAATGACCGGAGTGGTCAAGGAGACCCTCCCCAACACAATGTTCCGTGTCGAAATCGAAGGGGGCCATGAGGTTCTCGCCCACATATCAGGCAAGATGCGCGTGCATTACATCAGGGTTTTGCCTGGTGATCGCGTAGTGGTAGAGATGAGCCCTTATGATCTAAACCGTGGACGTATTGTGCAACGTCTTAAGGATTCTCAATAAAATTACTTAACCATGAAAGTTCAAGCATCTGTGAAAGCTCGTTGTGCCCAGTGCAAAGTGGTTCGCCGCCGCGGAAAAGTTTTCGTGACGTGCAAAGCTAATCCGAGACATAAGCAAAGACAAGGATAAAACATATGGCAGTACGTATTTCAGGAATCGTTATACCAGATAATAAGCGCATCGAAATCGCGCTGACTTACATTTATGGAATTGGTCGAACGACCAGCCGTAATGTTCTCAAAAAAGTAGGTGTCGATGTTAACACTCGTACGAAAGATCTTACAGAAACCGAGTCGGCAAAAATTCGCGAGGAAATTGAGAACAATTTCAAGGTTGAGGGTGACCTTCGTCGCGATGTCGGTACCCATATCCGGCGTTTGAAAGATATTGCTTGCTACCGCGGACTCCGCCACATCAAGAGGCTTCCAGTGCGCGGACAAAGGACAAGGACTAACAGTCGCACAGTGCGAGGAAATGTAAGAAAGACTGCTGGTTCCGGACGACGTGCCGCAGCAGAAAAGACTTAATTAATTTCATTGATATATGGCTGAGAAAAAAGAATCTACAGAAAAGAAGGCAAAAAAGTCCAAGCGCCAACGTACGCGTGTTGCGACTGGTCGTGTTTATATCCAGTCCACCTATAACAACACGATTATTTCTGCTACCGATGCCAAAGGGAACATTTTAGCTTGGAGTAGCGCTGGAAGAATCGGTTACTCAGGAGCCAAAAAAGCTACCCCTTATGCCGCCCAGGAAATAGTGCGGGACATGATGCAGCGTCTGGAACCTTATGGAATGAAAGAAGCCATCGTGTTTGTTAAGGGGATCGGCAGTGCCCGTGAAGCGGCTATCCGCTCTCTCGGAGTCCACGGCTTAGTAGTTACTTCTATTAAGGATATGACCCCTATTCCTCATAACGGTACGCGTCCCCCTCGGCCGCGCCGTGTTTAATTAAAATATATATGACAACAGCTTTTGATACAGCTTGCGCCCGTTGCAGAAGGGCCGGAGAAAAACTCTTCTTGAAGGGTGACAAGTGTGCACAACCGAAATGTCCTATGATCCGACGTGCGTATGCACCTGGAAACCATGGTCCCGCTAATAAGCCAGCTGGTGGCAGTGGTTCTTCTGGCGGCGGTTCCCGCAACACATCAGATTACGGGCGCCAATTACGGGAGAAACAGGAATTGCGTGCAACTTATGGGATCCGCGAACGTCAACTCAAGAAATACTACTTACAGGCCATTCGTAAGAAGGGCGTTACTGGTGAAATGCTTATCCAGTACCTGGAATCCCGTCTCGATAACGTCGTATACCGCTTAGGTTACGGCAGTACACGAGCTCAAGCCCGCCAGATGGTGGGACACGGTATGTTCAGTGTTAATGATCGCCCTGTCGATATCCCTTCCTATCAAGTGAAGAAAGACGATGTAATCACTGTAAAGGAGACAAAACGCGCCAAAGTGACCTTTGTTGATCTGCAAGAAAAAGTTGCTAACAAAACTTTGCCAATTTGGCTGGAGAGGGTGGATACGTATTCTGGCAAAGTAACCGGTACTCCTTCTCTTGAACCTCACGAGCTGCCTGTCGATATTCAGGCGATCGTTGAGTTCTACTCAAGGTAATAATAATAACTAATCAAATCACTATGGAAAAAATTCCAATTCCCGATTCAGTAACACTCGTTAAAGAAGAGGGCAATGAAGCAATTTTCGAAATAAGCCCGTATTTTCCGGGTTACGGTCCGACGCTCGGTAATGCCTTGCGTAGGGTACTGCTTTCTTCTTTGCCAGGAGCTGCTGTCACAGCTGTACGCATTGAGGGTGTTGACCATGAATTTTCGACCCTAAACGGCATAAAGGAAGATATCGTCTCAATTCTTTTGAATTTAAAGCAGTTAAGGCTGAAAGTTCACAAGGATGAACCTGTTGAACTTCGTTTGAAGGTGAAAGGTGAGAAGGTTGTTAAGGCTAAGGATTTCGAAAAGAATTCCGAAGTTGAAATCGTTAACCCTGAACTCGTCATTGCCAACTTAACTGATGCCAAGTCTGAGCTCACATTAACCGTTGTTGCTAAGAACGGCCGCGGTTACGTTCCGGTGGAAAACCGCGAGACTGAGAACCGTGATTTGGGTGAGATAGCTGTTGATGCGATCTTTACACCTGTTGAACGTGTAAGTTTCCGCGTTGAAAACGTCCGTGTCGGGCAAGAAACGGAATATCACAAGTTGATAATGACCATCCGCACTGACGGTACTCTAACTCCGCGTGAAGCC
This sequence comes from uncultured Candidatus Saccharibacteria bacterium, assembly GCA_964396115.1. Taxonomy (GTDB): domain Bacteria; phylum Patescibacteriota; class Andersenbacteria; order UBA10190; family CAIZMI01; genus CAYNDL01. The sequence continues at coordinate 7,450 of CAYNDL010000005.1, forward strand.
CTGAGTCAGGCAGCCTCAATTCTTGAAGATCACTTTAAGAATTTGGTGACTGATCTCAAGGAACGTTTGACTGTTGTAAGAGAGAGTGCTCCTGTTGTTGAGCAAGTAGTGGCTGCTGTTCCAGCTAAAGAAGATGCACCTGTTTCTGAAGGATCTGCACAGGACAAGTCTTTCGAAGGAAAGTCTCTTCCAATCTTGCGTTTTCCAGTAAGTACAAGAATCCAGAATATCTTGGAAAAAGAAGGAGTAAGGACTGTCGCAGGATTAATGCAGAAGACCCACAGCCAATTATTGGCGATGGAAGGATTGGGAGAAAAAGCCGTGCAAGAAGTTGAAACCGCTTTGCAAGATATGGGCTTATCCTTAAGGGAGGAAAAGACTGAGGAGTAATGCGTCACCGAAAGAACAAAATCACCCTCTCCCGTACTCCGGCTGAACGCAAGGCGTTAGCTCGAAAGATGGCTATTGCTTTCCTAAAAGAAGGCAAGATCCAAACGACAGCTACACGCGCCCGTTTTGTTCGTCAGTTCGTGGAACCATTAATCACCAAGGGCAAACCTGGTAGTTTGGAAGCCCGTCGTTACCTGATTGCGCAACTTGGTAATGCAGAAGCTGCAAAGTTGGTGCTGGACAAGTCCAAGCAATACGAGAAACGTCCAGGTGGCTATACTCGTGTCACGAAGTTAACGACCCGAAGAGCAGGAGACGCTGCTCCATTAGTGCAACTAGAATTTGTATAAACATATGGCTACTGAATCCAAAAAAACTGAACAGGTACGCAAGTGGCGTCTGATTGATGCCAAGGGGCAGGTATTGGGTCGTCTGGCAACAGAGATTGCAACCTATCTTCGTGGCAAGTATAGTCCTAACTTCCAGCCACATAAGGACGAGGGCGACGTGGTCGTTGTCATCAACACAGACCAAATCCGCGTCACCGGTGGCAAGGAAACTAAAAAATTATACCGTTGGCACAGTTGGTACCCGGGTGGATTGAAAGAGAAGAAGTTTAGCGAAGTCATGGCTAAGGATTCTCGGCGCGTGATTACAGAAGCTGTGTATGGAATGATTCCTCACAACCGCTTGAGAAGCCGCATGATGACCCGTCTGAAGTTGTACAAGGGAGCTGAACATCCACACGAAGCTGCTCCGTTTGAACCATCATCTAAATAAACTATGACTGCAATTGCTTTAACTGACGTCGCGCGTCGCTATATCGAAGGAGTAGGCCGTCGAAAGACCGCTATAGCCCGCGTAAGGATCGTTCCTAGTGGTACTGGTGTGTTCCTGGTTAATAATCAGCCTTGGGACAAGTATTTTCCAACTATTGATATGCAAAAGTCTGTTCGGGATCCCCTCGATGTCACTGGTAATTGGGGACAGTTCGACTTGTCTGTAAAGGTCAGTGGTGGTGGAATCCATTCCCAGGCAGGAGCTGTGAAGCTCGGTATTGCACGAGCTTTAGTTAAACACGATGAACAACGGCGCAAGTTGCTCCGTGATACTGGTATGTTGACCCGTGATCCACGCGAGAAAGAACGTAAGAAGCCTGGATTGAAACGAGCCCGTCGAGCGCCACAGTGGAGTAAGCGTTAAACTAATGAAAACATCCCGCCTAGGCGGGATGTTTTGTTTTGACTAATTATAATATATGCATTATAGTAATCCGGTTACCCGAACTCGGGTAAGGTAGTTGTCCCTTTCACCACGGAGGCGTGCCTATGAAGGACAAGCTGATGTTGATGCTGGTCGCAATCATGGCGATCGGCCCGCCGGCGCTCGCGATGGCGATGCAAGGCGGCCAGGCAGTTCCAGCAGGTGTCCTTGACAGCGGCCTTGCCGGAGAGCCCGGAGGTGCTCTCGTCATCGGCAAGGACAATGGCGTTGTCATGGACAGCGACCGGCATGTCGTTGCCTTATACCATTCGTCGCGCAACGACGTTGCCCCGCAGTCCGGCGTGCCTTGGAATACGGTTCTCGAGGCGAAGCCGGCCAACGGGCAGTCCGTATCCGAGCCGTACCGCGACATCATCGCCGCCAGGAGGTCGGATGGGACCAACATTCGCTTCCTGCGTCCGCGGTTTGCCGGCTGGCGCTATCTCAAGATCTGAACAACGCCGGTAGGTAAACAGGGTCGGAGTGAAACTCCACCTAGTAGAAATCCTGCGTGTACACGCGCCATCTTTGATGGAAAAGCGGTACACGCTTTTTTTATTGCCCATCAATTTTGGTTATGCTACCGTGCCTAGTTACCAGAAACACGACCCATTCGGAACCTGATAGTACCTAAGACAAGGAGAGTGTGATGAAGTTTGATAATCGAGTCCGGACCATTTCTTTGCCCGGGTCTCACGACGTTAATGTGACGCCGATCAAGCCAGTTGTTGACCACCCGCTTTTTCAAAAGTTGAGAATGCGTAAGCAGATGGGGACGGGTAACTTGATCTTCCCATCAGCAACCCACACACGTTTCGAACATTCTCTTGGGACTTATTCACTCACTCAGGAGAGAACTAATCGTTGGTTGCGTCATGGGGAGATCACGAAGGAAGAAGCCGACGCGCTTTGCATGTTCGGATTGCTGCACGATCTCGGCCACGGGCCATATTCCCACGAAGTCGAAAAACTGTGTCGTATTGACCACAACCAAAACGGCATCCGACTTCTTGGTGAACTGCACCCTGCAGTAGACGAGCTATGCAATGTGGATTTTTTGTGGGAGCTTATGAAACACAATAATCCTCTTTGCGCTGCCGTAAGCCATCACCCGCTGGGGACGGACAAGCTGGACTATTTGGTGAGAGATGCCCGCCATACGAACGAAGCCATTACGATCGCCATGGGGGCTATCCTCAACTATTCCCATTTCATCGACGGCCAGCTTGTAATCGATGGTAAGATTGCCGACGAAGTAATGGCGGCGCAACGTGCGTATTTCTACATGTATAAGCGCGTCTACTTCCGCAAGGCGTGCCTTATTGCGAAACGCATGATGCAAAAGATGGTGCGCGCTATCATGGATGATCAAGTGCATAACCCCGTTCTTACAGAAGGTAGGCTATGGGGTTTGGTTGACTCCGAGCTAGACTCGTTTTGTATCTCGTCGAAAAACCCACTCGTGCAGGCTTACTTCGATAGGCTACTGCACAGGCAGCTTCCCAAGACAGCGGTGGTTATTCGTCCCGAGGGTTACGCTTCACACGAAATGACTTGTGGTAAGGAGGTTCGAGTTTTTCCATTGCCATGGGACATGATGGACTGCTTAAACCGCCTCAATGTTCCGGACTTTGCGTCAGCTTTGGAGACAAAAATCGCCCAAAAGTCGTGTCTTCCGCCAGACTCGGTCTTCATTGTTCCCGTCGTCTCCAAGCGTCGCTTTGTTCCGGTGGATGTTCCTGTTTACGATCGCGGAAGGAGAGTGAGCACCTTGAGAGACATGTATCCACGCCACTATGACGCGTTGCAGGAACAGGCCGATGATTACGCAGCAATTAGGGTTTGCGTCTTCAAGGAACATCGGGATGTCCTGTCCAGAGCAGGGGATAACGTGGTGCAGACGCTCCTTGAAAGTGTGGGCATCTGAACCAAACGCCGAATAACCTTCGGCGTTTTTTAAAAATTAAAACCGCGTTGTCGCGGTTTTACCTCCAATCGTTGCGTGGATTACTCCACAATAAGTGTGCCCCTCATTCCCATCTGACGATGGTTGCCGACAGAACAGTAGTATTCGAATTGTCCTTTTTTATCTGCCACAAAAACAACGGTCTCTTGTTGTCCACTTTGGACAATTTTTGTTGCTGCTTTAAATTCGTCCAGCCTCCAATCGTGAGTGCCGGTTTGGTTCATGAAAGTCACGCGAACTGTATCACCCTGCTTCACTCGAATCTCGTTGGGGGCAAAGCTGAAGTTTTTCCCAGTCACCGTTACATCTTTTGTGGTTGCCTCAGTGGTCGGGCTGCCGGTAGCCTCAATTGTCGGGGCTTCAGTTGGTCCCGAAATATCAATCGGTTCTTCTGAAATCGGCTGTGTTCTTGTTGGTGATGTTTGGCTTCGCGAAAAAACAGCGATAGCGGCAATGATGATCACTACAACCACGACTCCTATTACTAAATTTCTATTCATAAGTTAATTCTAGTTATTTCTTTAGTGTTTCTATTATCTATCCCAAGATCGGGCGATCTTGTGTGGTAGGACACCCCGTATGGGGAAAACTGTTAGTTGTTCGTTTGGTTTCCAGTTAGACGTATAATAGTAAGGATAATTTATTCTTATCGGTCAAATATGAGGCTAATTGTATTGGTTTTTGGAGCGGTCGTAATCGCAGTGGCTGCGCTTTTGTTTTATGTAAAACCGGAAAATATCGGTTCGAATGAATCAACGGATAAGCTCGTAAGTGAGGAAGATGTGCTTAATATAGCTAGGGAATTTGCTGCTAAGTTGGGGTACGATGTCGCTACTAAAAAGTTTAGGCTTATTGAAAGTGTTCAAGATGACACATATGTTTGGTACAAAAATGCAAAAGGGGAAGTGGACTTAAATATATATAGGATGGTTTACATGGGAAATATAAAACCGCAACCAGGCGGCGATATGGTTGTTGTGGTTAATGGGAAATCTAAGAGTATAGAAGGATTTTTGCGCGGCCAATAGGTCGCGGATTTTCTTAGTTCAATATTTTCTCAGTACAGCTCTTACGATCCCCTGGATGACCGGATTTTTGACATAGAAAGGCTTCATTGTGCGGTTTGCTGGTTGGAGTCTGATTCTCGTTGCTTCGCGATAATAACGCTTCAAAGTAGCGTATTCATTCTCCAGTAGTGCCACAACTACATCGCCATTCTTCGGATAAAAGTTCCTCTCCACCACCACGTAATCCCCGTCGTGAATGCCATCTTCAATCATAGAATCCCCTTTGACCTGCAAGACAAAACAATTCAGGTTGGGAAGTAGCTCCAAGGGGATGGCGATCCTCTCATTCTGTTGGATGGCTTCGATGGGCTGGCCGGCAGCGATCAAGCCAACAAGGGGAAGTTCCACCGCTTTGGTGAACCAGCCTACTTTTGGCGTCAGCTCTACGCTGCGGGCCTCGCCTTCATCGATGCGCACATAGCCTTTTTCACTCAAGGCCTTAATATGCTCAAAAACTGTAGCTGGGGAAGACAGTCCTAAGCCCTCTGCGATTTCCCGGTAAGAAGGCGCATAAGAATGGCTAGCCATGAACTCTTTAATAAAGTCCAAAACCTCTGCCTGTTTCTTGGATAACTTTTTATCCACAATCATAAAAGTATAATAACCGAACGAAAAGCGAACAGTCAATACTTTAAGTACCAAGTTTTATTCTTGCGCTACAATGATGCCATGCGAATAGGAATTGACATTCGATGTCTGATGGATGGCGGAAGGACCGGTGTCGAAGAATATACTCTCGGGGTATTGAGGGCAATGTTTGAACAAGATCACGAAGATACATTTGTCCTTTTTGCAAACTCGCGTAAGCCAATGAATCTGCCGAGTTTTTCATACCCAAATGTGGAGCTAAGGACTTTCAATTATCCAAACAAATTTTTCAACACTCTCCTTAAGGTAGCAAAACGTCCCTACATTGATCGGCTTTTAGGCGTTGATGTTTTGTTTGTTCCTAGTGTTCGATTGGCTCCGGTTTCGCGTTTATGTCCTCTCGTTGTCACATTCCATGACCTATCTTTTGTGAGGCACCCGCACTATTTTTCTTGGAAAAGAAGAATCTGGCATCTTCTAATGAATCCTAAACAACTTGCCGCGCAAGCAAAAACTGTTATTGCGGTCTCACAAGCGACTGCTGATGACGTCCAAGAATTGTATGGCACGGCAAAGGAAAAGCTTTATGTAATCCCTTCTGGTATAAGTCCAAACATGCGCCGTGTCCTGCCGAATAGTGAGGGTGCAAGGCATGTGAAGAAACGATATGGATTGCCTGAAAAGTTCATCTTATTTTTAGGAACCCTTGAACCAAGGAAGAACTTAAACGGTTTACTGAGTGCCTATAATGGGTTGCGGAACGACGGTTTCCCACACAAGTTAGTGATTGCCGGTGTCCGCGGCTGGATCGGGGATGATTTTTTTAACAGGGTAAAAAACAGTGATTATGCAAGGGATATTTTGTTTACCGGTTTCGTTTACGACGAAGACAAGCCCGCACTCTACAGTTTGGCAGACCTATTTGTTTACCCTAGTTATTACGAGGGTTTCGGGTTTCCTCCCTTGGAGGCCTTAGGTTGTGGCACGCCAGTGGTTACATCTTTTAACTCAGCAATTCCGGAAGTGGTTGGTGATTGGGCTTTGCTTGTTAATCCGTATGATCCGAACGAACTGTATCGTGCGATGGCAGAGCGTTTAAAAAATCCCGTTACTATCATCTCTGAAACGTCCGAAGAGGTGCGGCAAAAATATTCCTGGCAAAAAGCTGGCAGTGAAACGTTGAAAATACTAAAGCAGGCTCTCCGATAAAACTTTTCAACAGGGGCAGTATTGCGCAGTGGTATCATTCTAAGAATGAGGATAGGAATCGATGCGAGGGCCTTAGGATGGGCAGGATTGGGCAGATACACCAGGAACCTGTTGAGCTCCCTGCTGGAAGTTTCTTCAGATGAATTCGTAGTTTTTGCTCCCCGTTCATTCGGGAGAGAAATTGCAGAATTCCCTCGGGTTAAATTTGTCCCAGTTACTTCTTCCTACTACTCGTTCCAAGAACAGACGATCTTCCTGATGTCGCTAATGCAGGAAAATTTGGACCTTATGCATTTCCTGCACTTCAATGCTCCAGTGCTGTACCGTCGTCCTTTTGTAGTGACTATTCACGATTTGACGCGGTTCTTTTTTCCCGCCCAAAAAAACAGCGGACAATTCCATCAATGGGCATATGAGGAAGTATTCCGCTCCGTTGTTCTTCATGCTCAGCGGATAATCACTGTTTCTGAGCACACCCGAAGTGACTTGATTCGATATTTCCCTCAGGTGGCTAACAAAACGTCAGTCGTCTATGAAGGAGTTGACCATAAAATGCCAAATGGAAGCGGTGATCAAGAACTGCTCCACGCGCTCACTGATTACTTGTTGTTTGTTGGTGTATGGATGACACATAAAAATATTCCCCGGCTCTTACTGTCTTTTAAAAAAATAGTCGAAAACGGATACTGTGGCTCATTGGTAGTGACTGGTGAGGGAAAGCCACACCATGTTGATGTCCCGCGTCTAGTTAAAAGCATTGGATTAAAAGACCGGGTGATTCTACCGGGGAAAGTAGATGATGATACGCTCCGACACCTCTATGCAGGTGCTAAAGCTTTTATTTTTCCCAGTCTCTACGAAGGTTTTGGCTTTCCACCCTTGGAAGCAATGAGTTGCGGTACGCCGGTCGCGGCTTCACGTGTGTCCAGTATACCTGAAATTCTCGGTGATGCTGCAGCCTATTTTGATCCATACTCGGTTGACGACATGACTAATGCAATAACACATTTAATAAATGATCAGGGAATGCAGGCAGAGCTGATAGAAAGGGGAAGGAAGCGAGTTTCTGAATATGCGTGGAACACCTGTGCAAGTGAAACTCTGGACGTATACACGCGAACTACAGTACCCGCAAGGTCCGGAGTAGTGGTCTAGTTCCAGTACGGAAGTGGGCACATGTTTTGTAGGCCAAAAATTGTTTGGTCAGCGCCTTTAACTTTGATACACTTATAAGTTGAATGGAGCGCAAAGATAGAAACAAAAAGGAGATGAAAGACACAGCCTCTTTCGGGCCAAAAGTCGCGGATATTTTTCTTGGTGATTCACCAGGGTTGGCTCCGACTGTTATTCATTTGCCGCGAATTGTCCATCTCCACATAGCGCGGAAAGAAAAGGAGGTTGGGAAGATATCCATAAGCTCCACAATAGAAAAAACATCTCCCAAAAAAGAAGAGCCTACTACTGAAAAAGAGCCGGTACTTTCTCTCGATGAGATAGCGGAAGACAATTTGGTTTTCCATTTTCCCGCTGTGGCGGACATCCCGGAACCCCTGAATATTGAGGATGTAAAAGATGAACTGGATAAATTTTTGGCCGAAGAAGAACAGAGAGAAGAGGAGCTGTCTTTCCGTGCAGAAACATATAGAAGGAATAAACGTGCCGAAATTTCAAATCATTTGCATAGCGAACCAATTCCTCCATCTGCGGAGTTCCATGAAAAAACAAAACTCTCCTCCGTAAAGAGAACATCCGATAAAAAAATACAAGATGGAAAAAGAATCCTCGGTTCTCTCCGGCAATTTTCAATACCCAAAGATGAAAAGGATGTTTTGCTACGCAGTATCATGCAGCGAGATGTTGAAGGAAATATTCCATGGGTAGCACCCCCTGTTTCTTGGAATACATTTCGTAAAAAAAGCCCGGTTAGAAGTGTTCACGATGAAGAAAGGTCTTCAAAATATTCTGCGTCAAAGCAGAAAAGGGCAGTACCTGTTGCTAATAAGACAGAGACGCCAGAAATTAAACAAATAAAAAAACCCAACGGGAAATTACGAATTAGGAAGGAAAGTGTTTGGGAAGCAGCTCGTGTGGGTGTGGGAGTCCTCGTGGTCGGTATGGTAGTTGGCTTGATTAGTTCGGTTAGCGCAGCGCCACAGATAGCGGGTGTCGTAGAAGATACCGCGAAGCAAGGAGCGAACCATTTGATGGCTGGACTGAAAGCGATTTCAGTCGCTGATGTTTCTGCTGGAAAGCAGGAACTCAATGCGGCAGAACAGTTGTTTACGGATGCACAGGAGAGAATAAACTCATCAACAAGTTTGGCAGTTCGTCTATTGGCTAGGCTTGACCCAAAAGAGCGATATATTGCAGGGGAGAATTTGCTCGAGGCGGGGAAAAAACTTTCAGCGCTGGGGAGTGACGCAGGTCAGCTGACAATGTTGTTTCAACAGCAGGATAAAACCGACTCCTTTACCGACGCTCTCGAAAAAAGTTTCCCGCTTATTGAGAAATTGGCAAAAGAACTCAAGGATGTGGATTCAAAGATAAAAGACATTTCGCCCGAGGCACTTCCGAAAAATATGCAGGCTGACCTGCTGCAATTACAGGGCGGGGTACACTCACTTTCAAATTTGGTCACTGGTTATCTAAATTCACACGATGTACTGCTGGAACTTCTTGGTGCCAGGCAAGACAGGCAGTACCTCTTCTTGTTTGAAAACAACCGCGAAATTCGTCCCGGCGGAGGGTTCATCGGCAGTTTTGCTTTAGCTGACGTAAAGCGGGGTAAGGTAAAAAAAGTTCATGTCGATACGATTTATAATCCTGACGGACAATTGAAGGACTTTTTAGTTCCTCCGGCGCCGCTTCAAAAAATAACTGACCGCTGGTTTACGCGTGATGCAAACTGGTTTGCTGATTATCGCGACAGCGCGCGCAAGGTGGCGATGCTGTTTGAAAGGAGCGGAGGACCAACGGTTGATGGTGTGATTGCCATCACGCCTACTGTCTTGGAACAGATGCTGCGTGTGACTGGGCCAGTGCCAATGCCGCAATACAAAGTAACGGTTACTTCGGATAACGTCATCGATGAAACACAAAGACTTGTGACGTTTGAATACGACAAAGAGGAGAACAATCCGAAGGCATTCATTAGCGACCTGCTTCCCGAGGTTTTGGATCGGCTGATGAAATTACCACGCGAGCGCTGGGGTGACTTGGTGAGTGTGTTTAGTGAAAGTTTAAAGGAAAAACAGATACTTATTTGGTTAAGGGAACAAGACGCGCAAGCAAAAGTTGAAAATCTGGGTTGGTCGGGAGCAATTGAAAAAACGGAAGGTGACTACCTGTTGAGATCTGAAGCGAACATTGGAGGACACAAAACAGACGACCTGGTTGAACAATCTGTGGATTATGATGTTTCTGTGGAGGCAGACGGTTCGGCTGTCGCAACATTGGTGACTACTCGGCATCACACTGGATCCCCGGCTGGTCGTCCCGGATGGGACCAGGATGAAGACTGGTACAGCAAGGCAAATGTCATTTATGAAAGGACGCTGGTTCCGCAAGGCAGCGTTTTGCTTGAAGCGCGGGGTTTCACCAAAGATGGCGAAGTGCCAACACCATATAAAAACAGTGCCGATTATCGTACGTTCGTTCAAGATCAGGACTTGGCCGAACTCGATAAAAATTCTTCCCGCAGTGAAACAAGTGGCACGATTATTGGGCAGGAAAGTGGAAAAACATCCTTCGGAAACTGGATTGTAACCAGGCCGGGCGAAACAACTGTTACTGTCTACAAATATCGGCTGCCTTTTACTTATGATCTACGCTCTTTGGTTTCTTCACCTTTTAGTTATCAGTTGCTGATCCAACAGCAGCCAGGCCACCGGCCAGTCCACACTGAAGCAACTCTCCGTCTCCCCCCTGGATTTAAGATTGTTTGGGGCGGTCCAGAAGGCGGGGTTACATTTGAAGGAGATCGCAAGGCCACCTTTACAGGAGAGGTTGCAAGCGATAGTGTGTGGGGCATTGTTGTGGAAAGGTTATGAGCAAAATATTTTCTGAGAAAACAAGTAATGGCAGCCTGATTTCGGCCGCCATTTTGGTTGCCTTGTCGTCCTTTTTAAGCCGCATTCTGGGACTTTTCCGCGACAGGTTATTCGCAGCTCATTTCGGCGCAGGTCCCGAGCTGGATGCTTATTTTGCAGCGTACCGTATTCCGGATCTGATTTTTAATATCTTGGTACTGGGAACCCTCTCCGCAGCATTTTTGCCCGTATTCTCAACGTATTTGGCTAAAGGAAAAGAAGGGGAGAAAGAAGCCTTTGATGTGGCAGAAAGCTTGTTCTTCATTACCGTCATAGTGTTGATGCTGTTCGCGCTGGTCCTTTTTGTTTTTGCTCCGAAGATAGTTCCCCTTATTGCCCCGGGTTTTGATGAAAACAGGAAAGGTTTAATGATCATGTTGAGCCGGATCATGCTTTTGCAACCGATATTATTGGGAGCCAGCAGCATCTTGGGTAGTATTTTGACTAGTTTCAATAAGTTTTTTGCATACGCTGCCGCCCCTGTCCTTTATAACGCAGGCATTATTTTCGGTGTTATCTTTTTTGTTCCCAAATATGGCATCAGCGGTGTGGCGTGGGGAGTTGTACTTGGAGCCGTGATGCATTTCTTGGCACAGGTACCAAGCTCTCTACGTCTTGGTTTTAGATTCCGTCCCATCCTTAGTTTTCATCATGCAGGGCTCAAGCATATCGGCCGGTTGATGATTCCTCGTTTAATAGGTCTTCTAGCGGGGACAGTTAATGATTTTGTTGTTAACTTTATCGGTTCAACTCTGATTGTTGGCAGTATCGCGGTGTACACTTTTGCGGATAATTTGCAGAATGTCCCGATTGGCCTGGTTGGTATTTCGTTTGCAGTTGCCGCATTCCCACAATTGTCGCAGGCAGCAGCAGACAACGCCTCACTAATGTTCCGCGATACGCTAGTTAAAACAATTCGTTTGGTATTGTATCTCGCCATGCCGTTATCGGTTTCCATTCTTCTTCTGCGGGCTGAGATAGTGCGGGTTATATTGGGGACAGGTCGTTTCGATTGGGACGATACGCGTCTCACCTTTACTGTACTCAGTATCTTAGTATTATCCGTTTTTGCTCAAAGCCTCGTTCCTCTTCTGGCACGAGCTTTCTTTGCTCTTCATGACACTAAAACGCCGATGTTTGCCAGCATTACCACAATAATAATCAATATTATTGGCGCATATTTTCTAGGAACAAGGTTTGGCGTCGTGGGGCTTGCTTGGGCTTTCAGTATCGCCTCCGTCGTTAATTTCCTTATTCTGCTAACTGCGATCCATACCCAATTAGGCGGATTGAAAGACAGGGAATTTCTCATTGGTCTACTCAAAATGAGTTTGGCAACGATTTTAGCTGGTGTGACAATCCAAGCACTGAAGTTTCCTCTAGGGACTTTCGTTAATATGCAGACTTTTTTAGGAGTATTTACAAAGATGACAGGGGCAGCGTTGGGAGGTGCTGTTGTTTATGCATTGGCCAGTAGCTTGTTGCGTCTCGAAGAATTTGACGTGCTTTTCGCGGGTGTTAAGCGGTTTAAGTGGGGGAGGCGGGTTTCGGAAACAGCCTCTTCTATTGATGAATAACGAAAATTAAGCTAGAAAGGCTGGAAGATGATTGAACGAATTAGGAATTTTTGCATTATTGCCCATATTGATCACGGCAAGTCCACGCTTGCTGACCGTTTGATTGAAACAACAGGGGCGGTGGAAAAAAGACAGATGCAGGACCAATTGTTAGACGCGATGGATTTGGAAAGGGAAAGGGGAATAACAATCAAGCTGACGCCCGTGCGCATGGAGTACAAAAACTATGTCCTTAATCTAATTGATACTCCGGGGCATGTTGATTTCTCCTATGAAGTTTCCCGTAGCCTCGCTGCTGTAGAAGGTGCTGTATTGCTTGTTGATGCCACGCAAGGCATCCAAGCGCAAACAATGGCCAACCTAACTTTTGCGTTGGAAGCGGGACTGACAATTATCCCTGCTGTAAATAAAATCGATCTGCCCGCTGCCGATGTGGCGGGGACAAAGCGTGACATCGCTAAGCTTACTGGTGTTCCGGAAGAAGAAGTTTTATTGGTTTCGGGTAAAACCGGACAGGGTGTCGAGGAGCTTCTTGATGCGATCGTTGAAAAAGTACCACCTCCGAAAGGGGATCCTGCTGCACCGTTCCGTGCTTTGGTCTTCGATTCGTTTTTTGACGCTTATAAAGGAGTGGTCACTTATATTAGGGTTGTTGACGGTGAACTGAAAAAAAATGAGGATATCTTATTTGCTGGAGAAAATACTAGAGGGGAATCTCTTGAGTTAGGCGTTCTTCATCCGCGAGAACTCCAACGAGACAGTCTTGGTGCCGGCGAGATCGGCTACATCGCCACAGGTTTACGCGATGTCGCACTGGCTCGTGTTGGTGACACGATCGTTCACTATAAGGATCGTGAAAAGAAGAAGGATCTTGTGTTGGCTGGATACAATGTTCCGCAACCGAAAGTTTTTGCCGGCATTTATCCGAGAACTGGTGATGATTTCCGTTTTCTCAGGGAAGCATTGCTTAAGTACAAATTAAACGACGCTTCTTTACAGTATGAACAAGAAACTTCAACTGCCCTTGGGCAGGGGTTCCGGTGTGGATTCTTGGGCCTACTACATTTGAGTATTGTGCAGGAGCGTCTTAAAAGGGAATACAACATTGAAGTTACCATTACAGTTCCCAGCGTTGCCTACAAAGTAAAACTAAAAACAGGAGAAGAAAAAATTATCAGGACTCCAGCAGAATTTCCTGATCCTTCGGCAGTGGAGCAAACGCAGGAACAATGGGTGTTGGTTGAGATTATTTCCCGTAAAACAGATATTGGCGGTATTTTGCCGCTGATCTCTGTACACGAAGGGATTCACCGCAACACCGAATACCTTTCTGCTGACCGAGTGTTGATAACAGCTGAAATGCCGCTGCGCGAGGTCGTGGTTGACTTACATGACTCTCTAAAGAGTGCTTCGGCTGGCTACGCGTCGCTCTCATACGACATTCTTAACTGGCGTCCTACTGACTTAGTTAAGCTGTCTATACTTGTGGCAGAAGAAAATGTTGAACCTCTCGCCATGATAGTTCCAAGAGAACAGGCACAACGTGAGGGAAGACGAATTGTCCAAAAACTTAAGACGGCCATTCCAAGGCATTTGTTTGCTGTCCCAATTCAGGCGGCAATTGGCGGGAAAGTAATTGCTCGTGAAACCATTTCCGCGATGAGAAAAGACGTTACAGGTTATCTCTATGGTGGAGACGTGACTAGAAAGAAGAAGCTTTTGGAGAAACAAAAACGGGGTAAGAAAAAGATGGCTAAGTTAGGTAGCGTGGATATCCCACCCGAAGCCTATCTAGCCGCGCTTGGTAAATAGTCACTCTGGGAGTGCCCGGAGCATTCATGGTGACACATGCATGGTTCTTGTCAGGTAACTCGTTGTTTGATTACATGAGCAACCAATGACCTTGCTAATACGTGTGACGAATCCACAAATGGAACATCGGGGAAATCGGCAATAAATAATGGATAGAGCAGGGATAGTTCGGTGCAGGCAAGCACGATGACTTCTGCTCCCTCTTCCTGCATCTGTCTAATTGCTGGTGTCAGATTTTTACCTGTACGTGGTTCCCCAGCCTTAATTGCGTAAATAGTTTTCATCACCAGTTCCTGGTTTATTGTTGAAGGCACTATCCAGTCTAGATCTAAGTTTTCGCGCTGATATACTTGGGCAGCAACCGTTCCGCTTGTTGCTAACAAACCTACTTTTGTCCGTCCATATTTTGCACGTATTACGTCAGTCGTCTTTTCGATCATGTTTAATACTGGAACACCGACGCCAGCTTGAATTTCTGCGAAGCGGGCATGCGAGGTGTTGCAGGGTATCCCGATGACTGTTGCTCCCGCCGTCTCCAGTACTTGAGCAGTTTCCTTTATGGCCCTCGCAAAGTCCTTTCCTCTCAAAGGACCGAAAAGGGAAGCGGTGCGGTCGGGAATCTGTGGGTTGGTGTATGTGATGACTGGAATATGATCTTGGTCGCGTTTTGCTTGGGTCGCCTCAATAATAAGTTTTTGCAGTAAAACCCCCGCCATTGGCCCCATGCCGCCGACTATTCCGATGCAACTTTTTTTAACGAATGTTTGCATATTTTTCTAAATAAGAAATTACTTGTTTTTTAGGGAGAGCCTCTAGTTTGTTCCCAGCTCTTCCTGACATGGTATCGGCGGCAAAAAGAGCGTCATAAACACTTTCTTCCACACATTCCACCACAGCCAAAAAGAAGTTGGTTAGGTCGTTATCAGTTAAACAAGAGTAATTATTCTCACCTTCAACTCCGGCGCGATTTATAGAAAAGGCGATAGCATAGTCTCCACTGCCGTGAGCCATAACTGAGCCAGTCCTTGCCAGGCCTAAGGGTGCCCTTTTTGCGATTCTCTTTAGTTGTCGTGCAGAAAAAGGTGCATCGGTAGCAATGACGATCATGCAAGACCCATCCGGTAAATCTTTTTCGATCTTGTAGTCATTTTTTCCGAGAATTTTTCCAATCGGTGCTCCTGCAATGTTCAGTGAGCCGCCAAAATTTGTCTGCAACAGAGTCCCTAGTGTATAAGTTTTTCCATTTATTGTTACCAATCTTGATGCAGTTCCGATGCCACCTTTCCATGAGAAACAACGGGTACCGGTGCCAGCTCCGACATTACCGACGGTAGTTAAATTTGAAAGCATCGCAAAAGCGCTTTCCACGTCATTTGCATCTACAGAATTTTTATGCAGATCGTTTAAAAACCCGTCGTTTGTTTCACCAACGACCACGTTGATGCTTTCTGTGGGTTGGAGATCATTTTGATTATTAATTACATGGTCAATAACACCACGCATTACCGGACCAACAGCGAGTGTGTTTGTTAAGGCGATCGGAGTCTCGATTGTTCCGAGTTCTTCTACTTGGGTTGTTCCCGTAATTTTTCCGTACCCGTTGCCAACATATGTTGCTGCGGGAATTTTGTTGCGAAAAAGATTCTCGATGCCCGGGTCAATTACCGTGACTCCCGTTCGGACGTCGGTACCATTAACCTTAGTTGAATGACCAACGCGAATATTACCCACATCCGTGATTGAGTTGTTATTTCCATATTTTAATAAACTGCTTGAAAAGCCGTATTCAAAAAACCTTTTTTTAGTTGAAGAATTGTCCATAAGTGGTAGTAAAATAAATTTCGGATGCCAGAAGCATTGCTGCTTTCTGGCATCCGAATAATGAGGAGTCACTCCAACCGGACTGGTGCTACTGCCATGTCGACACGGCCATGCACCCTCAAGGTATTGGAGGGTACTGCGCAAGAGTGAACTGAGACTACTTCGCCGCCGACCATCCACGGACGTAGAAGGACACGGCAGTTGAAGATCTCGCCGGCAGCAAGTTTGGTGTTGAAGACGGGGAGCTGCACGATCCCCGTTTCCAGACGCCGTTGGACGATGAATGGTTGGTTCTGATTCAACCGCTCGCTGATCCAATCGCGCCAAGTGGCCTGGTTGAGGCCGTGACCCATGAGCACTCCGTAGGAGCGGGCGGTCATGGTATTCGCGCCAGAGAGCTTCATCACCAAGCTGTCTCTTTTCGCGGCGGGCAACTCTTGCAGTTCGCTAACCGAGTGGGCGTGTACACCGTCCACGCGCAACGGGAAGTCACTAGCAGAGCGCACTAGTTGCGAGTCAGGAAGAATCTGGTCCAGCACGGAAAAAGTTTGCGGATCCAGTATCTTCCGGAAAAACTCCAAGTGGCTCCGGAAAATCGAAAACCAGGTCTTGTTGCCGAAATGGGCGAACTCCGGAACCATCCGGACACGACCACTGTGGGCGGCCTTGACCAAGTCAATCAGTTTCCCAGTTGCTTCGAAGATCGGGAATTGGCGCCAAACAGTGCCAATTTTGCCGGCCTCGTCGTAAACGTCCTCTGCAGAAACCGTAAGCTTGTCCAGCTGGTCGGTGGTCAGTAGACCTACGTCATAACCGGACTCCCGAAGGTGGTTAGTCAGCCAGGCGATCTCGGGGATGTAGCACTTGCTCCAAACGTGCGAAACCACGAAGAGCAGGCGTCCTCGGCTTGTCAGCCAATCAAAGCAGCGTTTCCACTGTTCTTGATTGATGCCGTACACCAGGTCGAGATAAGCAAGTTCTGCGAACCCTCCCGGCATCTCGTCGTTTTCCGAAGCGAACACCCCGTCTCCCGTAAAGTGGAGGTCGGGCCGTCGCACTGAAAATTCTTCGACGTTCGGGTAGAGGTACGCTTCGCGCAGGCTAGGATCAACATCCACTCCAGCGAAAAGCTTCTCGGCAACCGATGCGTCGCTGCGAATCAGTTGGCTGCTCGCCCTTTCAAAGGCAGAAAAGGCGGACATGGCCCGTCCTAATTCATGAACGTCGCATTGCAGAGGGTCGTGCGGGATGCGGATCCAGCTGATTCGGGATCCGCGTGGGAGCTCGAGGGCACATTCCTTATCCGCAATGGATGCGGCAAGGTCAGGTCCCTGATTCAGTCTGGTCCGGATCTGTTCAATCGTATCCGGAATATTTAAGTTGACCGGCGGGCTCTCGCCCTTCCGTGGCCGTCCCCAAGGGAATTCGCCCCGGAATAATCGCTTCTGAAAATTGCGGTTAAAGTGGGCTGCGACCTGTTCAGAACAATTGCGGTATCCACTATCGATCACGCATTTGTTACCGATCTTCACGCCCCACTGGGCACCGCAGGACCAATCCGGCATCCCTCCCCGTTGTCTGCTAGTGAAGGTAAACCTTCGTTGGGTGAAGGCGGAATCGAACAGTACTACTGCCGATTCCTTGGAGATGCCGCTTTCGAATAGTGCCTGCACTTCGGAGACGTCACGCAGGATGCGGAGTTCTTGAGGCACAGCTGCGCCTTCCAGGGTTTCCAAGAAGGACGTGTCCTGTAGTCTTTGGCTCAACCGTCGGATTACTTCTTCGCTGTGGCTGTTGCCGGCAAGGGTGAAGTATATCCGGGGCACATCGTACATGCCGCGCAGGGTTTCCGTTACTTTCAACATCGTTCTTTCTCCTCAATTGTGTAAGGTGCGTTTTTCCAGCTTCGGTGCTGGCGAGTCACTCCGCTTGATTACGCCAATCCCGAAACAAAAACCTCCTGGTTTCCCAGGAGGTTTAGCTTTTGTCTAATAATTTATTACAAAGTGGCTATAGAAACTCCTGGGTTTACGTGCGCAAGGTGCTTAATAAAAATGACGACCGTACGCAAGTCGGTTTTTGTAAACCAATACATGAAGCAGGAATTTCTCAAAATTTTCATAGTTTAATTAATAAGTTCTTCCGTTAAGCAAGTCAAGTGGGTTAGTACTTCAGGAACGGCAAGGCCAGGTAAGCAACAGTACCGATGGCAATGAATGCGGCCAAAATTCTCCAAACAATAAGCTTAATGTCGCGTTTCTTTTTACCCATAGTGATGTAAGAATATCATAATTTCCTGAGGGGTATCCAGAAAACCATAAAATGAGAATATGGCATTTATTGATCAATTTGACTCTTTTTACGTACTTTGTTATGTTTTTTCGCTATGCCAAAAAAACGGCCTTTTCAATTTTTCTTGCTCTTCATTGCAGCGGGTATTTTTTTGGTTGCGGTTGGCTTTGTTGGTCTATTGCCGATGGCATCGGAAACAAAAGTGTTGGTAGTTTCTCAGGCTCCTGTTGGTGCAGGTGACTTTAATCTTGCCGTTGAAGCAACTGAAAAAGTTACTCGGACTTTGGCAGAGTACGCAAATTTTGAAGAATTCCGTGAAGGCATTTTGGCGAGCGGTTTTCAGTCAACAAACGAATTGTTTGTTGGTTCGAAAGAGGAGTCCTATAACTTATGGAGACGGGTTATTAAAATTGAGCCCGTTGAGGATGCGTTTGTCATTAAAATAAAAGCAAAAGGAGCCTCTTTTTTTGAGTCGCAACAACTTGTCGCGGTGATTGGACAGTACCTGGTTTTGGAAATACCAAGAATTATCGGCGGCGGACTTGTGAGGGGAATTGTTGATCGTCCGACTGTAGTTTATGTCTGGCCCAGAGAGCTTTCCATATCGATAGCCGTGGCTGGAGCGTTTTCTTTGGTGGCGGGTTCGATTGGCCTAGTTTTTCTAATGCTCAACCGCTATTTTTCACAATCTATGAAACCTGTAGCAGTTAGTATGAAAACTTCAAACTTCGCGGGTAAAACCGGCGGGCCAAAAGTAAAGGATGAGGAAGCGAAAGAACTTCTTCAGAAATTTCTTAACGACAATCAAGGCAAATAAATTTATCTTTGCTTTTCATAAAGAAAACTTCTAAACTACGGACATGATTGAACAAGTACAAAAAGAACCATGTAAGAAAGTAACGACCTATTCGGCAGGAACAAAGGATCCGAATGGGCACCTGATTGAACTTTATAAAGACGGTGATAAAACAGTCGTTTATCTAACCGTTGCTAAGCCGGGAGCCTTTAAGGGCTACCATCTGCATAACGAACGCCAGAGTCATTATGTTTGCGTCCGAGGCAAAGCCAAAATAACTGTTGTGGAGGGAACACAAAAAGTTGAGCACATTTTGGATGCGGAAAAACCAGAAAGATTGCTTCTTCCCACGAAGGTATATATCGGGATCGAAAACATCGGTGACGAAGAAGCTTGGATGATTAACTTTCCTCATCCCGCGTATGATCCATCTCTGAAAGGCGAACAAGAAGACAAAACTCCCGCGGAGATTGAGCAACAACTGAAAGGGTAAGCAATGAAAGTATTAGTCACAGGTGGTGCTGGTTCGATCGGGACCTATGTCGTTCGCGCACTTTTGTCTCGCGGGGACGAGGTCGTAATCGTTGACGACTTCAACGATTTTTATGATCCAGAATTGAAGCGTGCCCGTTTGGCGGCGTTGCTTCATGGTTTCCAGATGCCCGAAATAATCGAATGCGACATTCGGGAAGAAAAGAAGCTCGGAGAAATTTTTGCCCGCGTTAAGCCGGTGAAAGTGATTCATCTGGCTGCATGGGCGGCCGTCCGTCCCTCAGTGGAAAATCCACTTCTTTACACCCAGGTGAACGTGGATGGCACAGTAAATGTTTTTCAGGAGTCGGTTAAGAACGGGGTAGAGAATATTGTATTCGCTTCCTCGTCATCCGTTTATGGCCGAAACCTGGTGCCGCCTTACAGCGAAGATGTCCCGTGTGACATGCCTATCGCTCCGTACGCTGCTTCAAAGAGGACCGGTGAATTGTACGGCTGGATGTACCACTACTTACACAAATTGCCGATCGCGTGCCTCCGCTTCTTCACTGTTTACGGACCGTGGATCCGTCCGGACATGGCAACGTGGAGATTTACGGAAAGAATCGATCAGGGCAAGGAAATCAGCCTGAACAAGTTCGCCGTGGACGGTTCCGAAGTTAAGAGAGACTTCACATATGTTGATGATATTGTAGCCGGTATCCTTGCTAGTCTGGATCGCAATAAGGCATTCGACATTATCAATCTCGGCAACAACGATCCTGTTGCCTTAACTAGGTTTGTGAAAGCAATCGAAAATGGGATTGGCAAAGAAGCCAAGATAGTTGAGCGCCAACTGCCTGCTGAAGAAGCAATTGCCACGGCTGCCGACCTGACTCATGCCAAAAAAGTTTTGGGCTATGCTCCAACAACTTCCATCGAGCAAGGTATCGCCAATTTCACTGCTTGGTACAAAGGCGAATATAAGGAAAGATTCCCCGAAGGGATCGCCAAGTCGCCATACTGGTCTTAACCTCAAGCCCCGGCTGGTCCGGGGTTTTAAAAAACTTGGTTTTCCACCTTAAATTTGTTATCCTCGCTTTATAATGAACATACTTGTAACAGGCGGTGCGGGGTTTATCGGCTCAGCTTTTGTACGTCTTTTAGCGAAGAAAAGATCGGACTGGAAAGTTGTGGTCCTCGATAAGCTAACGTACGCCGGAAATCTGGACAACTTAAAGGATATAGAAGGAAAATATAAATTCGTTAAGGGAGACATCGCCGATGCACAGTTGGTTCGCGACACACTGGCAAAAGAGGGTATCGATGCCATTGTTAATTTTGCAGCAGAGTCGCATGTAGACCGTTCTATTATGAGTGGTCTGGAGTTTATTGAGACCGATGTGATGGGTACGTACGTTTTGTTAAACGAGGGACGAGCAGCAGGTATCAAACGCTATGTGCAGGTAAGCACTGATGAAGTGTACGGAACAATCCCGACTGGCTCCTGGACTGAAGATTCACCGGTGTTGCCTAATAGTCCGTATTCTGCTTCAAAAGCTGGGGGCGATATGCAGGTTCGAGCTGCGTTTAGAACGTATGGTTTTCCCGCAATGATTACGCGTGGTTCCAATACGTATGGACCGCACCAGTACCCTGAGAAACTAATCCCGCTCTTCATTACGAACTTAATGGAAGGTAAAAAAGTTCCTGTTTATGGTGACGGGATGCAGGTGCGCGACTGGCTTTATGTTGACGACCACTGCAATGGCATATTGACCGTTTTAGAAATGGGAGTGCCTGGTGAAATTTACAACCTTGGGAGTGAAGAAGAAAAGAAAAATATTGAAGTCACTAGAGCCCTTATCAGTACTCTTGGTTTGAATGAAGACAGTATCGAATACGTCAAGGACCGGGCTGGGCACGACCGGCGTTATTCCATGAACAGCGCGAAAACAGCGGCTATTGGGTGGCACCCAGAAGTTAATTTTGAAGAGGGGTTACGCCGTACAGTTGAGTGGTACAAGAATAACCAAGACTGGTGGAAGCCCCTGAAAGACGGTTCGTACAACGAGTATTACAAGCAACAGTATATCGAGCGTAAGTAATATGCAGGTATTAATTTTGGGTGCGAAAGGTATGTTGGGCAACGCCCTGCAAAGAGCTTTTGAATCCGAAGAAGTGATTGCGTGGGACAGGGATGACTTGGATATAACAAATAGGGAAGAAGTTTTAAGGCATATCCAAGCAATCGAGCCGGATGTTGTGATTAATGCGGCAGCATATACGAATGTTGAACAAGCAGAAGCAGAACCTGAAATTGCCAACAAGGTAAATGGCGAAGCAGTTGGCTACATTGCTGAAGCCTGTGCTGGCTTAAACATCCCCGTTATCCACTATTCAACGGACTACGTGTTTGCTTCAGAGAAAAAAGAAGGATATTCGGAAGAAGAAGTACCCAATGGTGTCCCGATAAATACCTATGGTCGTTCGAAGTTGTTGGGTGAAAAAAAGTTACAAGAGAAAACTGGTAAGTTCTGGTTGATCCGGACCGCCTGGCTGTTTGGCCCTTACGGAAAAAATTTCGTGGAGACAATGGTCCGCATGGGAAAAGAAAAAAAGGAACTGAGCGTGGTAGGGGATCAGCACGGCAGTCCTACTTATACCAAGGACCTCGCACAAGCCACCTTCAAGTTGGTACACGATAATCCTGAGTATGGTGTTTATCATCTTACAAACGGCGGTAACACTACCTGGGCTGAATTTGCTGAAACAATTTTTAAGCTTTGCGGAATGGATGTTGTTGTGAAGCCAATTTCTTCTGTTGAATATTCAGGGAAAGCCAAACGTCCGCAGTGGTCTGTTTTAAAAAATACAAAAAGGCCTCTATTGCGCGACTGGCGCGAGGCGGTAAAGGACTATATTAATGTTTTAAACGTAAAAAATCCATGATCAATGTTGACCTAAAAAAAGAATCATCAGAACTCGGCCAGGTCTTGTCCGCCTTGGATGAAAACTTTTTTGCCAGTGTCGCAAGGGCGGCGGAACTATTAAATAAAACTTTCGAGAACGGAAACAAAGTGCTCATTTGTGGCAACGGTGGAAGTGCTGCCGAAGCCCAGCATTTCTCTGATGAAATGATTGGCCGGTTTAAAAAAGACAGGCGCCCTTATCCTGTGATTGCGCTGACGGCAGATAGTGCTGCGATCACTTGTATTGCCAATGATTTTGGTTATGAGGAAGTTTTTGCCAGGCAAGTTGAGGGTTTGGGTAAAGAAGGTGATTTGTTAATTGGTATTTCGACGTCCGGCAATTCTAAAAATATATTGAAGGCGGTAGAGGTGGCTAAAGGAAAAGGGATGAAGGTGTTGGCTTTGACCGCTCCCAGGGGATCACTGAGGGAAGTCTCGGACGTATCAATTGAATCACCTGCGACAGTAACAGCAAGGATCCAAGAAATCCATTTGCACGTCGTGCATCTCTTAAGTGAATATTTTGAAGAACAAACTTAACTTGTAAACTGAAAACCATGAGTGACGAAGGAAAGAAAATAATAATTTTGGATAGAGATGGGACAATAAATGTCGATAAAAAGTTTGTGCACCGCATCGAGCAAGTAGAGCTTATCGAGGGAGTGCCGGATGGTCTTCGCTTGTTGGAAGGCGCCGGTTACATACTCGCAATTGCGACCAATCAATCCGGGGTCGCACGGGGAAGGTTCACTGAGAGCGATGTCCAAAATGTGAATAACTACGTCCGCACCATTCTGGCAGAACGAGGTGTACATATAAGAGCCATTGCCTACTGCCCCTTTCACGTCGAAGGTTCGGTGCCTAAGTATGCCGTTGATAATGAATGTCGCAAACCAAAGACCGGAATGGCCAAACAGATTGAGGGTGTGATAGGCCCCATTGATTATAAGAATTCGTGGTCAATCGGCGACAAGATTAGTGATCATGAGTTTGGTGTTGCTTTGGGTATGAAAACCGCCTTAATCAGGAGTGAATACTGGACCGAGGCTCCAAATCCAGCCCCGACTTTGGTGGTTAATTCTCTGCTGGAAGCAGCACAAAAAATTAAAACACTATAACTATGCAATTCGATCCCGTTTATTCGTGGTGTGCAGGCAAGGTATTGTCCAAGGAGGAAGCCAAACAAAAAGCAGATGAATTACGTACCCAGGGCAAAAAAATCGTGACCGTTAACGGCTCTTTCGATTTATTGCATCCCGGCCATCTTATTTTATTGTCCGAAGCCAAGAAGCAGGGCGATGTACTTTTTGTTGGCATAAACACTGATTGCTCGGTTAAGCAATATAAAGGGGAAAGCAGGCCAATAATTCCAGAAGACGAAAGGATCGCAATGTTGGGAGGGCTCGCTGCTGTAGATTTCATTGTGCCGATCCCAGAATCTGAAGCAGGACGTGAAATCCTACTCACCGTACACCCAAATGTTCATGTGAATGGATCAGAGTATGGCGAGCCGGAGACGTGGGTCGAGTGGCCGGCAATCTCAGAAGTTGGCGCCACTCCTTATAAAGTTACCCGCCAACCAAATTTGGCGACAACCGATATTATTAAAAAAATAAAAGAACTGTAAAAAAATATGTGGAGGGTTTTTCGCAAGTGGTCAAATCTTTGTTATAATTTGAGCTGATGTTTAGGCTTGCGTACTTTGAAGCGGAGGGAGATGAGCCACGAAAGCTTAGGGGGGCGTTTCCAAAATTCAACCTTACAGTTCTCCCTGATCCATTAAATGAGGAGACTTGTGCTGCGGCCGATGATGCAGATATCTTGTCAGTGTTTGTTGGGTCCAAGGTGACCGAAGAAGTTATTGATCAGATGCCCAATTTGAAAATGATCTCGACGCGTTCAACCGGCTTCGACCACATTGACCTTAAGGCCTGCGCAAAACGAAATATTATCGTTTCGAATGTCCCCACTTATGGTGAAAATACTGTAGCTGAACATGCTTTTGCCTTGATCTTGGCCTTATCGCGAAAAATATTCCAATCATACGAACGTACCGAAAAAATGAATTTCGACCGGCATGGTTTGCAGGGGTTTGATCTCTTTGGAAAAACTCTGGGAGTTGTTGGGACAGGAAATATTGGTAAACATGCGGTAAAGATCGGGAGAGGTTTTTCTATGCATGTGATTGCATATGATGCTAGACCAGACCAACGTGTGGCCGCGGACTTGAATTTTCAATATGCTGATACCCTCGAAGACTTGCTTGCCCAAAGTGATGTTATTACCCTGCACGTTCCTTATTTACCCGCTACTCATCACTTAATAAACGAAAAGAACGTAAGGAAGATAAAAAAAGGAGCTATTTTGGTAAACACCTCCA
>CAYNDL010000006.1:0-30085 GCA_964396115.1 uncultured Candidatus Saccharibacteria bacterium
GCGGGAAAAGTAAAAATTTAGCATGGGAAAAGTATGGCAAGTTGGTGCAGTCTCCGGGGAACAACTATTATGGCTCTCCCATGTTCAGTGATAACCAAGAGTTATTGGGAATGCTCGTCGATTACGAAGAGGGAACAGTATTACCCGCGTCTGAGTTAAACAGTATGCTGCAGGATCTTTTGAAGTATCCAACCAATGAAACCGTATCTGTGATGAAGGGATTGGAAGGCCAATGGAAAACCCAGCAAACACCAAACAAGGAAAAGATAGAAAGTGTGTTTGAGGTATCGACATTATCCGCGAGCTCAATTTTTGCAAACGGGTTAAAAAACGGAGATTCAATTGTTGCAATAAACGACAAGCCTTTCCCGTCTGCAACGCTTTGGTTCTCGGTCCTTGATGGGGCGCGAACAGGAAAAACTGTTTCCGTCACGATAAGAAGGGACAATCAGGAGCAGAGGGTGGTTGTTAACCCGACTATCGAGGATGCAAAAACGAACTAGGCAAAAAAACTCTTCTTTTTGGTTGGTCACTGCGTTTATCGCTGGGATTTTTGTCTTGCTAATGGGAGTGTCATTCGGACAAGAACTCCGGCGACGGATTGTTTTGCAGCAACATGTTTCAGAATTGAAGCGGGACATAAAGGACCATGAGCAGAAAATTGCCGACTTAAAGAAACTAATCGAATACTTAAAGACCGATTCATATATCGAGCGAGCTGCTCACGAAAAACTTGGTTATCAAAAGGTCGGTGAACAAGTAGTAGTAGTTCCTGATGGAGGTAAGGTGGCTTCCGCAGAAAGCATTGCCGCTCAAGGAAAGAAAGAACCTGTACCGATACCAAAACAGTGGTGGAATCTATTCTTCGGCACAGAAAAACAATGAAAGACTACTTAGCTACCCTTCTGGTCGCCTTCTCTATTTTTATCATCTTGATTGTGGCCGTCGTATCGTTATTCCCGTACCCGAGGGCTCCTTTGGGGCTTCAAGTTTGGATGCCCATACCCATAGCTTGTGCCGGTTATTCCTGTGTGACGTATCGCGAACTGAGCGCCTTGGTTAACAAGAATGTTTCAAAAGGCGATCCTGAGAAAATTTTAACTGCACTCATCCTCAGGCGGGCAACTGGGGTGGTGGCAAACTATGAAAAAATAAGGGTCTCAAAGCAGGATGCGGAGCAGACAATCGAAACGATTGAAAAGACGATGGAGTCGGTTCCTGGCGGCAAGAGGATTCTTGATGAAACCTATGGTAATGCCTTTGCTGGCGTTGCGAAGAACGACATTATTTCTCTCTTGCAGCGGCAGAAAATGCAGGCTCTGGGAATAGACTCGCCGTGGGATAGTGAATATGCCCCCAAAATTACCGTCTGGAATATCGGGATGAAGTGGGACAACGAGAGAAAACAAATAGTCGAGAGGTAGGGAGAACAGCTCATTCAGTTGCTGCCAAGAGGGACCACTACGGGATTATGGTTGGATTGGACACCCAACTGCGCAATGCTACTCCCGCAGCCCACTCTTGGCAGCACTTTTATATTACATTTGCGTACTTTCGAATCCCTTACTCATCTTGATTTAAGAAAAACAGGCATGAAGCCTGTTTTTCTTAAATGGAGAGGGTAACGGGAGTCCTTCTCACCCGTCGCCCTGCATCGCTAACGCTCGATGCAGTGCTCCTCCTTCGGAGCCGGCCTCTTCATAAACGTAAAGTAGTTTACCTTTCTGAAGTAGGCTTCGACTCCAGTTAAATTTTGAAAATCAAAAAAAGTCACCACAAGGATGACTTTTCTTGATTTGTGAGCGGGTAACGGGAGTCGAACCCGTGTCTCGACCTTGGGAAGGTCATATAATGCCGTTATACGATACCCGCAAAGTTATTAGGTCTAACAAAATCCTAAAGAAAACTTAACGAAGATGCAATTATTAAAAACTGACCATGTCGCCACCCGGTCGTTACTGCCACACTAAATTGTGATATCGTCAAACCATGCTTGATCCAAAAAGAAATTATTACACTGTAGTCATTTCTAGTTACGTTATCTTCAGAAAAGGTGATGAAGTTTTATTGTCGCGTCGTTTCAACACTGGATACCAGGATGGCAACTACAATTTGCCAGCTGGCCACATTGAAGCGCGTGAATTCGCACGCGCTGCCGCCGTCAGAGAGGCGTTCGAAGAGGTTGGAGTGAAAGTGGATGAAGATAATCTCAAGACTGCTCACATAATGCATAGGCGTTGTGCGGAACATGACCGTATCGACTTCTTTTTTACCGCTGATAAATGGGAAGGAGAATTAGTTAATGCCGAACCAAATAAGTGTGACCAGATAGCCTGGTTTTCCTTGTGGCAACTTCCGGAAAATACTTGTCCGTATATAAAATCAGCCTTGGAACATTTTCGTGACGGGAAAGTATACTCAGAGTTTGTCGAGGGATAAGTAAACGGTCGTCAGGCAAGAAGTCTATGCTTTTTTGTAATTATTAGTTAAGCTATCCCCGTTAATGCCGGAGTAGCTCAGTGGCAGAGCGGCGCATTCGTAACGCGCAGGTCGTGAGTTCAATCCTCACCTTCGGCTCCATAAAAATACGCTGGCAATGCCAGCGTATTTTTAATAGGATCAATACATAAGCTCATGAAAGGCATACAAAAAATTGAAGATTTGGGGTACGGCCCTTTTTTTGAACTTGCCAGGCAACAACTTGGAATGGGCGATTTCGGAGTAGCTCGTGTTATTTCCGAGTATAAAGAAGCTTACCGTGTGAAGAATACAAATGGCGAGTACTTAGCAAAAATAACCGGCAAACAGATGTTCGAGGCGGTGTCGCGCGAAGACTATCCTGCAGTGGGCGATTGGGTAGTGATTAGCGAAACAGATAACGACCATGTCGTGATTCACAGGATTCTTCCCAGGGTCACAATGATAAAAAGGAGGTTCGGGCCAAAAAATAAAGACGGTGAAAAGAATAAAATCCAGGTCATCGCCACTAATATCGATGTCGCCTTCGTAGTCGAGTCAGTTGATCGTGACTATAACCTCAATCGATTCGAAAGGTATTTTGCGATTGTCCAGGATAGCGGTGTAGAGCCAGTAATCGTTTTAAATAAAGTTGATTTGCTGATGCAAGATGATCTGGAAATAAAATTAAGTGAAATAAAAGAAAGGTTTCCCGGAATAGATGTTGTTCTTGCTAGTACAGTAACCAGCAGTGGCCTGAGTGGTCTTTCAGAACACATAAAGAAGGGCAAGACTTATTGTTTTATCGGTTCTTCTGGTGTCGGCAAATCATCGTTGATTAACAAATTGATTGGTGAACAGGTTATTGAAACAGGAAAGATCAGCGAATACACAGGAAGAGGTAAGCACACAACTACTGGTAGGCAGATGTATTTCCTGGAAAATGGAGGAATAGTTATTGATAACCCAGGAATTAGAGAGGTGGGAATGACTGATACTGAAGGCGTTGACAAGATCTTCAGCGAAATAACATCACTAGCTCAAAAATGTAAATTTGGTGATTGTACTCATGTGCACGAGCCGGACTGCGCCGTACTTAGTGCTTTAGGATCGGGACAGCTCGATCAGCAAAAATATGCCAACTTCATAAATTTAAAAAAAGAGGCAGAATTTTTTGCGATGAACGACGGGCAAAAAAGGGAGAAGGGACGGCAGTTTAGTAAGTTCGTAAAAAAAGCCAAGAAGGACTTAAAAAAGTTCCGGCATAAGGGCTACTAAGTTTGTGCTAAATTATGGGTATGGAATACGTAGACATAGTTAATGGAAACGACGAAATAATTGGAAATTGTTCCAAACAAGAGGCGCACGAGAAAGGTTTCTTGCACCGAACAGTTATTGCGGAGGTAATTGGGTCAGATGGAAAGTGGACACTCGTAAAACAAGCGTCTGATCGTCAGGATGCGGGACAATTTGTTTCGCCCGTGGGCGGCCATGTAGTAACAGGTGAGACGGAAGATCAGGCGTTGTTGCGGGAAGCAAACGAAGAATACGGTCTGGATTCGGATATTAGTTTTAAGTTAGTTGGTAAAAAGATATTCAATAGGGAAGTCATTGGCCGGAAAGAGAACCATTATTTCATCCTTTACGAGATCTACTCTGATAAACCTCCCGTACTCAATGAAGAGTCGGTAAGTACAGAAACATTCACAAAAGAGCAGTTGGCGAAGGAGATAAAAGATAATCCAACTAAATTTGGCGACGCCTTTCATTTTATCTTGAAGTCCTTCTATCCTGATCTTTTGAAGTAATTGAAAAAGACGATATAAACTGCTACCATTCGCCCAATGGAAGAAGTATTCGCTAAAGAACTAGCACTGAGACTGCAAACAGTTTCAGACCGTCTTTGATCTCGCAAAGAAGCGGGAACGCCTTTCTGTACTAGAAAAAGAACTGCAACAACCGGATATATGGGGCAATCCTAAACGAGCGGCAGAATTGCAGCGCGAACAATCTGCATTAGAGAAAGAAATAAGAAAAGTCGAAACCCTAAAGAAGGAAGCCGCCGACCTGGCTGAGTTGCAAGGCATTATGGGCGATGACGAGAATGCAAAAAAAGAAATCGAGGAGACAGCCAAAAGACTAGAAAAGGCAATCGGAGAACTTGAGTTGCTGACTTTTTTCTCGGGAAAACACGATTCATCTCCGGCGATACTTACTTTATCCGCTGGCGCGGGTGGTACCGAAGCTCAAGACTGGACGGGAATGCTCTCCCGGATGTATTTACGCTATGCCGAAAAGCAGAGGTGGAAAACGGAGGTATTGGATGAGAATCGGGCACCAGAAGCTGGGTATAAACACATAACGATCCGGATTGAGGGCGACTATGTATACGGACATCTGAAACACGAAGCAGGTGTGCATAGGCTTGTTCGCCAATCGCCTTTTAACGCCGACAACTTGCGCCAGACTTCTTTTGCCCTGGCTGACGTCATTCCTGAGGTAGGTAAAGAAGAAACCGATATTAGGTCTGAGGATATTGATTTTTCTGCATTCCGAAGCGGTGGGAAGGGTGGGCAGAACGTCAATAAGGTTTCAACAGCGGTCCGCTTGCGTCATATTCCCACGGGGATTGTTGTAACTGCCTCAACGGAACGTAGCCAGCTGCAAAATAGGGAACGCGCCATGCAATTGTTGTCCAGCAAACTTGAACACATGCGCGAAGTCCAGCAGAAGGAAAGCATTGCAGAAGTGCGTGGAGATGTAAAATCAGCGGAATGGGGTAATCAAATCCGTTCGTACGTTCTCCATCCGTATAAAATGGTCAAAGACCACCGTACACAAGTGGAAACATCTGATGCGGAAGGTGTATTAGACGGCGATCTGGATGAATTCGTTGAAGGAATGATTAAGGGAAAAAAGGCGGAGAACTAATAAAGGTTTTCTCGTCGGGACATTCATTGTATGATTAATTCACAGTGATTCTCTTCCAAAATGTAAGAAAAACATACCCTAAAGGAGCCATCCCCGCGCTGGATGATGTGAGTCTTGAAATCGAGACTGGAGAATTCGTGTCCATTGTTGGACAAAGCGGTGCTGGCAAAAGCACATTGCTTCGTTTGTTATTCGCTCAGGAGTTTCCTTCCAGCGGTTCTGTTGTTATTGATGGCTGGGACATTACGTCCATTCGCCCTTGGCAAATCCCGCACCTTCGACGTCAAATCGGCGTTGTTTTCCAAGACTTCAAGCTAATCAGTGATAAGACAGCGTACGAAAACGTAGCTTTTGCAATGGAAGTTACTGGTGAGGACACAAGGGAGATCCGAAAAACCGTGCCGCAGCTTCTTAAGCTCGTGAACTTAACGGACAAAGAAGATCATTATCCATGGCAGATGTCTGGTGGTGAGCAGCAACGTGTTGCTTTGGCCCGTGCATTGGCGTTTAAACCACAAATTATTCTTGCAGATGAGCCGACAGGAAACCTTGATGCACTCCATGCTTGGGATATCATCCATTTATTGCTGAAAATAAATAAGCTGGGAACAACCATTTTGTTGGCTTCTCATGACGAAGCGATTGTTAATGCCGTAAAAAGACGCGTCATTACGCTCGACAAGGGCAAGATTGTACGCGACCAGAAGACGGGTAAATACGCACTATGAGGCTACTTGCATTAGGAAGAGCTGTACGTAACGGCGCCATCCATTTCTGGAGGAATATCTGGCTTTCTCTTGCCGCAACCGGAGTGATGATGTTAACGCTGGCCATGCTGTCCTTGATTCTGGTCGTAACGATACTTGGACAGAATATTTTGCGCGGGATTGAGTCTAAGGTTGATGTCACAGTGTTTATGTCGGATGAAGCTTCGGAAGCAGCAATCTTGGCGGTTAAAACTGATGTTTCGGGCTTCAACAATGTTTCTGAAGTTACCTATGTATCCAAAGAGCAAGCACTGGTTGCTTTTAGAGAAAGGCATAAGGATAACCCCTTGATTGCTCAGGCTTTGAATGAATTGGGCAATAATCCGCTCCAAGCTGCGCTGGTCGTTCGTGCTGTTCGTCCTGAGGCCTACAAAGCCATTAGCGAGGCATTGAAAAGTCCTAAATACGACAAACTGATCGCACGTGTTACGTATGACGACAACCGTGAGGTTATTAACCGTTTATCTTCTGTTATTCGCACTGCGCGCCGTGTTGGCATGGCCGTCACGATAACGCTGGCCGTCATTGCTGTATTGGTCACGTTCAATACGATCCGTCTGGCCATTTATGGATACCATAAGGAAATTGAAATCATGACGCTCGTTGGCGCTTCTCCGTGGTTCATCAAAGGCCCGTTTGTTATTGAAGGAATCATTGCGGGTATTACTGCATCTGTGTTTACCATCCTGTTCCTTTATCCTTTCTTGCGCGCGATATCTCCACGCGTAGGCGCTTTCTTTGTCGATAATCAATTCAGCTTATATAATTGGTCTCTACAGAATCTCTGGCTAGTTATCGGACTGGTCGGCGGAGCGGGGATTCTGTTGGGCGCAATTAGCAGTATTATTGCGGTCCAAAGGTATCTAAAAGAGTAGACAAAAAAATAGGAAATAAATAATAGACAATTTTAATTGGCGCTAGGGGGAAGTGAAATTCCTATTTACATTTAATATACAAAAAAGAGTATGAAAAAGTTTTTGCTTGTTCTGCTTTTATTGTCATTATTTGCCCCAGCAGCGCACGCCAAAGTCGAAGCAAGTAAAGTAATCGAATTAACAAATAAAGAACGTGTAAAGGCAAAATTACCGCCTTTAAAACAAGATCCACGCCTCATGCGCTCCGCAATGCTCAAAGCGCAGGACATGGCGAAGAATAAATATTTTGATCACTTTTCACCAAAGAAGATCGGGCCTTGGTACTGGTTCCAAAAAGTGAAATACATCTTCCGGCACGCGGCAGAAAACCTCGCTATGGGACGTTACAAAGATGCTGACGTGGTAAGGGGCTGGATGCAAAGCGCCGGTCATAGGAAAAATATTCTAGATAAGAAAAACAAGCAGATCGGCGTTGCTGTCGTCGAAGGTGTAATCCGTGGTCGAAGAACAACCTTAGTTGTTCAGCATTTGGGCGCCCAGTGATGGCGCCGCTGCAGGCGATTGCGCAGGCGTAAGTTTGAAATCGAGGTTAACGATACCAACTTGTTTAGACTGCGGAATGAATACTTTTTTATTCTGAGTTTGGTATCCAGGCTTTGATGCGTAAACTGTGTACAGTCCCGGTTGTAAAATCACAAAGAATAACCCGGACTTGTCAGTAACTTTCATTTGTACAAAGCGTTCGCCCTTTGCTACGCGAATTATGGCGAGGTCAATAGGCTGCCCACTAGAAGCGTCCTTAACGGTGCCTGTTTTTTTGCTGCGGGAAATTGCCGTATTGATCTTGTAAGAAAAGGCGACCCCGTAGAGCATTTCGAAGGTGATGTTTAGCCAGTTTGGATTATCAAACAAGAAGAATGTGTTGAGTATCAAACCGCCAACCAGGAAGAACCAGCTGTTGATTTCTAGCCACTCAATAGTCCTGCCATACATCCATATCCATGTCCTTCGCGCCTTGCTCATTTCTACCTGCCTATCCACCAGGATAAGCATTCTTGGGAGAACCTTTTCTTCTTCGTCAGCAGTAGGTTTTACGGCTGGTTTCTGTGTTGCAATATTTTCAACCATCGATTTTGTATTTAGAGCTAGAAAGGTTTACAGCACCTGAGCGATACACAAACTCACCTTGCTGTAATGGGAATGTAGGTTCTTCTGAGGAAGGGAAAGCCCAGCCTTCTTTCTGCACCACAAACTCGTACCTTCCCTTAGGTAAGATATCGCCCGTATTTCCCGAATCTTCAGTCTTCCAGGTTGCTTTAACCTTGCCGTTAGAACCAATTACGTTGATGATAGCGCCGCCAACACCTTTTCCGGTAGCTGAATCAACAACCTTTACCCAATGTTCTGGTTTTCTCCTGGTGCTAACAGAAGACATCGCCCCAATGAAGCTCAATGTAGAAGCGATGAAAGGAAGAATACCTACCGCAGGCGCAGCCATTGTTGCTACTCGTACGGTCCTGATCACAGGTGTTCGGGCACAAACAGCATCAGCGGTGCTGCCGTAATCACCTTCGCTCTCCATTGAGATTGGTTTTGTACGTACGGGTATAGAAAGTAGTTGCCTTGGGGTAGGGGAAGGTGTGGCTGGTTTGGCTGATGGTTTTGTTGTCGCCACAGTATTTCCGTTCTCGTCTTCAGTTTGTTGTTCTGGTTCCGGGCTCGGGGTCGCAGATTCAGGCGTTGGGCTGGGATCTGTAATAAGCGTAGTCGGTGGGCATACTCTTACGAGACGCTCTTTTCTGACAGTTGTATAGACGTTATGCGCACTTTTGTAGGGGGCGCTGATACGAACCAGGAAAACGCCACACTTACCAGCATTCTCCGCGGTTATTTGGCTGAAACTATCGGGAATCGGCACTGAAAAACTCTTTTGTGGATAACTCCAATTGTGGCTTGGGGCAGTAACAGAAACGTCTCTGCTGCTAACTGGACTCGCCGTTGTCGTATCCACACTGGTATCCTCAGGGAGGGAAGTTGAGTTATTGTCTCCATCGCGCGCATCGATACTAAAGCTCAATACATCGCCATATGAAGCCGAAATAGTTCCACCTGCTACACTTTCGCCGGCATTTAATAACTGAATAAATTCCAGATTATTTTCTGCATGAACAATTGGTGCAACCAATAGTCCTGCACCAACAACAATAGTTGAAATATATTTTTTTGCGCTTTTCATGTTTGTTGACAACATTATAATACTTTTTGCAAAAAAAGTGGAACACCAATAGTTAAATACGAGAAATAGATGTATTATTTAAGAAAATGAGTGGTAAAAAAATAACCTTTTTTGCGATCTTGCTCCTGCTAATTATCACGGCAGGACTTTTGTCTTTTGTCTCATATAAAAAATACAATACAGTACGCCAGCACCTTAGTGACGCTTTAATAAATAAGAATGCGCTGGAAAAAAGCTTGAAGGAACTAGATATTGTGTCCGCGAAGAAGGCGATTGAGAAAGAATGGATTGTGCTCGGGCAACTGCGGGGAGACACGGAGTTTCTTCAAAGGGCAAATTTTATACCTGCAGTGAAAGAAGAGTTGGATACCGCCTCTCTAACATTCAACAAGGCTGAATATTTGCTGAAAGTAGCGGAACTGGCAGTGAAAATGGTTGAATCCTCCGGAGTGAATAATCTCCCGGCATCTTCTAATGCTTATCAGGGAGAGGTTTTGAAAAAAATCCAAACAGCTGTTGCGCAAAATACAATTGCCCTGCAGCAGCTCCAGAAAGAAGGTTTAACGGTTAGAAAAAAAACAACAACCAAGATTGTTTCTGTTGCAAAAGCGAATGAATCCATGGATGAAGCAATCGAGGCAACTGTCCAAGCCTTGGATTTAGTTAATGCTTCAAAAGATGGCCTGTTTTCCTTCTTGGGTTTTGGAAAAGAAAAAAAGTATCTTGTTTTATTTCAAAACAGCCAGGATTTGCGTCCAGGCGGAGGTCTGATCTCCACGTACGGAATTCTAAAAGTCCGCGACGGAGAGGTTGTTGATATGGAGGTAAACCATGTAACCAGCCTGCGCAATATGTACATCGAGCCGCGCGAAGCAAACCCTGAACCAATCCGGAAATATGTTCGATCAACGGCCCAACTTATTTGGTATGACTCCAATTGGTTAATTATTCCCGAGGAGTGGCTGGGGAGGATGTTAAATTCTTGGAACCGTCAGCAGCAGCCGGTGGATGGAGTATTGGCGGTTGGTACATCCTTCCTTGAAGACTTAGTAAGACAATACGAGCCGCTGAAACTAAGGGGATATAATGAGGAATTTCACGCACATGATGTGGTGGGGACTTTAGACTACATCCTTGAAAAGAAAGAGGCCCGTGTTAATGGGGAGATCCAGTACCACATCCTGAAAATACTCGTTGATGATTTATTGGCAAAAGTTACTGCTACTCCTCCCAACAAACTTAAACCTATTCTGGATATTGTTAACAAGAGGATGGCATCACGTGACATCATGGTGTATACCCCTAATGCAATGGAGACAAAGTCCTTGAACTTGTTGGGTATGCAAACGAAAATCCCTTCTGTTAACGAAGATGAGATTTTTATTGTTGATTCAGGACTAGCATCGGGAAAGGCAGATGCGTCAATGAAACGAACGGTCGAAATTAAGATATCTGCTGATAAGGAAAAGCCAGAGGGCGAGGCAAAGATGAAATATGATTTCACTAATTCTAAACGTGATTTTCGAACGTTCTCCTACAATGGCTTTGTTAGGTTCGGCCTGCCCATTGGCACGGTGGGCGTGAATATGGAAGGCGGAGACATTGCATTGCCTTATCGCGTGGTCGAAGCCGGTCGGCAAATCTTCGGTAATTTCTACTCCGTTAACATCGGGGGAACGAAAGATGTTTCTCTCAGATATATTCTGCCGGACCATATCGTTAAGGGAATACAGATTGGCGGGTATCAAATGACACTACGTAAACAGCCCGGTGTCGAAGATAAATTCGTCTTTATGTTTTATCCTCCCGAAGGATGGCAGAACGCCAGAATGTTCGTCACTCTCGGCAAGGTTACTTATAATGCCAAAGAAAAAGCGTTTATATGGGAGGGTACATTAACTAAAGACGCCACGATTACACTCGATCGGTAATGAAAATAGTTAGTTTAAACCTATCCGCTTGAATAAGCGGACTATTTGGTGTCTGTAACTCAAAACTAATATAATTTAATCAAAGTTAACTTATTCACAGAAATGACCGAAAAGAAATTTGCTCGCTCGGCGGCCAAGTATTGCTTATTAGTTATATGTGTAATCTTTTTTCCAATGTCCGCGCATGCTGCGCAACGAGCTGTCTTGTTTATGCCTCCCATACCATCCAACCCAGTAACCTCTGGCTATTGGGCATGGAGTGAAAATGTATACCGCAACCTTGCGAGCGTTTATCCTCAACTGGAAATCGTCACTAACAATGACCTAAATTGGCCAGTATTAGAAATAATCGACGGTAATTCAACAGTTATCAGGACAATTGGTGATATTAAAGATCCAGAAACAGGCGCAAAGATTTCTAAGGGAGAAGAACAGTTGGATCGAGCAGAGAGAGACCTGGAGGAGTTGACTAAAAAAAATAAAAATGTGCCCAAAGATCGACCTCAAAAACCTGACGTTAAACCAAACAAAGACGAAGATCAGTGTGAGGTTGTTGACCCTGGTCAGACACCCGATCTTGGTAAAATGTATGGTGAAAAGCGGGTAGCAAAGTTAGATGATGATAGAGATCTTGCCCGTATTCCTTGGGAAACTTGTGTCGAAGCGGGTACCCCTTTGATGGCTGCGCTATTGATGCTTATGGTAAACCTGCAACCCACCGTGAATCTAAGGAAAATCACATTTTTCGTACGGGGGGCCGCCCTGATTTAACGATGCCTCATGAAGGTGTTGAGCTAAACAATCCCTCACCTGAGGAATTGACTTACGGAAGGGGATACCTTGATGAGAAAGCCGTTTCAGCGGGCGGAAACTATGCACAAATGTATCTGAAGGCCAAGGCTCAGCCAGAAGAGGACGGTTCAAATGAAATGATAGCCAAAAAGAAGAACCCAAAGGCCCAGATCGTTAAACCGACTACCGAGCAGGCGAAAAAAGCCTCAGAGCGATTGGCTGCCAGAAAAACTCCGGCCTATACGCCAAACGGTGGGCCCCAAACAATGAACCCTGGTTCTTACCCAAAAAATCGCCTCACCAATAGTGCGGATAGTACACAGATGCCAGATACAAAAACCACAGATGATTGTAAATTTGTTCCTGATAATACAGCAAAAGACCAACAAAAGATGATCGATGATAAAAAGTGGTCGAATCCGGGGATGGGTAACGGTGGTGGGGGTGGTGGAAATGGAAACGGAGGGGGTGGTCTTCCTCAGTTGCCGCAAATACCTCAAGGGGGAGGAAATAAAAATAGTAACCCCACAAATTCGCCTGTATATCGTCCTACACCCACTCCAGTGGCTACAAGGAGTATGCCCGATGGAGTGTCTTGTCTTGTGAATAATGCACCAGTATGTGGGGAAGACGGCAAGACTTATATGAATTTGTGCTTTGCACAACATAGCACTGGAACCAGTGTTCCTGTTATTCACTCGGGAGCATGTGAAAAAGTTTCAAACAACAGTGAGGTATTTGAAAACTTAAATACCATTGTCCAAAACATGGTAACTTCTGGCGTTCCAATGAATATTGTTACTCAGATTACCGAGGCATTAACTAGAATTATCTCTAACGTGTGGGACAAGTAATCCTTCTTCTTGTTATACGACTCTAGTTATACCCACTCGGAAGCGGTGATGATTATAAAAATGCCAATTGTGTTTAGGAGATACGTAACAACTACAAATTGCCAGTTTTTTACTCTGCTCAGTCCCAACAAAGAAATGCCAATTTCGTCGGGGAAAGGAGAAGCGATTATGGCCGCACCAAGTATTGGTAATGCCCATGCGAAATAAGGCGTGTTAAACAACCTTGAAAGCTTGCTACCTCCCATTTTTTTGAACAAATAGTGCAATTCCTCGAATACGCGGTCTTTGAGAAATCGGAAAATAACGTAATCGCCCAAGACTGCGCCGAGTCCCGCCAGCATTGATAACAAGATAGGATCGTGTTGTGTCGCCAGATAAAAAAGGACAACCGACGCCGGGGCAACTGTGAATATCGAGACGAAGAAAATACCCGTTATAAATGCGCCCAGGTATCCAAGTTGACCGATCGATACGAGAATACTTTTTACGTAATCCGTGTCAGCAATTAGAAATAAAATAACCAAACCGCAAATAAGGAGCGCTGTATTTTTATAATGCCAATTTTTGTACTTGAGCATTAACTGATTATAGCTCTATTTATTTAGAATCCAGATTGAGAAGTTGAGATATGTAGCGAAACTCACCCAGGCTAAATAGGGAATCAAGAGAAGTGGAGCTTTCTTTGATACTTTTGCAAAAACAACCATCGTCGCAATTATAGAAGCTAGTAGCAAGATAATACCGATTAGTGCTGCTCCTGGGGAACGGAAGCCAAAAAACAATATGGACCATAACGCGTTAAGCACCAACTGTCCGACATAAACACCGAGGGCCAGCTTAACTTCCTTTTTTGATAAACCTCGTCTCCAAACGAGAAAAGCGGCAAGTGCCATTAAAATATACAAAGTTGTCCATACTGGTGCGAACACCCAGTTCGGTGGTGCTAGTTCCGGCTTTGCCAGTCCTGCGTACCACGTTGGTATGGAGGGAGTTGTAACTGAAGAACCGATAAAAGCGAAGGCGAAAGTTGCTACCAAAGAAACTAGTAATTTAATAATCGTTTTCATTTTGTTGTTATTAATTAATTTTTGCGTATCCATCAAAGTGGATATTATTGTCCGAGAACACCTCGGTAACTTCATATTCTCCCTTCGTATATACGGTCCCGCTTTCCAAGAAATGTGTTACAGACTTTATGACTATACTAGCAACTGGCCGGGATAATTTTTCGTTGCCTTCGGTTTGCAATAAGGGCAGTTCACCGTGTAACCAATAAAGC
Source organism: uncultured Candidatus Saccharibacteria bacterium (assembly GCA_964396115.1). Taxonomy (GTDB): domain Bacteria; phylum Patescibacteriota; class Andersenbacteria; order UBA10190; family CAIZMI01; genus CAYNDL01. The sequence continues at coordinate 14,123 of CAYNDL010000006.1, forward strand.
CGCTGGTCTTTCTTTAGAAACTCATATATTTTGCCCACTTCAAGTTGTTCGGGTATGCACTCTTCCTTCTTGCGATTACCCGCCTTGAACTCACTAATATTTCTTAGTGCCAGATCAGGATTAAACTCAACTTTTATTCCCATATTTTAAGTGTAGCAAGGGTGCTAATAAATAACACTTGTCAAAATCCAAGTTCTTGCGCGCGATTTTGTAACGAAGTCAAACCAATCTGGAGGAACTCATCTAATGGTATTCCTGCTTTTTCGCACTCAAGGATGAGTGTCCGGTCGCACCGTTCGGCGAATTTTTTGTTCTTAAATTTCTTTTTGAGACTTTCTAACGAAAGACTTGCCAATTTTTTGTCAGGAGTCATTAAAGCAGATGCGATTATTAATCCAGTGAGTGTTTCCGCTGCCACAAGCAAATGTTGGATGACAGTGGTTCGGCTTTTATCCTTTAAACCTGGAATAGAGTCGTTTGCGTAGCCGTGGGAAATGACCGTTTCGGTGATAAAATCACTGACGCCTTCTTCTTTTAATATGCTTTGACATTTTATGCAGTGTTCGGTCGAATTGTCTTTCGTCAGGTCCCAGTCGATATCGTGTAAAAGACCGACGATGCCCCAAGTATCTTCGTCTTCACCTAATCTGTTTGCTAGTGCACGCATGATTATTTCTGTTTCCCGAAGATGGAGTTTTGTTATCTTGTTGCTAACATACTTTTCTACTAACTCGTTTGCTCTTTGGCTTGATATGTTGGATTTTTCCATACCTTTACTGTATTGCTTTTCGCGACAGGTATCCATTGACGGATGCGGTTTATTATGATATATTATGTGGTCTGAAACTGGTTGTTCTGTCTAACAGATTAGAGGATCAAACAATGTCCACGCGTGAAGTTACCGAACAGGAACGCATGGAATTCGTCGCCTTTTGGCGACAACACAAGGCAGCTCTCTTGGCTGGCAACGTCTGCAGCGAGGAAGCGATGAAGTGTCTGCACACCTACACCCAGCCGGACAACGTCGGCTATGAGTTCGGGATGCTCCGGCCGGGGAAACTGGGGCAGTGGGACCTCTACGACATCACCCTCGAGCTGTTGCCGGAAAAGGAACGGCTGCTGATCTCCGGCTTGTCAGCACGGGAGGTGGCCATCTCAGATCGCGATCAACAGTACGGGCTCAATCCCGAAGATCCGAACTATCAGAAGGAAGTCGCTCGAGTCGAGCGCATGCAGGCGATGAGCCCGGAGGAACTCGACTGCGAGATCGCCCGTCTCGAAGCGCTGCTCTCCTGAATGGAGACGAAAATCGTTGTATGTTCTTTCTCAAGACCGCATGGTTTCGCCCAGCGGTTTTTTGATTAATATTTTCAATAATTTAGCAGGGATTCCTTCTCCTCCGAAGCCAGGGTTGTCATGAAGCAGTTCATGTTTTTGTCGTACCCTTCGAATCCTGACGTAGTGAAGACAGTTTACTTCCTGGAGCTTGTTCCTCGGCGCTAAGTATATTTTTCTTAAGAACCTTTGTTGATGCCAGGGAAATTCCAAAGCAAAGACTTTTGCTTCGGGACAGGGATTCCTCCTCACCCGTCGTAGTGCCTCGCTACGGCTCGATGCACTACTCCTCCTTCGGAGCCGGCCTCTTCAGAAAAGTAAAGCAGTTTACTTTTCTGAAGTCGGCTTCGAATCCCAGCAGAGTTAAAAGAAATAACCACCAAAGAGGTGGTAATTTCTTTTGGCTCCGGGACAGGGATTCGAACCCCAGTTTTCAGGTTCAGAGCCTGACGTCCTGCCGCTAGACGATCCCGGAATAGATCAATAATTTATTTTTTGATCGTCTCGTAATATAACGCCGAAAAGCGTTTCTGCCAAGGAAAAATATAAATTAAAATACCCGGACGGTGTACGTCCGGGTGGGGAGTGAGCTTAGCTGGTGGCAGAGAAGTGTCCGCCACGCCGTCCTCGACGGTGCAGTCGGCCGTTGTCGTGGCCGTTGAACGGTCGGGTGCGGAGTTGCTCGACGGAAGACTTGATGCCTTCCATGATTTCACGGAGGCCCTTTTTCTCCTCGAGCCGCACGGCTGTCGCGTGGAATTCGTTCAGCGTGTTGCGCGCCCGTTCCACGCAGTTCGTCGTCGATTCCGTGGCTTCGCGCAAGTCGCTGATCGCCGAGGTCAACTGTTCCGTGTCCTGCTGAGAATCCCGCAGGATCGACTCGCAGTGCTGGGTGAGCAGGCGGATCTCGCTATGGATCCCTTCGAACGAGTCGATCTTGGCAGTGACGTCACGGAACAGGCGGAACAGCTCTTCGTACTGGCGACGGTCTTTCTCGGACTGCTCTTCCATGAGTCGCAGTTGGGATTCGGCAACCGCTGCCGACTGCACGAACTTCTGGTGTTCCTCCAGCGTGACCATGCTTGCCATCCGTGTGCTGGCTTCGACGAGTTGCCGCTGCGTGCGGGAGAGTTCCTCACGCAATGACTTGAGTTCGTCCGGCGTGACCACCTTCGATGCTTCCAGGCGCGCCTTCTCGATCCGGAGGTTGTCACGCTCTTGTGTGAGCGCTTGAACCGACTTCTGCAGTTCGGCGGTCATCTTTGTGATCGCCGTGAGCTCGCCCTTGACCTGGTTGAGGCTAGCGTTCGCCGTTTCGTTGCGGTCAGCACGCTCGTTGGCTTTCTTCGTCCGGCACTCGGCTTCCGCCAATTGTTCTTCCAGGCGTTTCACCAGTTGTTGGCTGGCGCGGATCTGCTCGTCCAGAAGCGCTTGGTTCGAGAACCGGGCCAACTGTTCCTGAAGGTTGGCAGCCGCCTCCTTCTCGTTGCGGAGCGCGTCGTCCAGATCGCCGACATCCTTTTGGAGTCGGCAGTTATCGCCTTCAACGCGTCGCAATTCACGTTCGTATGCCGCCAAGGTGGAGTTGTTTTTTGCACCCGCGTCTTCGTAGGCGAGACGAAGTCGCTTTGTGAGCCCTGTCGAAACAAAGGCGCACAAGAGGAGCAGGGAGGCCGCAATAACGGCCGCCGTGAAGAGGACGGGTTGGTACGTGCTCGGAACCAACACCACGTGGTAATTGATTCCGACACGAGTGAGCACGTTGTTGATCTGGTCGGCCATGCTGCCGGCCTGTTCCGGATACGCCGGAATGTAGGCCAGGGGAGCGACCGCCAGAAAGAAAACGATGCCCAGCAGAACCACGATCTTTCTCATCGCACGATCCTTTCAGTTAGAAACGTCCAATCCCTAGAAACCGAAGATACTTTATAAAATATTATTAAGAGATTGTCAATGCTTGACAGTTGAGAATACTAGTAATAAATTACAAGTCCAAGCTTGTACATTTCGAAATAGAGGAGAGGGGTGATTCCACCAGTGTTGTAAGGGGTTTCCCGATTCGGCCTACCGTTCCGGTCATCCCCAAGGGATCCGGTTCGCCTGCGGCCTGCTGCCCACTAAGCGAGTCTTCGGACTCCGTGGGCCCTTGGCCAGTGCTGGCTAATGCGGTCGCCGAAGCGCAAGCGCTCGGGACGTATTGACCCCATCTCACTGCGGTGAAGGTCGCGACCGGAGACACTGTCTCCGCCCAAGTAGCCCTTTTCGCCCAGCGAAAACAGGTGCTCCCCCTCTCCTCTTTTTTCTCCACGCTCCCTAGCAATAGGGAGTTTTTTCTTTGTTGCTTATTTTATTAAAAAAAAGTAATTTGGGTTTTAGGTTGTTTTAGGTCCGTCCTTTTTTTCTCAGGAGTTCTAATCCATGGCTACAGCAGTCAAGGAAGTGGAGGGTGACGGTAAGGTCACAAAGGCAAAGCAGGTGCTGATCGTCATCGGTAGCAAAAATGACCAGGACCGGGTCAAGGAATCCGGGATGACCAAGGTCTTCGACCAAGTCGGGGTCAGCTATTCGTTGTCGATCATTTCGGCGCATCGAAATTCCGAAGATCTCCGTACGTTCTGCCGGTCACATTCCAAGAACGTCGTCTTCATCGGTATCGCCGGCATGTCTGCGGCCTTGCCAGGTGCCATCGCCGCTAACGTCGGTTTCAAGGTTCCTGTTCTGGGAGTCGCCCTTCGGTCTGAAGGTTACCCCGATGCGCATGATGCCGTACTGTCCATGACCAGGATGCCAGCGGGAGTTCCGGTCGCCTTCTGTGGCTCTGACAAACCGGGGCTCGACAACGCTGCTCTCATTGCTTGCCAGATGCTGGCCATGGGTGACGAAAAACTCATGGCCAAACTCAGTGAGTTTCTCGCCAACCAGCAGAAGCAGAAACCGGCCCAATTCAATGTTCTTGGATCCGAGTAATCCAGCCCACCCACCGCCTCACGGCGGTTTTTAAATACCCTCAAGAAAATTTTCCAACTCCTTGGCTACGGCTTGGGGGTTCTCGAGTTGAACTATGTGTCCCTCACCTGACAAAATAATTTTTTTCGAGTTCCGAATACCTTTGCTAAGCAATTCAATGCTTTCTGGGGTTGCTAACCGGTCTTTTGAGCCCGTCATAATCAAAGTCGGAATATTGATTGTTTGAGCGAGTGACCAAATGTTTGTGGAGTAATAACCGAGGAAATTTTCCATCACAACGTCTTCGTTTAATGTCTTGATATTTCTTTGGCCATCCATGATTAGTTTTACCCTCCGCTTATATGGCGAACTTTTAAATAATACGAGATTGGAAAGAATATCGATTGTCCTGTTTTTCACCCACAATTTTTTGATGGATGTCGGGAGGTGGGATGCAATGTTGTAATAAAGTTTGCCGATGCTGGCCTGAAAAGATGCCGCATTTAATACCGGCGCGATCAGTGTTAATGATTTGATTTGCTTGGGAAATAGACCAGCATAAACAATTCCCAGAGTTGCACCAAAGGAATGCCCGGCCAAGTTGAAGTTTCCGATATCAAGCTCAGTACAGAAATCGTTAATAAATGAGGCATAGGAAACAAAGGAGTTTGCAGATTCTAGTTTTTCAGTGCCACCGTATCCAGGTAAATCAGGAATTATTACTTGGAAACCGCGAATTTTTTCGGCGACATCCCTTAGTCCCTTATGGTTACCGCGAAAACCATGCAGCATTAAAATTTTCGGTTGTGTATTCGTGCCGAACGAGGCATAAGTAGTATTTACTCCTCCTACTTTAATTTTCCGTATCTCCATCAATTAGAGAGTAATGGATATCAATATATTTGAATATTCATTATCCCTGCAGACCGAACTTTCGCCAGGTGAACCGGAAAGTGTAAGCCGCAACAACAATCAAGAAGATGGCGATAATTGCAAGGTAAAAAAGATGCAAAATGTGCTCGCCCACAGAATTACCAATCCAAACGTCACGAGCGAGCGTAATGGCCATGTTAAGTGGGTTGTACCGCACAATTGGGGATAGGATGGTATCGAGCGGATGGGGCAGAGTTTCCACAACCTCGACTGGATAAAAGAAGGGGGTTAATGATGTTATTCCGGAAATTGCATACGAGAAAAAAGTGGTCATATTTTCAGATGACAGGCCTATGCCTCCGTAAATAAGTCCGATGCTCAAACCTATAAGCATTGTAACGATAAATGACAGTGCAGCTATTACCAAACCGAGAATGCTTGGCGGTTCGATTATCGATAGTGTCGCCAAAAATACGAGTAAGGTGGGGATGTTTTGAACAATCACGGATAAACCGACGCCGATGATTATAGAAGTTGTCCTGATCGGTGCAATGAAAAGAAGGTCGATAGTGCGGCTCCACTTTTCCTTTTGAAACTTCTGTTCGAAAGCCCTGGTGCTTGAATACCAAGCGGTATGAAAAATAATACCGATTGCCAGAAAGGGGATATATGTTTCCTTGGTTACGCCAGGTATGGGGGAAGTTTGTGATGTGCCCATTAAGCTCACATAAACCGCAAGGATGGGGATCAAACGGTTTAACGGAGAGACGATGCTCTGGAAGATGTACTGGATTGCAAAACGCATATCCAGTTGGATCTCTTTCCGGGCGATTGCGAAGGTTTCTTTGAGGTCGTTACTAAGATAGAACATGTTTTCTGTGTACGGGTTCGCAATAGAGGTGCTGGTTAGCCATAGCCTTCCGCAGCAATAGCTGCACGAACTCCACGATGGATAAGGTTTTCTTGCCCACTTTGGTTGGGGCGACTTCTGACAAGTCTTCAAAATATACGTCACGTACCACTTCTCCTTTGTGCAGCAGGATCAATCTCTCAGTCATTTCCTCAATATCCTCCAGGTTATGCGTTGCCATAATGATAGTAGAAGTGCTTTTCTTTATTATTTTTCTTGCTTCCTCGGCAAAATAGAGATCGAAAGAACTGAATGGCTCATCCATGACAAGCAGGGGAGGGTCAGGTAATAAAACCCGGGCAAAATCTAATCGGGCTGCCATCCCTGTTGAATATTGTTCAACGTATTTGTCTAAAGCATCCGTTAAACCCACCATGGCTGCTAATTTTTTTATACGATCTTCGAAGTGTGGAACATGATAAAGGTTGGCCACGTAACGCAGGTTTTCATAACCAGTCAAACGCCGGTAAACAAGGGGATATGCGGCCATGTAACCAACGGGGTGACGGTAGGGGCTGTCAGCCTCATGTTCTCCGATCAGCACTGTTCCTTCAGCGGGACTGATGATTCCGGCCAGTGTTCTGAATAATGTGGATTTTCCTGCTCCGTTCAACCCGACAATGCCGATTCTTTCCCCTGAACAAATGCGCAAGGAAATATTATGCAGTGCGCGAAACCGCCCGTGAGGGAAATACTGTGTACTGTCAGTTTCGTGTTTCTTTTTGAATATTTTGAATGGTAGAGGATAATCAACACTCAGATGACTTATCTCTACTGAACTTCCTTGTATCATTGCTGATTATTATAACCTGGAATTACCTCTTCTCAAAAATATAAACATACTTGTTTACCTTTAATTAAGGCCTTACGCTGTTATTCATGGACAAGGTTGTGTTAGACACAAATGTTTTAATTGATGGAGTGAAGGATTATAATTCCGCCGCCTGGACGATTATCGACCAGGTGCTTAAGGGGAGAACACGCGCGTTTTTTAGTAACGAGTTGAGAAAAGAATACCAGTTGATTCTTTCGCGAAATATAAATGACCAGCAGTATAGGGATAGGATCGGTAATTTCTTGGCTACCGCAGATGAAGTCGAACTTGATGATATCCCGCATGTAGTCTCGGATGATCATGAGGATGACAAGGTTCTGGCTACGGCAGTGGTCGCAGAGGCGGACGCGTTAGTGACAGAGGACCATCATCTCCTCGATCTCGATCCGTATGGGGACTTACGGATTTTGAAGCCTCAAGAATTCTTGAATATCGATAAGGATGATTCTTGGGATGACTTCGCCCGCATGATCGGGTTAAAATGACCCTTAATGAGGGTCATTAGAAAGTTTTTCATCTTGGCGTTAGTGTCGTCTCTAAGCGCGACTACTTTTTTGGTTCAATGGGTTTATGCGCAAGAAGATACAACTGACGAACAGTCGGGTGAACAGCAAGAGGCGAATAACGATGGCGCTATCCAGGAAAAACAGGACGAGTTGAAAAGTGTCGAGGATAAAATTAAAAAATTAAAAGAGGCGCGGTTAAAAAAACAATCTGAAAACTCGTCGTTAACAACGGCGTTGGAAGTCATTGATGACAATCTTACTGAAACGCGGCTGGAACTGGACAAGACGGCGTTGTCGATTGACCAGGTTCGTTTGGAAATGCGCAAAAACTTAGCGCGCCTGCAGGAAGCAACGATTAAGTTGGGTCGGTTGCACGATGAAATGTTGAGTATTATTCGGACGATGAGTGCTTATGAGACAAAGTCGTTGTGGCAAACTCTGTTAGAGAAAGGTTCGTTTACTGATTACCTGCAAACTGAAGGCGCATACCGTTCAATGCAGAATCGCATGACCAACTTGTTAGTCGTTACGCAGGATGCGCGAAAAGTGGAGGAAGAACAGCGAAAACAACTTTTAGAAAAAGAGGAAGAGCTCGCCCAGCTCCGTGGCATGCAGGAAGCCCAAAAGAATGCGTTGAAGGTCGAAGAGGGCAGAAAAAAAGACCTCTTAACCAAGAACGTGCAGCAGCAGAAGCAAATCAAGGCCGATTTGGCCGAGGCTGAACAAGCGCGACAAGAGATACAGCAACAAATATTCACTTTGCGTAATGCTGGGATCAATATGTCCTTAACCGATGCCGTAAAAATCGCCCAGTATGCGGGTAAACTCACGGGAGTGCGTCCAGCGTTATTGTTGGGCGTGCTTAAGGTGGAATCAAATTTAGGTAATAACGTTGGTTCAGGAAGATATCCGGACGATGTGCACCCCGCACACCGCGAGGCATTTGTGCGGGTTGTTCAAAAATTGGGATTAAATATCGCAACTGCTCCGGTTTCTGCTAAGCCCAAGTCATACAGTGGATGGGGTGGAGCCATGGGCCCTGGCCAAATAATGCCGGGCATTTGGGAAAGTGTTGAAGGTGAAGTTGCGCGTTTAACAGGAAAAGCTCTTCCGTCTCCCTATGAGTTGCAAGACGCCTTCGTGGCGACTGCGATTATATTGCGCAATTCAGGCGCCGCTGCGGGAAGTGAATACGAGGCAGTCAATAGGTATTTTGCCGGCTCAAATTGGCAGCGCTTTACCTGGTATGGTGACCGTGTCTTGGCAGTTGCAAAAGAATACGAAGGCAAATAAGGAAATTCTGCTCAAAAATTAGCCAAAGCTTCTTTTCGTTGGTGATCCTGCTATACTCGGGACGATGCCTAGAAAAGCGGTAAAAATAGGGAACAAGAAAACTCGAGTTAATTTGGATGAGCTCAACGAAGAGCAACGTGCAGCCGTAACACATGAAGGCGGTCCGCTCCTTGTAATTGCAGGTGCTGGTACTGGGAAAACAGCAGTCATAACCCAGCGGATAGCTTGGCTTATAAAGGAAAAGAATATCCGGCCTGACAATATTTTGGCTCTTACTTTCACTGAAAAGGCGGCGACGGAAATGGAGGAACGCGTTGACCGACTGCTACCGCTTGGATACACGCAGGTGAGGATTGATACATTCCACGGGTTTTGTGAAAAAATCCTCCGCACCAATGCAATCGAGATAGGGCTTGATCCGGATTTTAGGATTCTGACTGCGCCAGAACAATGGCTCTTGATAAGGAAACATCTTTTTGAATTACCACTTAATTATTTTCGTCCGCTAGGGAACCCGACAAAGTTCCTTCAGGCGATCATCAGAGCGATAGGTTCGGCCAAAGACCAGGATCTAAACCCTGAAAAATTCATTGCGTATGCCGATTCTCTAGACAACGCCGCGGAGAATGAATCCAATTCTAAGGAGCGCGATGCGTTGAGGGAGGATGCTATCCGTTGGCGTGAGTTTGGCGCGGTTTTCAGTGCATACGAAAAAATAATGTTACAAGAGAGTGCCATGGATTTCGGCGACGTTATTTTGAATACGGTACGGCTTTTTAAAGAACGCCCCTCGGTTTTAAAGAGAGTCCGAAATAATATTTCAGAGGTCTTGGTAGATGAGTTTCAGGATACTAATGGTGCGCAGAATAATTTATTGCGGCTGATGGTTCCTGAACCAGACGGACCAATAAGTGTCGTGGGTGATGACGACCAGTCTATCTATGCGTGGCGCGGTTCAAACATAACAAACATTTTGACTTTTCAGCACTGGTACCCAAACGCAAAAAAAATAGTCCTGACGAAGAATTATCGTTCCACTCAGGATCTGCTGGACTCAGCTTACCAGTTGATCCAATTTAACAATCCAATGCGGTTAGAAAAGACTGCTGCAGTGGATAAGCGTCTCAAAAGCGCAATCAAAACAAACGAAGATGTTTCTGTTTCCCATCATCATTTCGCCACTATTGAACAAGAGGCGTCGTTTATTGCGGATTCAATAAAGCACGCAGTCGACAAACAGGGTCGGGATTACCGCGATTTTGCCGTGCTTTTGCGGACAAATTCTCAAGCCGACCTTCTGGTTCCCGCCTTGATGTCACGCGGTGTTGTTTTTCATGTTGCCGAAGCGCGGGGCTTGTTATTGCGTCCAGAGGTCAGGGATGTGGCTGCATACTTACGTGCTGTTTTCAACCCAGAAGATGCTGTTTCCTTGTTCCGTGTAATCTCTCACGACGGTTACGCTTTGCCGCCGTATGAGCGACAGCGTTTGATAATGGAGGCGAAAAGAAAAAATACACCGCTAATCACGCTTGTCAGAAATTGTGGTGAATCAGAACAACTTTCTGATGAAGCAAAACAGACACTAGGCAAGATAACAACAATCCTCGACGGACATGTTCGTCAGGCGATGTCTACCGCACCATCCCGCATCGCTTTGGAATACCTGCAAAATAGTGGTTACCTTGACTGGGCTGTTAAGCAGGCCGAAGAAACGCCAGAGCTGCTGCCGAACCTGAGTGCTTTCATACAATTCGTTCGCGATTACGAAAAGTCGGACCCCGAGGCAACCTTGATGAGTTTTTTGGAGTACTTGGATTTTGTGGTTGCATCCGGAGAAAGTCCTGCCCAGGCAACCGCTGAAATAGATTATGACGCTGTCCGTTTAATGACGGTACATGGGGCAAAAGGCTTGGAATTTCCGGTTGTCTTTTTATTCGGCGCAACCTCCGACAAGTATCCCGTACGCGATCGAAGCGATCTGCTCGAAATACCGGATATTTTCTCCAGCCAACAAGAAATTGATCCCCGCGATGCTCATATCCTGGAGGAAAGACGGCTGTTTTACGTAGCCATGACACGCGCGAAGGAGAGATTATTTATTACCTCTGCGTTACTCAGCGGAACTGGAAAATCCAAAAAGAAGCCATCGAAATTTATTGAAGAAGCTGGTGTCCAGACTATTTTGGGAGAAGTCGGTTCTTCTTTCGCGGAACAACTGATGCTGCCGATACCGAAGACTGTTCGGCGGGAAGTAAGACCGCTGTTTGTTCCAAGCCAAATCAGCGCATCGCAGGTAGAATCATACGAATCTTGTCCGCTCAAATATAAATATAATTATGTGTACAAGATTCCTGTACCGCAACATCATGCGTTAACTTTTGGCATCGTGGTTCATGCCGTATTAAAAGAACTTGGACGTTTGGCAAAACAAGGAACACCGGCAACAGTGCATGATGCCCTGGAATTGTATGAGAAGTTTTGGAACAGCGAAGGATATGAGAGCAAGCAGCACGAGCTTAGTCAAAAAAAGAAGGGAATAGAGCAGCTAGAAAAATATCTCGAAGCCCACCCCGACATCTTGTCTTTAGCACCTTTGTACTTTGAGGAAGGTTTCAAGTTTAAACTGGATAACATAACTGTGAACGGCCGTATTGATCGGGTAGACCGCAAGGACGGCTTAGTTACAGTGACAGACTTTAAAACAGGGAGTGCCAAAGACCAGAAATACGCGGACCAAGATTTACAGCTCTCTGTTTATGCAATTGCATTGCAGGAAGTTTTTCAGCTTCATGCAGACCGACTTGTGCTTTCATATATGGATGGTCCTACGGATCGGCACACAACTCGGGGCAGCGAAGACTTAGACCAGGCTAAGGAAAGAGTCCTTGCCGCCATGAAAGGAATTCAAGAACAACAATTTGCCCCTAATGCCGGGCCGATGACGTGTCAGTTCTGCCCGTTCAAGACAATTTGCGACCATTCCGTGGTTTAGAAAAAGCAAGTAGAAATATCGTTTCCTTTCCTTTACACTGCTAGATATATCCAGCCGCATGGGGAAGCCAAAAGCCTTAAAATTTATACCGCAAAACGTAAATTATTTACGTCTCATTTTTGGGGTCGACGCAATCCTACTGCTTATTTTTTCTGCTGGATTGTATTGGCTTTGGAGGCAATTGCCAGTAGAGGGGGTAAAACTGCATGGTACGGTTGACGTGGGTGTTGATTTGCTGGGGAATCGTAATGACCTCATCTGGCTTGCTAGCCTTGGGATCTTAATATTTTTTGGAAATTGCGTACTGTCAGTCCTGCTTGCGAAAAGGGAAAAAGTTGCTGCCTTATACCTATTGATTGCTACCGCATTGATTCAAGTACTATTAATTGGTACGGTGATCTACTTAGTTAATCTAAATAATGTTTGAGTCCGAACAGGGAAAAAAAACGAAAGCAAGCAAGATAATGAAGTCGGTTACCGAAGTAGCCGACACACCTGTTGCCGTTGATCTGGAATATCTAGAAAGGCGTTTTTTTGAAATTTTGCCGGGTCTAGCAACCTGGGGAACACTGGTTGGTCTTGCTGTTCTTGCTTTTATCGTACCTACTTGGGTTTCAATCTTCTTGATCCTTTATGATCTTTACTGGCTTGTCCGAGCTGTCTATATGTCTTCTCACTTAATTTCTTCCTATCGCTTGCTGGAGCGGCAGAAGGGTGTCGACTGGCTGGAAAGGCTGAATGCGCTAAGTGATCTTTCGAAGGCAAAAAATGAAGCGATTGCCCGAATAGATGCTCTTAAAAAAGAAAGCGGCAACACATTCAAAGAAAAACGTTTGCTGAGAAAGAAAATCTGGCAAGAAACGGAGTTTATTTCTGATATTGATAACCTTTCCGCAAACGCCATAGACGTCCTGCCTTGGCAAAACGTTATTAATTTAGTCATCATCCCAACATATAAGGAGTCGTTTGAGGTATTGCGCACAACACTGGAACATTTAAAAAAGAGTGACTTTCCTAAGGAGAGGATGTGGGTTGTACTGGCGTTCGAAGAAAGGGCAGGGGAAGCTGCACTGTACACAAAGAAACAGGTTGAGGAGCACTACTCCAAAGAGTTCGGGCGTTTGATTACCACGTTGCATCCTGATGGTATTTCCGGCGAGAAACAAGTGAAGAGTGCGAACGCAACTTGGGCAGCAAGGATCGTGCATGAAACTTTGGACAAAGAAAATATCCCCCTTGAATACGTTATCGTTTCCAACTTCGATAGCGATACTTGTGTTGGCAAGGAATATTTTTCTTACCTTACGTATAAGTACGTAACGAATTCCGATCGAACACACTGCAGTTACCAACCGTTGCCCCTGTACCACAACAACATCTGGGATGCGCCTTCTTTTACTCGGGTCATCGCCACAAATTCCAGCTTCTGGCAGATGATAGAGGCGGTTCGTCCAGAACGCCTAGTTACGTTCTCCTCGCACTCGATGAGCTTTAAGGCGCTTGTTGATGTGGGGTACTGGGCGGTGGATGTAGTTTCGGAAGATTCCAGGATTTTTTGGCAGTGTTTCCTCAAATACGACGGGAATTATCGTACGGTCCCGCTTTTTACGAACGTTTCCATGGACGCAACATTGGCGCCGACTTTGTGGCGAACTTTTGTTAACCAGTACAAGCAGAAGAGGCGGTGGGCTTGGGGTATCGAGAATTTTCCATTTTTGGCGATGTCTTTCAGGCGTGCGAAAAAAATTCCTTTTGCCCAAAAGTTTAGGCTGTTATTCATAATTTTCGAGGGTAACCATTCATGGGCAACTTCCTCGATAATCATTGCTGCATTAGGATGGATACCTGTTATTTTCGGTAACCCCCAATTCCACCAGACAGTTTTGGCTTATAACTTGCCTTATGTCACTCGAACTCTCGCGACCTTAGCAATGAGTGGCTTGATTGTGACGATGTCCTTAACATTTTTGCTTCTTCCTCCGCCTCCGCCAGGAACACCCAAAAGGAAATACCTTTATATGATTTTGCAATGGGCGCTGGTGCCATTTATCGCTTCGGTTCTAGGAAGTTTTCCGGCCATCGATGCTCAAACAAGAATGATGATCGATCGGCCTCTCGGTTTTTGGGTCACTGAAAAAACTCGTATTGTTAAAAATGAAGTTGTATGAACTATCAAATGGCTGCAGTGAGCATCATAATGGCGGTTGTTTTGTCGCTCATTTTGAATGCGCTTGCCATTAAACTCGGGAAAGCAAGACAAACTGATAAGAGTATTGTTCCGGCCTGGGGCGGAGTCGCAATCCTTATTTCCTGGTGGACTATCGTGGGCTTCACGCATTTGCTCACCGGGCGCGTTTTTTGGTCGTTAGTGGTTAGTAGTTCAATTATTTTGTTGTTAGGAATTTGGGACGTGTGGCGTCCGTTCGGTCCGATCGTGCAACTGTTTGCACAAGTCGGCGCTGCCGCAGTTGCTGTATACGGCGGAGACTTTGTAGTTTCCTATATAACAGATCCGCGCGGTGGGCTGATTAATTTAAATAATGTCCAGTTTTTTGGCTTATTGATTCCTGCCAGCATCATAACGCTTGTCTGGATTGTGACGATGATGAACGTGGTGAATTTTTTAGATGGGATGGATGGTTTAGCAGGTAGCGTGAGTATGATCGCTTTTATTGCGATTGGTCTTGTTAGCCTGCTGCCTCAAGTTAATGATCCAGTTACCGCGATTATCGCATTCTGTGCCGCAGCGGTGTTATTCGGATTTCTATTTTGGAATTACCCTCCGGCTGCGTTGTATCTGGGGACCGTTGGATCTTGGTTCATTGGTTTTTTATTGGCAATCCTAGCCATTAAGGGCGTTACCAAAGTGGCAACAACAGCGGTAGTCGGGGCCGTCCCACTTTTAGATGCAATAACTGTCATCTTGGGGCGGATCAGGAGAGGACGTTCTCCGTTTCGTGGGGATAGGACGCATCTTCACCACCGTTTAAAAAGGCGGGGCCTTTCTTCCCGTTCGATATTACTGATATACATGTTTGCTTCACTGGCACTAGGTGGTGCTGCTGTGATGTTGCAGACCTATCATAAAATACTCGTGTTCAGTATTTTCAGTGTGCTTTTCGCCTTCCTAATAATTGTCGGTTCAAGCAGGGTTCGAAAGAACAAGAAAACGGCTACTACCGCCGTTAATTGACGTTTAAAGCATACTCTGTTAAGGTATTTCCCATGAAACCAGAATTTGCTGTTATCGCCACAGGAGGCAAACAATACGTCGTGAAACCCGAAGGTTTATTGAAAGTTGAAAAACTGGAAGGTTCAGTTGGCGACAATGTAGTCTTTTCCGAAGTCTTGCTGGTAGCGGAAGGCGAGAACGCAGTGGTGGGAAAACCGACCGTTGCTTCCGCGACCGTTATGGCCGAAATCATTAAGCAGGGCAGGGCAAAGAAAGTGACGGGCGTAAAGTTCAAACCCAAAAAGAGGCAAAAAGTTGCCTTTGGTCACCGGCAGCCTTTTACTGAAGTCCTAATAAAAGAAATCAAGTTCGAGAAATAATACCTGAAATCTCTGGTCACCCAGAGATTTTTTGTCGTCCCGATAAAGCCCTGCTGATTGTCAGGTCGTCCGCGAACTCTAATGCCGCACCAGTGGGCAATCCCTGGGCAATCTTGGATACGGTAATCTCGGTTTCCAGGCTCAAGATTAACTTTCTTAAGTAGAGCGCAGTTGTTTCACCTTCAGTGGAAGGGTTGAGGGCCAGAATTATCTCAGAGGGTTTTTCTGAATCCATACGGCTAATAATTTTGGATATGTTTAAGTCATCGGGCCCAACATTGTCTAATGGCGACAAAAGTCCTCCCAGGACATGAAATAATCCGTTGTATTCTCCTGTCCTCTCAATAGCGATAACGTCCAGTGAACTCTCCACGATGCAAAGCGAGGATTTATTTCGGTTAGGGTCATTGCAAACCTGACAGGTATCATTATCTGCCAACATGCCGCAAATGTGACACTTGTTGATTCCCTCGCTTAATGCGGAAATTTTTTGGCCAAACTCACTTAAGTATTCAGCAGACTGTTCCATTAAATAGAAAGCAATCCTTTGTGCACTCTTTGGACCAATTGCTGGAAGTCTTTCCAGGTCTTCTAGTACGCGCCTTAATGGCGCGGGCAACAAAGGAACTGCCATCAGCGGACACCTTGGGCTTCAGGTTCGTAATGTTCCATATCTACCGCAGCAAACGAGGCGCAATCGTCGCGGAAATATAACGAAACA
>CAYNDL010000007.1:0-29429 GCA_964396115.1 uncultured Candidatus Saccharibacteria bacterium
GCTTTTTGACCGAAGGGTAAAAGTTGCGCATGATGTTATTAAGGAAGTACGCGAACATTTTCCTGGTCATGTGTTTGAAACGGTGATTCCGCGAAATATCCGTTTAGCCGAAGCTCCTTCGTACGGTAAAAGTATTTTTGAGTACGACGACCAGTCCCAGGGAGCGCAAACTTATCAGCAATTCGCTGCTGAAGTACATAACAAGGCAACAGAATTTATTAATCAACAAATACAACAATGAAACCAGGAGGATTAGGTAAGGGTTTGGCGGCACTGATCCCGAATAAGCGGGAAGAGACTAGCGTGCGTACAAATTTTGAATACCAACCTCAAGTTCAAGCAGAACAACGAGTTGATCACACGAACAAGGTAATGAATATATCGGTCGAAAAAATCGACCGTAATCCAGAACAGCCCCGTTTGGATTTTTCCGAATCTGATTTGCAGGACTTGGCAGCTTCTATTCGTGAACATGGTGTTCTACAGCCGTTGTTGGTTACTAGAAACGGTGATCGGTTTACCTTAATTGCCGGTGAGAGACGTTTGCGCGCATCGAAGAGAGCTGGACTTGCGGAAGTTCCTTGTCTCATCCACGGGGAGGTTGATGACCGTGAACAATTGGAATTGGCCATTATTGAAAATGTCCAGCGTGCAGACTTGAATCCTATGGAACAGGCTATTGCCTACAAGAAATTAAATTCTGAATTTGGAATGACGCATGAAGAAATTGCAAAGGCAGTTGGAAAGGAACGTCCGTCCATTTCTAACATTATTCGCTTGTTAGATCTTCCAGAAGAGATACAAAAATCTGTTAAGGATAGTAAAATTTCTTTTGCCCAGGCTAGGACGTTGTTGGCTGTTGGTGATCCGGCAAAACAAAAAGAAATGTTTGAAAAGTTGTTGGCGGGAAAGATGGGTATCGAAGAATTGGAACGATCAACCAGAAAAGTCAATGTTGGCTCTCACACAAGGACTTTACAAAAAGATCCTCAGTTGGCCGCGTACGAGGAACAGATAGCAAGAGCGCTGGCAACTCGCGTACACATCAAAAAAATCGGCGAAGGCGGAAGCATTATTGTCGAGTATTACAGCGATGAGGAGCTTTCCGGTATTGTCCAAAAGATAAGCGGTAGTTACTAGAAGAATTAATAAAGCGGGAAACGTGTATATCTCGTTTTATTTATTGACGCTACTCATTTTTTGACATAACTTTATTCAGTTCCAGTTCTTTCGACAGCCGACTTCGGGGTGTACCGGAGTCGGACAACCGCGCCCGACGGGTATCGGGTAAATTCTAAGGAGTAGAGTCATGTTGACGAAGCGTCCGAAGGTGCAACGGGTCCCGCAAGAGATTCCTCCAGACATCCTGGCGAAGCTCTACCGCATCGATTCCGGGCTTAGACGGAAGATGTTCCTCCGTCTCCTTGATCCAGAAGCGGTTGCGTTCGCCATGCAGCAGTTGTTGGAGGGGAAGAATCTTGAGTATTTGAGAGTCTATCAGGCAAAGAAGCTGTGGAGTATGGGGTGGGGGAGGCAATTCCGCAGTTTCGGTGCTTACCTCGAGAGTATTCCGTTGCCAATACCTCCTCGCCGACAAGAAGCGAGCGGTGTTCGTCCGGTACTCGTGGACCTGCGTGTTCAGCATACAGGTGGGCCCGAAGGCCTACTCGTTATGTTGCTTCAGCGCACCGGAATCCGTAACAACATCCACGATGACATCTCGTGGGACTACTACATGTCCCACCATCCGATGAAGGAGCCTCTTGACTGGATGTGGTGTCAGCTAGTGGGGACGGATGATGGATCCGGCGGGCTGCAACAGCCCATCCAGATGGACATCCCCTTCGGCAAAGGGAAGCCGATGGTTTCTTGCGATGTCGTTGACGCGATCTTCTTCACCGCTCAGTATGCTGATTTATTCCAAGAACAGCCTGACCTCAAGATCATTGCGCCGGACACCTGCTTGAAACGTTCCGTTGCCGAACGCCTCTGTATCGGTGCAACTGTTGGTAAACCTGTTCTGGGTACGATCGTCGACACGTCCACATGCGCGGACTATCACATCCTCACGCGTGCCCCTTTCCCTGATTGATCATTACTTGCCCCGTACCACGTTGGTGCGGGGCGCTTTTTATTCCAGGATTTCTTCTGCCTCTTTTTGGTACGTGCAGTCTTTGTTAGAACAGGTGATCGTCTTATTTTTTGCGTAAACCAACAAACTTCCGCATGAAGGACACTTTTCACCAGTTGGTTTTGACCAGGAAACAAAGTCGCACTCAGGATACTTGTTGCATCCGTAAAATAATTTTCCTCGTTTCGATTTCCGTTCAACTATTTCGCCCTGGTTGCACTTCGGACAGGTAAGTCCTAGTTTCTTTTCGATCCGTTCGGTGTGTTTACACTCAGGATAACCGGCACAACCAAGGAATGTGCCAAAGCGTCCGCGTTTTATCACCAAATCCTTACCGCATTCGGGGCATTTCTTGCCAGTCGGTGCGGCTTCCATTTCGGATTTTTCTTGTTCGCTTGCGGGCGCTGTATATTTACATTCAGGATAACCAGAACACCCATAAAATTTTCCATGTCGACCGAGACGTAAGATGATCGGCTTTCCGCATTCGGGACAAACCATATCGGTCTTTTCTGTGGTCAGATCGCTTTTTTGAAGAGTCTCGGATTTTGTTTCGAGATTTTTATGAAACGGCTCATAAAACATTTTAAGGACCGGCACCATTTCTTTTTGTCCCTCTGCTATTTGGTCGAGGTCTTCTTCCATTCGAGCCGTAAATTCAATATCTACGATTTCAGGGAAGTGTTCCACTAGAATATCGTTTACAACCTTACCAACATCGGTGGGACGGAACCTTTTATCTTCAAGATTTTTTTCAACGTATCCACGTTTTTGTACCGTGTCTATGGTCGGAGCATAAGTCGAAGGGCGTCCAATGCCATGCTCCTCTAGTGCTTTTACTAATGAAGCTTCGGAGTACCTTGCGGGTGGTTGTGTGAAGTGCTGTTCTGGTTTCAGATCAACTAGGGACAATATTTCATTCTCCTCGATCTTCGGTAAAATAACCTCTTTTGTTTTATCGAGTCCCCATACTTTCAAGAAACCCGGAAATGCAACCCTGGAGCCGGTTGCACGGAATCCAAACTCCGCTGCTTCAATGTCGACGGTCATTGCTTGGAATTTCGCGTCAGTCATCTGGCTCGCAACAGCGCGGTTCCAGATCAATTCATAGAGTCGCGCCATGTCTCGTTCCATGAAAGACCTAACAGCGTCCGGGGTCCGCGTTGAATCGGTCGGACGGATAGCTTCGTGGGCTTCCTGTGCGCCACGCGACTTATTTTTGTAATATCGGGGTTCTTCAGGCAAAAATTCTTTTCCGAACCTGGTTTCGACCAGGCCACGAATATTATTAATCGCTTCGTTTGCAAGATTTAGCGAATCCGTACGCATGTAAGTGATCAGGCCAGTCGGTCCTTCTTCTCCGAGATCAATTCCCTCATACAAGCGCTGGGCGAGCATCATTGTCTTTTTTGCCGAAAATCCAAGCCTATTTGAGGCTGCTTGTTGGAGAGTGCTGGTGGTAAATGGGGGGACAGGGGAGCGTCCAACCTGTTTTTCTTCCACGGAAGAAACTTTCCATGAAGCTCCTTGTAACGTATTAGAAATCGCGTCAGCCTCGTCTTTTGATTTGATCGCTAATTTATCCAGTGTCTTGCCGGCTCGTGCGCGAAGTTTGGCAATAAATTGTCCCGCTTTCGCTTGCAGATTTGCTTCAACTGTCCAAAATTCTTCGGGTTTAAATGCTTCAATTTCGCGTTCTCGTTCAACAATGAGGCGGACAGCAACTGATTGGACGCGTCCAGCAGATAACCCGCGGCGGACTTTTTTCCAGAGAAAAGGGGATAGTTCATAACCGACGAGCCGATCAAGGATCCTTCTTGCTTGCTGAGCATCGACCAATTGGACATTAATTTTCCTTGGGTTTGCAACAGCATTCTGGATTGCATTTTTGGTTATTTCGTCAAAAGTAATGCGTTCCGACTTTTCATCGTCGGCCTTTAATACTTGCGCTAAGTGCCACGCGATTGCCTCTCCTTCGCGGTCTTCATCAGTTGCGAAGTAAACTTTATCCGCTTTGGCGACGCTCTTTTTAAGCTCAGCAACAACTTTTTTTGCTTTTACAGGTGTGATGTATTTTGGTTCAAAATTATTCTCTACATCGACGCCGATTTTGCTTTTCGGCAAATCCCGTACATGTCCATATGAAGCCTTCACTACGAAGCCTTTTCCAAGGTATTTCCCAATGGTTTTCGCTTTTGCTGGTGATTCTACGATTACTAAATTCATGACTAAATAAAATTTGATTGATTATATTCTTACGTAATTTTTTCCACCGATGTCCTTAACCGAATTTTCTATTTCGAGCATCGTTATGGTGGAAGCCACCGTATTCGGCGAGAGTGTACTGCGTTTTACGATCTCGTCAATAGTGGTCGGATTGCCGGATAAGAGAGAAAGGACCAAATTCCTATTGGGATCGGATTCGTTTGCTTGCCAGGTCCCTTGGGTTATTGGGTTGAGTTTTACTTGAAATAAACTGTTTAGTTCGAGGCACTCCATTATGTCGTCAGCACTTTGGATTGGTGTCGCACCTTCTCTTATTAACGAGTTCGTTCCCCATGAAAGGTCGGAAGTGATCGGGCCGGGTACGGCAAAGATTTCCTTGTTTTGTTCTAATCCCAGTCGCGCTGTTATCAATGCGCCACTTTGCTTTGCTGCCTCTACCACGACTATTGCCTGCGAGAGTCCGGAGATGAGGCGGTTTCGCTGGGGAAAGAAATAAGGCTGCGGTTTTGTTCCGGGTGGGTATTCGCTAATTATTGCTCCTCCTTGGTCAATGATTCGTCGTGCCAGTTCCCGGTGTGCACGCGGGTACATGGTTTGTTCATCGCAGCCGTTTCCAATTACAGCAAAAGTTGTTCCGTGGACGGACAGCGCGGCAGTATGCGCCTCTGCGTCTATTCCGTAAGCGAGTCCAGAGCTAATCATCGCACCCCTCGCTGCCAATGGCTGAACAATCATATTTGTTGCCGTCTTGCCATAAGGAGAGGCCTTGCGACTGCCGACAAACGCAACTGTTAATTGGTTGTTTTTCCAAAAGGGGTAACCCCTGTAGTACAGACCAAGCGGTGGGTCGAATATTTTTCTCAAGTCGTCAGGAAAATCAGTATCTATAGAAGGAATAAAATTAATATTCAAAGCATCAAGTCGTTTGAAGAAGGTATCAACTTGCCAGTGATTACGGTGTTGTTCAAAACTTTCCATCGTTTCCTTGCTCCACCCTAAGCGTTGCAGAAACTCATCACCTGCTTCCCACGCGTCTTTTATGTTGCCGCTTAGGTTAATCAATTCATGTAATTTGTTTGCGCCTATGAATGGGCGGAAGGCGCATAAAGCGTGCCAAAAAGCATAGTCGGCCCTATCTACTGGTATCGGCTCTAGTAATTTATCCTCCATTTTGTTTTTTAGTTTATTGATGTAGTTACTACTGCTTTTTCTTATATTTTGCTTTCCCCGTCAATCTTTCTTTCTCCCGGGCGTCTCCTAAAACACCAAGAGCGTGTTCAATTCCGGCAAGATAATCGTCTCCCAGGTCGGCTACAATAATGGTCATCGAGGATCCAGTGAACGTCCAACGGGGGTTGTCTGCGATGGCGGCATAAGCCAAGGCGGGAGTAAGTCCATCTTGTAAAGTAAGAGTGAGACGTTGCTCCTTTTGTGCATCGCGTTTTGGTGAAATCGGATTATTGAGGATCACGATACCTGAGACGTTTGCTTTTGTGGCAAGTAATTTCAGACGGAGTATGTGGAAAAAATTGGAAGCAGCCTCGGGCAAGGCTCCGTATTTTTGCTCCAGGTCAGTGCGGGCTGAACTCAGGTCTTTCATTGTCCTAATTGAACCAGTGCGGGTGTATGCAGCCAGCCGGTCGTTTGTGTTTGGGATGTAGGTTTCCGGCAAGAATGCTTTGACTGGCAAATCAATTTGTACATCCATGAGCGGCTGTTCCGCCTGTCCTTTTCTCAGGCGTTCAACTTCTTCATTCAATAATTCCCCGAATAAGTGTACGCCGACAGCCTTTATTGTTCCGTGCTGTTCTTTGCCAAGCAAGTTTCCTGCACCGCGGATTTCCAAGTCACGCAACGCAAGTGTCCATCCGCTTCCGAGTTCAACAGCTTCCAGCAGCGCAGTTAGTCGTTTCCTCGCTTCAAACGGTAACCTTCCTTGGTGATAAAGGAAGTATGCGTAAGCTTGCTTATTTCCACGGCCAACTCTGCCGCGCAATTGGTAAAGGTCGGATAGTCCAAAAGAGGGAGCATCAAAAACAATCAACGTGTTCACGTTAGGCAGGTCGATGCCGTTTTGAATAATTGTGGAACACACCAAGATATCTGCCTTCTTGTTATCAAAAAGTTCCATTACCTCCATTAATTTCTGCTCGTGCATCTGGCCGTGTCCGACAACAACTCGGTATCCGGGCATCAACTTTCGGATGCGTTCGGCAGCCGCTTCGATTGTCTCAACCCGATTCCAAAGGACATACGCTTGTCCACCAGCTTCAAGTTCAGTCTGCAAGGCTTTCCTGATTAGCTCGTCGTTTTCTCTTGTCACTTTTGTAATTACAGGCCTTCGGCCACCCGGAGGAGTTGCAATTACAGACAGTGAACGTAATCCCGACAATGCCATGTTTAGAGTACGAGGGATAGGTGTTGCTGAAAGGGAAAGCACATCAACACTGGCGCGGATTTTTCTCATTTGCTCTTTTTGTTCCACACCGAATTTCTGCTCCTCATCGATAATGAGAAGTCCCAAGGAATGAAACTTCATGTCTTCTGACAATAGGCGGTGCGTTCCGATAACAATGTCGATCTCTCCTGTTCCGAGTTTTCTGATTATTTCATCTTGCTCCGCGTTTGTTTGGAAGCGTGATATTAGGGCAATGCGAGTGCCGAATTCTTTTAACCGTTGTTGGAAAGTGTCGTAATGCTGTTGAGCCAGAAGAGTGGTAGGTGAAAGAACGGCGACTTGTCTTCCGAAATTCACCGCCTTAAAAGCAGCGCGAATAGCGACTTCTGTTTTTCCGAACCCGACATCGCCACAAACGAGGCGATCCATCGGCTGCGGCCTCTCCATATCTTGCGTGACTTCGCGGATTGCAGATTCTTGGTCATGAGTTTCGTCATAGGGAAAAGAGTCGGCTAACCTTTTTTCCGCTTCCGTAAGAGGAGGATAGGCCGTGCCTGTCTGGATTTCCCTAGCCGCATACAATTGCAGTAGCTCCTTGGCGAGTTCAGCGGTTTCTCTCTTGATTTCCCTTGTTGTAGTTTCCCACTCGCTGCCACCCAGGCGATGAATGACAGGGTTAGCTGCGCCAATGTATGCCGTGACTTTGTACGACATTTCCACGGGGACAAAAAGCTTATCTGAGGCTGCGTATTCAAGAACCAAGTAATCCCGCGCCGCTTCACGTAGCTCTCTTCGTTCGATTCCTCGAAAGCGGGCGATACCGTGGTCGCGGTGAACAACATAACTTCCACCGGAAAAACGGCGGGCATATGCCATTCCCGTGTCCCATGTGAGCGGTTCTTCCTCTGGTGACTCGCCAATGTCAGCATCGGTGTAAACAGCAACGTGGTCCTTGGTGGAAATAAAACCCCTGGCATTGGCTGCTGTTTCTGCCGGCACAATCATGAGACCTTCGCCTTCCTGCACCGATTTCCTCATTGCTTCAGGTCGTGCAGTGAGTACGTAAACTTTATGTTTTTCGGCTAACGATCCAAGGATTTGCTCTTTAAATTTTTCCATGTCTCCACCCGTTGGTTTCGGTTCAGACAATTCGGATGTGGAAGAGAAATGCTGGAAAAGAAGGTCTGGTTCTGTTTTTCCTGATAAGGTTCCTTCCTCGGCGATGACGTAAGCGTCGTCGATAATTTTCTGGAAAGTTGTAGGCAGCGATGGCGGAAGGGCAAGAGGGTATATATTTCGGGCCCTACCGTCCGTCTGGGAAATCCGCTGGAACAATTTTTCGGCATCCGCGCCGTTTTCTCTGGGTGCCAATGATTTAATATGGTCAACCGTATTTCCTATAAACTCAACTCTCATAGCCGAGTCTGAATGGAAAGGAAAAACATCCACAACACCGCCACGCCTGGCGAAAGTGGCGGGCTCTTCCGCAACCCTCTCTTCTGTGTAACCGTAGTTAATTAATTTTTCCGCGAGCAGTGTTGGTGAAAGGGTCTGTTTTTCTTTTAGCTCCAATGCTCCAAGGTCCGAATTGAGTTTCGGCGCTGGCTGCTGTAACTCCTTTTGAGTAGAAAGGATTATGCGGGGCCGGTTATTCCTGATGGCGGTTAGCGCCTGCCAATACGCCCTCAAGCGTGGTGTTGGGATATCTCCTGACCTCTCTTGCGGTAGAAGGATGGGGAGAATCGTCAGTGGAATATCCTGTTGTTTTCCTCTTTCCTCTTTTAGTGTTTGTCGCCAAAAAGCCAGGGCTCGAGAAATGGCTGGGAGGGAAACAGTTGAACGCTCTTGAAGTATTACAACAATCGGCCGTCCCGATTCTGAAATCGGAAGACCTGCTAAAAATAATGGGAGGATACTCTCTGGAAGAGTCGGCGCTGTTATTATTTTGTCTTTTTCGACTGCGCTCCAAAGGTCCTGTAATACAGATATTCGCGGGATTTCCATTTCCCGAAGGTTGCGAAGCAATAATAACAGGTTTTATAAATTAATGCAAAACCGTGGTAAATTTCCTGCCCGTAGTTTGCTGTTTTTTTACTTGAAGTATTTTTTAATTTTCTCGTAGCCTTCGTAGAAAACTTTCTCCCTAAGAACGTTTAATTCTTCAGAAGAAAACTTTTGCAAGACAAATACATCTGTAGTCAGGTTTGCCGGAACTGGACCTATACCAATACGCAATCGCCAAAAAATATTAGTATTCAGGTGGTCAATGACTGACTGAACACCATTATGTCCAGCAGAACTTATCGCGCGCTGAAAGCGAATTTCACCAAAAGGAATGTCTTTTTCATCATGAACCACTAAGATATTTTCGGCCGCCAGGCCCCTCTTGTCCTTTAGGGAGGTAACGGCTTCACCCGATAGGTTCATATAAGTCTGTGGGAACACTAAGTTCATCTTTTCGTTAGAAGAAATAAGAGCATTTGCGTATTTATCAAATTTGAAAACTGGCAGGTTCAATTGTTTTTGGAGGTAAGCCAAAAACATTGCTCCGGCATTATGGCGCGTTTCTTCGTATTGGGAACCGGGGTTGCCTAGTCCGACAACAAATTTGATGTCGCTAGTCGCCTCGTTCATTTAAGTTTGTCTTGGAAATCCGTCCCTAATAAAATCAGGAAATCAGACTTCGATGCCGCTTCGGTTTCCGGGAATGTGGCAGCTGTCTTCAGATCCAGTACCTGCAGCAAAGATTTGAGGCTGTTTGGTTTCTTGCCTCCCGTCAGATCGATCACTACAGTTGTGGTGCGGTCTCGCTTGGCGGCATTTCCAATGCCCTCGACAGTAAATTTTGCATTCTTGAGTGCGTTTGAAGTTTTTGCAGCCATACCTGAGATATTGGTGGCATTACGAATTTCCACCGTAGGTTTTTCTTCTGCGACGGGTAGTGCGGAAGGACTACTTGAAGGCGATGGGCTTGGAGTGGCTTGTGCCGATGTTTGGTTTATTTCTGGCGCATCTTCGGTGGTTTTCGTTGCAAAGATGTTTTTAACGTAGGCCTGAATTTCGGTGTAATTCTCAGCCCCAGCGCGCGGGCGCATTATAGAAGCCGGACGCCCGTCCAATATTTCTGTACCTCCCGTCAATAGTCCGTTAGTGCCTGTTGTTAGGACAGCCGTGTGAATATTTTCTTTTGGTATGTCTCGCACAAGGTCTCCAAGTCGTTTAATTTCCCATAGGTTAAAGTTGGTTGCAACATTCTCCGATAAGGCATCCAGAATTCCCGACACAGCACGCAAGTTAAAAGCAGTATTTGCAGAAAGAACCTTGTCCCTAATTGCAAGAAGTAAATGTTGTTGTCTAGCTGCTCGCTTGAAGTCACCGCCCTCTGGCCCTTCCACGTAACGAGCACGGACGTAGGAGAGTGCTCGCTCTCCGTTCATTAATTCTTTTCCGGCTGGGAAAGAAATTTTGTGCCAGTAATCGTAGAAGGAAACGGGAATTGTAATTTCCACTCCGCCCACTTCATCAACGATTTTCTTAAACGCCGTAAAATCTACTCTTCCGTAATATTGAATAGGAAGGCCGGTAATTTCTTCAACTTTCTCTCGAAGCACTATGGGACCCTGTCCTGGCTTCTTATTTTCATTATAGGCATGGACAGCATTTATTTTCGTAAAACTGTTCGATCCATTTAATCGCACAAATAGATCGCGAGGTATTGAAAGTAGCGCGATTTCTTTCTCTTGCGGACGGATCATGGCGACCATAATTGTGTCTGCCAAATTTTCTCCGTCGTGGCCCTTGCCCCCGATGCCTATAAGCAAAATGTTAATCTGATTCTCTTTTTCTCCGGCAAGTTTCCTTTCTCCGGGGATTACGAGATCTGCGAGCTGTGCAAAAATTGAACGGTTGGGATTGAGGACGTTTTGCCCAACCTTTAAGACCTTTGCCGATAGTAATCCGATAGAAAGGATTAAGAGTGTTGCAATGACAAAAACTGTGCGTTTGAACCCGCGTCCACGTCCCTTCTTTCTTTTTTGTTGCGGTGGATGGATAAAACCACCGGAACCCTTTTTCCCTGATCCTTTGTTTGTGCGCACCTGAACCTTTTCCCCGTCGTCCGCGGAACGAATTTCACGAAGAATTGATGCGCGCTCGTCTGAGGAGAGCGATACACGTGAGCTCATGGTTACTCAAAAAATTGTACTGCCACTTCTAAATAGCCGCAAGAACACTATTAAGGAGTATTTTGGCGCATCTGTGAGGTGAAACCTGGATTTGTACTTAAAAACGTGCTATGCTCCGCCAGAAATCACTCTTACTATTATATATGGCCGAAAAAACCAATAATGAGATCAATTCAGAGGAAGAACGACCCGCTCGGGTTAGCTTTTTCCAGAGTCTTTGGGGTGTAATAAAGGTTTTTGTTATTAGTGCCCTGATCATCATTCCCATCAGGACATTTGTCGCTCAACCTTTCTTTGTGCGCGGCGAAAGCATGTATCCGAATTTCCACGATGGCGAATACCTTGTGATTGACGAATTGTCATACAAAACGGGACTGAGAACGCCCAAAAGGGGTGACGTCATCGTATTTCGTTATCCGCGTGACCCCTCTCAATTCTATATCAAACGTATAATTGGGTTGCCGGGTGAGAAGGTGACCATAAACAGTGGTAAAATCATGATTTTCAACAGTGATTTTCCTGGCGGGTTACAGCTAAACGAGCAACAATACCTTCCTGCTACGGATTTTACGGCAGGTGATGTGACTGCAAACTTGGGCAAGGACGAATTTTTTGTCATGGGCGATAATCGCGAACATAGCCTGGACTCCAGAATATTTGGGACACTACCCAGAAATTTGATCGTCGGTCGCGCCTGGCTTAGGCTTTACCCGGTTTCTCGTGCCGCCACTTTCGACAACCCGCAATATGGAGGATTAATTCCTCCATCGGCCACAAATGTGCCAGCCTCTCTTAATAATTAATGATCCATTATGACTGAGCAGCAAAAAATTAAGAAAGAAAAAGAAGACTTGCGGAAAACTCCGCACACTGAAAAGAAGGGGATGCAGCACCAGCCTGAAGAAGAAGAGGAGGATATTCGCGCCCGCGCTCCAATTGCTCTGGTTGTTCAATCACCAAGAGGAATGCAGGACGTCCTTTGGGAAGATATGCGGTACTGGGATGTTGTAACGGAGAATTTCAAGCACGTTTGCACAAGTTTTAATATGAAACATGTTTCTGTTCCTGTTGTTGAAGAGGCGGCATTATTTGAGAGAAGCATCGGTGAAGAGACAGATATCGTTGAAAAAGAAATGTTTTTTGTTAAAGACCGTTCCGGTTCGGCGCGTCTCGCACTTCGTCCTGAATTTACTGCTGGGGTCGCCCGCGCTTACTTGGAGCATGGAATGAGTTCTCGTCCACAACCGGTAAGAATGTGGTACGCGGGCCCGGTCTTTAGGCATGATCGTCCTCAAGCGGGAAGATATCGGCAGCTAACACAGTTCGGAGTGGAAGTAATAGGAGAGGGACACCCAATAATTGATGTTCAGGTAATTCATCTCGCCTACGAGACTTATAAGTCGCTGCAGTTGGATGCTTTCCGAATAGACATCAACTCAATCGGTTGTATGAACCGCGGTTGCCGTCCTTCCTTTATTAATTCCTTGAAAAAGCACGCGCAAGAAAATTCCCGTAAGCTTTGTGCTGATTGTCGCCGTCGCAGCAAGAATAATCCCTTGAGGATCCTAGACTGCAAGGAAGAGAAGTGCCAGATGGTTGCTAATACTGCACCCAAGATAACTGATCATCTTTGTGAAGCGTGCAAACAACACTACAAAGATGTTGTCCGTTATTTGCAAGATCTCGGAATCCCATTCCGGGAGAATCCGCGTCTAGTCCGCGGTCTTGATTACTATACCCGTACAACTTTTGAAGTGGTTTCCACTTTGCCAAGCACCGACCCCCTCAGCGGGCTTGCTATAGGTGGAGGTGGTCGTTACGATGGTCTCATTCAGGTATTGGGTGGTCCATCAACACCGGCAATCGGTTTTTCTGGTGGAATGGAAAGAACTATTATGCAAATGCGTTCTGAAGGTGTGGAAATAAATTTGGATGATACGCCAGATGTCTTTTTGGCTCATCTTGGGGATCTAGGCAGGCGGCGCGCCGTAAAATTATTAGACGACCTGCGTCGCTCTGGTTTTCGCGTGGCTGAAGCCTTCCATAAGGATGGAATAAAAGCACAACTAAGGTCAGCCGATCGTTTGCGTGTCCAGTGGACTCTGGTACTGGGACAAAAAGAGGCTTTGGACAACACTGTTATCCTGAGAAACATGGAAAGCGGTATGCAAGAGACTCTTGACTTGAATCTTGATGCGCTCGTGCCTGCACTGAAGAAAAGATTGCACAGGGATTTACAGAGTCACCCTGTTTGACCTATGGCCGCCGAGTGCATCTTCTGCAAGATTGCGCGTCAGGAAATACCGGCAGAGATTCTTTATGAGGACGAAGAAATAATTGTTTTTCCTGATATCCAACCGAAATATAAAGTACATATTTTGCTTATCCCCAAGAAGCATTTAACCTCTGTTTCTGAAGCGACCGATGCGGACGACGCCGTGTTGGGTAGGATCTTAAGGATAGGTGCAAGAATTGCGGAAGAAAAAGGGATAGCCAGTGGAGGCTTCAGGTTGTTAACGAACACGGGCTCAAATGCGGGTCAGGTTGTGTCCCACCTCCACGTTCACTTGCTGGGAGGAGAACGCCTAAACAAGCTTTAATAGTGGAAGTGACATAGTGTTTTGACAGGGCCTTAATTCTCTGGTACTCTTTTGGCATTCAAGTTTAAAGAAAGAGGTGAGTTTTTATTCCATGTTTGAAGTAAAGAAAAAAGAACATGAGTCTCTCGACAGTCTACTGCGACGCTTTCATAGGAAAGTCCAACAGAGCGGTATCATCGTGCAAGCAAAAAAAGTTCGCTATTATGAACGTCCAAAGAGCAAGCAACGTCGAAGAAATGAAGCTATACGCCGCACTGAATTAAGGAAAGAGCGTGATACCTTGCGTAAACTAGGTAAATTAGAAGAGAGAGTTCACGAAAGATTCGGCTCCTACTGAGATGTCGTTAACCGAGAGAATCTCAACTGAGTTAAAAGAAGCAATGAAAGCAGGCGATAAGACGCGTATCTCTACGCTCCGCCTGCTTTCTGCGCAGATACAAAATGAAGAAATAAGCCAACGAACAAATAGTCTCAGTGAAGATGAGTTGTTGAAGATTGTTCAGAGAGAGGTAAAAAAGAGAAAGGAAGCTGCTGAGAGCTTTCGACAGGCCGGTCGTAATGGTGATGCAGAGAAAGAGGATGCTGAGAAACAAGTTCTTCTTGCGTATTTGCCCGAACAAATGAGCGATGAAGAAATTGGAAAAATAATTGATGACATTGTCGGTTCTGGAACACCGGTAAACCTTGGCCAAGTTATTGGCAGGGTGATGGCTTTAGTTAAAGGTAAGGCTGACGGTTTACGTGTTAAGCAGCTGGTTGAGAAAAAACTGAAGGCTTGAGCGAGTCCCCGTTTCATTTAATAATTAAGGGGATAAGAAGTAAAATAATAAAATGGACACAAAACAAAATGGAGAAGAAGTGAAAGGAACGGGTGATTCTGGCGACCCGAGTTTTTCGTCCAGTAAGCAGGGTGGAAGCAATATGCCGGCTAATAAGCCAATTGATCCCCCTTCCAATCTACCGATGCTCGATGAAGACGAACCGAAAGAAGTTTTAGTTCCTGAAGAAAAAAAACCAAAGTCTGAAATGAAGACGGAAATACTAGGTAAACCCAAGCCCAAAACAGTACCGGGTGTGCGTGGTCCAATTCCGACTCGTCCCGACACGGCCATGAAGGTCTCTTCCGCAAAGTTTGGTGCGGTTTCACCGTTGCACAAACTTTCAAACGGAAATACTGAACAACCTAAGGTTGACTCTTCTAATGCTTCTCCAGAACCAAAGAAACCTGAAACCGCTTCCTCTAAGACACCGTACGATATTATGGCAAATATTCCGGCATCTCCTGTCGCCGACGAAGGATCAATGGAAAAACAGATTGCGCAAGCGAAAGACAAAAAAATTCCTGCTGGCAAACCTCTCGGCGACGCCACACCAAGACCCAAGATCAGTGTTCCTCTTCCGCCCACTCCGCCTGCAAGCGCTACTCCACCGGCAAAAGACGATGATGCTGCAAAAACCTCATCCGCACCCAAAGGTATACCGGCAGAACCGGCATCGCCCAAACCATTGAGTGTGGACAGGAATATTCGGCCTCGCCGTTTCGCAATCTTGGTTATATTCCTGTTGGTATTTGTTGGTGCCGTAATCTTTATTATTTGGTTGATGTTGTCTAGGGGAAACAGGACAGCTCCCGTGGAAAGTCCGCTTTTTTCAGGTGATGCATCTCCTTCTGTCGTCCCATCCGCAGATGTATTTATAAATAAAGATACGGACAATGATGGCCTTACCGACGAACAAGAACAACAGCTCGGCACTGATATCAATAAGGCTGATACAGATGGTGACGGATATAATGACAAGCAAGAGTTAGATGGCGGCTATGATCCGCTCATGCCAGGTGGAAAGCTGGATTCTGATAGAGATGGCCTTTCTGATCCCGGAGAAAAATGCTGGCAGTCAGATGCCAAGAACCCCGACACCGACGGTGACGGATACCTGGATGGTCAGGAAGTTACTAATAACTACGACCCGCTGATTCCTTCGCCAAACGACAAACTGCAGGCTTCTAAGTGCCAAGGATTATAATTATTATTTCCTAGGCTTTTCTTATGGCCATTGTTTTCGAGAACAAACTGGATCAGGAGGTTCCAGACGTTGATCTCGATAAGGTGGCGCAGTGTTTTTCCGATGTATCTAAACTACGCGGTTGGGAAGCCTCGTTGTCTTACGTCTCCAAGGAAGAGATACAGAGACTTAATCGTGAAACAAGGAATCTTGATAAACCAACTGACGTCCTTTCTTTTCCCGTCCATGAAAAGGGAAAGATCCAGGAAGGTCCGGACGGCGTTATTTCTTTAGGTGATGTCGTAATTTGTTTAGAAGTGGTTAGGGAAAGTGTTGAAGGCGAACAGGTGAAGGCAGAGAAAAGAACAAAAGAATTAATCATACACGGCTTATTGCATCTCATTGGTTACGATCATGAAGATGATCGTAACTTTGAGATAATGCACGATAAAGAACAACTAATTTTTAAATGTCTCTAAATGTTGCACCGATTTAGACATGCTATTCATGGCATTTCATACGCACTGGCAAGGGATCGTTCCGTAAGGCTGCACTTCGTGGTTGCTTTTGCTGTTGTCGTAAGCGCAACTTTAGCTTGTTTGTCTGCGGCAGATTGGGCACTACTTTTTCTAGTTACGTCTTTTGTGATTGTGACCGAATTAATTAATTCATCGATCGAACATTTTGCCAACCATGTTCATCCCGAGCAGCATGAAGCAATAAAGAGGATTAAGGATCTTGCAGCTGGGGCTGTCTTGGTAGCCTCTTTTAGTGCTTTTGTCGTCGGTCTTCTTATTTTCTTGCCACCCTTGCTAAACAGGACGGCTGGATATTGTATTTTTTAAACATTGTTAAGAAGTATGTTTCGAGACTGTGGTATGATATGTCCTGAAGAATATGGCAAAGGATGATTTGTTTGTTGGTCTAGATGTTGGGACTACTACAACTAGGGTTGTAGTAGCGACATTAGATGAAGAACAAGATAAGCCTTCTGTTTTGGGAATAGGGGCGGTACCATCTTCTGGAATTCAGAAGGGTGTCGTGACGGATGTTGAAGAAACCATTCAGTCTGTTAGTCGTGCTTTGGACGCGGCCGAACAAATGGCTGGGATACCGATTGAACGCGCAACAGTTAGTATCGGGGGTGCACATGTTTCATCACAGAACAGCCGCGGTGTAATAGCAGTGTCCAGGGCGGATGGGGAAATTAGCGAAGATGATATTGCTCGAGTTGTTAATGCTGCTCAAGCCATTTCTATTCCATCTAACCGTGAAATACTCCATGTTATTCCGCAGCAGTTCATTGTGGATGGGCAAGAAGGAATTACTGATCCGCTTGGTATGACTGGAGTTCGTTTAGAAGTTGATGCGCATATCATTGAAGGCTCAGCGCCGTTCATAAAGAATCTTACAAAATGTGTTTACCAGGCCGGCGTAACGGTCGACGATCTTGTTTATTCTCCGTTGTCCGCAGCAAAAGCGGTGTTGTCAAAAAGGCAGCGGGAACTAGGTGTTGTCCTGGTTGACCTTGGTGGCGGCACAACGAATGTTGCTGTTTTTGAAGAAAACCGTCTCCTCCAAACAACAACACTTCCGATTGGTTCCATGCACATAACTAATGACATAGCTATCGGTCTCCGTTCATCCATTGATGTTGCAGAAAAAATTAAGGTGGAACTTGGTTCCGCTTTGCCTGATGAAGTTAAGAAAACACAAGTTATAAATTTGAGGCATTTTGATGAACAAGAAGAAGAAACAGAGATTCCGCGTCGGCATGTGTCAGAGATAATTGAGGCAAGACTTTCTGAAATTTTTTCAATGGTTAACAAACAGCTGAAATATGTCGATCGGTCAGGGCTACTACCGGCGGGTGTTGTACTTACTGGTGGTGGCGCGAAACTACAAGGGGGAGTGGAATTGGCGAAAAAGGAATTACGTCTACCCGCACAGCTCGGTTTCCCACAACCACTACCAGGCATAGTAGATGATATTAACGACCCTGCATGGGCAGTTGCTGTTGGATTGATTTTTCATGCCATGGACACCGCACAAAACAAGGGACAGTCTAGCATCTCTTCTCTAACTTCTGTTGGTCCAACAGTTGCTAAAATCAGAGGTTGGTTTAAGGCGTTACTGCCTTAAACAATAGAATAATAAAAATAGAAAAAGAAAATAATTGAACACGTTGAACACAAATCGTGTTCAGACTGAACAATGCCTTGTTTGACAAGGATATTCTGGATGTTATTCTGGGCTCGTTACCCTTCATAGAAATCGTTCAGATTTTATGGCAGAAGTAAAACCCAAAATAGAAACATTTGCCAAAATCAAAGTAGTAGGCGTTGGTGGATCCGGCAACGCTGCTTTAAACAGGATGGTCGAAGCAAAAATTAAGGGCGTGGAGTTTATCGCTGTTAATACTGACGCCCAAGCACTGCACCATTCAGGAGCTGATCACAAAATTCATATCGGACAAACACTTACACGCGGTCTCGGTGCCGGGATGGATCCTTCGATTGGCCAACAAGCCGCGGAAGAAAGTCGTGAAGAAATTCACGAAGCCCTAAAAGGAAGCGACATGGTCTTCGTTACATGTGGCGAAGGTGGTGGAACAGGAACGGGTGCTGCTCCAGTTTGCGCAGAGATTGCAAAAGAAAGCGGCGCGTTAACAATTGCTGTTGTTACCAAGCCGTTTACTTTTGAGGGACAAGCTCGTCGAATAATTGCCGAGGAAGGTCTGGCGGAACTTTGCGAACGTGTAGACGCCGCAGTCGTGATTCCTAATGACCGTCTTTTGCAGGTAATCGACAAGAAAACATCTTTGTTGGATGCGTTCCGAATCGTGGATGACGTCTTGCGCCAGGGTGTGCAGGGTATAACAGATCTGATCACGGAACACGGTATGGTTAACGTAGACTTTGCTGACGTCCGTGCGATCATGTCGGATTCCGGTTCCGCTTTGATGGGTATTGGTCGGGCAACAGGGGAGAATCGGGCAGTTGAGGCAGCACGCGCAGCGATTGACAGCCCACTTCTTGAAGTATCCATCGATGGAGCGAAGGGTATTATCTTCAATATCAGTGGCGGATCTGATCTCGGTATGTATGAGGTTGAGGAAGCTGCTAGGATTATCACTGAAAACGCTGATCCTAATGCCCGCGTTATCTTCGGCGCCGTTATCGATGAGGCCCAAGCTAACGATGAGGTGCGGATCACTGTCGTTGCTACAGGGTTCGAGTCAGGCAAAAAAGACGCGATTGTTCGTCGTGAACAACCACGCGTAGCGCCAATGCAGCAGAAGAGGTCGCTTGTGCAGCCAACCCCGTCGTATACTCCTCGTCCGCAGGTTGACCACAATCCATCTCCCATTGCTTCGCATCCCATGACTAATCCCGTGCCTAAGCCCCAAACCCCACAACCGGGTTCACAGGAAGACCTGGATATCCCGACGTTTATTCGAAGAAAAATGAAGAATTAAGGAAATCGCCCGGCAGTAGCCGGGCTTTTTCGTGAACAATTGATTTGTAATGGTTGAACAAATAAATGTTTTGGCGTTATATGTAATTAAACAAATATTAAAATTTAAATGATGCAACCGCATATTCTACCAGTCATTTGTGGCGCATGGTTGCTGGGTGTTGGTTTTGGTAATTATGTTGCGCCAAACAACACATTCTTTTCTCTAGTTATCTTGTTATTAAGTGGATTGTGGTTCTTTCGTTCCAATGTCTATAAGTTGTTGGTACTTTTTGGGCTCACGTTGCTCGTCGGTACATTCTATGCAAATTCCGTCACTCGTGACGACCAGAAGAATTTTGAGAAATGGTCGACGCTTGACGCTCGGGCAGTTACGCTTCTTGGCTCCATCAAACATGTTGAACGGGGTATAAACAAGACAAGGGTTATTGTTGAAAATGTTCTTTGGGAAGGCGAGGTTTTTCCCGGATCAATTGAGGTATCTGATGTTGACATTGATGTTCTTTCCGAACACCAGCGAGTAAAAATTACGGGAAAAATAA
Organism: uncultured Candidatus Saccharibacteria bacterium; assembly: GCA_964396115.1. Classification (GTDB taxonomy): domain Bacteria; phylum Patescibacteriota; class Andersenbacteria; order UBA10190; family CAIZMI01; genus CAYNDL01. Next base: position 19,563 of record CAYNDL010000007.1, read on the forward strand.
AGATCCCAAAGCAAAATATAGGCAATAATCAAGGCCATTTTGACGCTCCCCGTTATTACGCAAAAAATGGAGTTTATGCCACATTGCTTAGTCCCAAGATTAGGGCGGTCTCTGAGGCGGATGAAGCCAGCTTGGATCATTTGAGAAATTATTTGCGAAGCATTATCCAGCATAATGTCCCTGAACCTTCTGCTGGGCTCTACTCTGCGACTTTGTTGGGATATGCAAATGATGTACCGGATGCAATTAAAAAAAACTTTTCCGCGTCGGGGCTGTCTCACCTTGTTGCAATTTCTGGGCAACATATTGCATTATTTGCCGTACTGATTTTCTTTATTAGTACCGCATCTGGCGCCTCCCGAAATATTGCAGCATTACTAACACTTTCTGTGTCTGTTGTGTATGTTTGTCTCGTAAATTACCCGCCAAGTGGAATCCGGTCAGTAATTATGCTGTCTCTAGTTTATTTTGCTTATGCTCTGGGTCGCAACGTTCAAGCCACTAGGGTTCTTTTGCTTGCTTCTGCGCTTATGACCATGTTTGATCCTAGAATAGTTGTTGCAGATCTTGGTTTTCAGTTGTCTGTCTTAGCAATGTGGGGCTTGTTCGTATATTATCCGTTTTTATCTGAACATCTCGGATGGCTTCCAGATTCATTTGGATTTCGTTCTATTTTCCTGATGACTTCTTCTGCGTCACTTACCACAATGCCGATTATTGCATATTCATTTGGCAAAGTTTCATTTGTGGGCTTACTTGCTAATCTCGTGGCTGTTCCAATCTATCCATTGATAATGCTTTTTGGTTCCATTATTTTAATGTCGGGTTGGCTAACCGGAGTGAGAGTGATCCTCGCACCAGTAGCGGATTTCGTAACGAGGATTTTTTTAGTAATTGTTGACAACTCCGCCAAACTTCCAGGTGCACAATATGAAATATCCATATCTTACCGGACACTATTAGTTTGTTACTTTGTAATATTTATTATCTCTCTTCTTATTTCCAAAAAAACCCGAAGGCAATTCATTCCACGTATTGTGAACAAAAAATTAGAACAATCTGAACAATGAAATTGCAATCGATTATCCTCCTTATATTTTTGATAAATCTTGTTTGTTTAATTAAGACATTCGACAGGAAAGAACCTAGAGTAACTTTTTTGGATGTTGGTCAGGGGGATGCAACGCTCGTTCGTGATGGTTCAACCGATTTCCTTATTGATGGTGGGCCCGATAGTGCGATTCTTTACTCCCTGGCGGCTGTGCGGCCAGCTTGGGACAACACAATCGAAATGATTTTAGTGACCCATCCAGAGCAGGATCACCTTGGAGGCTTAATGGAAGTTACGCGAAGGTACGACGTTGGCCTTGTCCTTATGTCTTCGCATCGCCACGAGAGTGAGTTATACAACGATTTTCTCGAACAATTAAAAAGAAGAAATATACCAGTTGCGTTTGTAAGAGCAGGTAATGAAATTAATAAAGAAAATTTTATTTTAAAGATCATTTCTCCTGACGAAAAGCAATTGGAACAAAATAAATCACAAACTAACAATTTGTCTCTCGTTTCGCTTCTTTTGTTCGGCGGAAAATCAATACTTTTAACAGGAGATATCGAAGCAGCCACGGAGCAATATCTCCTTAGACAAAATAAGATTACTCGCGCAGATATAATTAAAGTGCCTCACCACGGTAGCAAGACATCTTCTTCAGCGGGTTTTGTAAATATTGTCCAGCCATCTTTGGCCGTAATCTCAGTGGGCAAGGATAATAGTTATGGTCATCCGCATACAGAAATAATTAAGAGATATGGGCGGTCTCATCTGCTACGCACTGACAATAACGGGTCAATAATGTTGTCCCTATCTCCTAAAAACAAGGAACTCAGGTTGCGTTGCGGAAAAGGCTGTGGCATCTAAGATTATAATTAGTTAGCTTAAATTTTAGTTTTTGTTGTCATAATGCCTTCACTCGTGTATAGTATTGGCCATGCCTAAGAATAAAAAAGTAAATGGAAATCCAAAGATCGATCAGCTTAAATACCAGCGCAGTTTGGTGCTTATTAAGCCGGATGGGGTACAGCGTGGGTTGATCGGAGAAATTATCCAGCGTTTTGAACGTTCGGGTCTTAAATTGGTGGCCATGAAGCTTGTTTGGCCAAGCAGAGAATTAGTAGAGAAACATTATCCAACAGATGAAAAATATTTAACGACAATGGGCGAGAAGGCGAAAGCTGGAATGGCGCAACTAGGTTTGAGTGACAGTAGGACGCCACTACAGATTGGAAAATGGGTCCGCGGACAATTGGGCCGCTACCTTTCTATTGGTCCGGTCGTTGCCATGGTGTGGCAGGGAACAAATGCCATAGCAAATATTCGCCAAGTAGTCGGCAGTACTAACCCCATTTTGGCAGACGTCGGTAGCATCCGTGCGGATTTGACGATCGATACTATCGAGATGGCAAACCTGGAGGGTCGTTCCGTCAGAAATCTTATTCACGCCTCGTCTGATCCAGTTGATGCAAAGAAAGAGATCGAACTCTGGTTTACTAAGTCCGAAATACACGAATACGAGAATGTAATGGACAAGGTTTTGCACGACGCAAATTGGGATAATCCAAGAGCTTAAACATTAAAAAAACTCCCGATGTGCCGGGAGTTTTTTTATGTTTGTTATTCCGCACGGAGGCGCCAAAGTTGCTAAAAGAGCAATACAAGAAAAATTGGCACCCCCATGCGGAACAACCGTTTTAAAATTATAATTTAATAGTTCTTTTCTCGCTGACGACTGAAAATATTAAAATATTTTTTACTATTTGTCAACGCAAATTATAACTGTTACTTTCTTTCTATGGAAAACAGAAAAACAGTGTTAGTTACGGGAGGGGCCGGTTTTATTGGTAGTCATCTCTGCGAAAGGCTTTTGCGTGATGGCCACGATGTTTTGTGCGTCGATAATTTTTTCACTGGAGGAAAAGAAAATATCCGTCACTTACTAAGCAACGACCATTTCGAATTAATACGCCATGACATTGTAGACCCCCTCGTGGTTGAGGCTGATCAAATTTATAACCTAGCTTGTCCCGCCAGTCCCGTTCACTACCAATACAATCCCATCAAAACCATTAAGACTTCAACCGTTGGTGTAGTAAATATGTTGGGCTTGGCTAAACGAGTTAAAGCCCGAATCCTGCAAACCTCAACATCTGAAGTTTATGGCGATCCTGAACAACATCCCCAGAAAGAAAGTTACTGGGGCAACGTAAATCCTATTGGGGTGAGAAGCTGTTACGATGAAGGGAAACGTGTTGCTGAGGCTCTGTTTATGAGCTACCACAGGCAAAACAATGTTGATGTGCGTATTGTGCGTATATTTAACACATATGGACCCCGTATGCATCCCAATGATGGACGGGTTGTTTCTAATTTTGTTACGCAGGCACTCAAGAATGAACCAATTACAATTTACGGAGACGGGTCCCACACCAGGAGCTTCTGTTTCGTCGATGATTTAGTCGATGGATTAGTAAGGATGATGGGGCAGTCGGCGCATGTTGGGCCGTTAAATCTTGGCAATCCCAACGAAATCACTGTTAAGGAGTTGGCTGAGCAGGTTGTCAGATTGTCAGGATCAAAATCAGAAATAGTGTATAAACCAATACCGGAAGACGATCCGAAGAAGAGACAGCCGGATATCGGCCTTGCGAAAGAGTTTCTGAAGTGGGAACCGCAGGTGGCGTTGGAAGATGGTCTCAAAAAAACGATTGAGTATTTTAAGTCAGTTATAAAATAATAAAGAACCCCCTCGCGGAGAGGGGGTTTGTTGTTACACCAGGATCAGGTCGTTCGCTGGCGGCGCGACGTAGAAATGGTCGGCCAAGGAGAAGCCGTCAGGGTGCCCGGTCATTACAAGCACTGTGCTGAAATTCGTTGTGGTCCGGAGTTGGTGTTCCGTTCCAGCAGGAATTTCCAGGCATTGTCCGGTCTCCATCAACGTTGTCTCCCAGGGGGCATCAGGAATGTCCCGTCGGCGGGACAAGAGAGTGCCGGTTCCGCTCAAGACACACCACTTCTCGCTTTGGTGGCCGTGATAGTGGCTTGAGGTCTGGGCGAAGTCCTTATCTGCCGGCTTTTCGAGTCGCTGCCAGAGAATCCCGAAGTTTGGGACACAGAACTGAAGATGGTAGCGGGCATCTGACGTCGGGGAAGGCGCACAGTTGCGCGATCCCCGGAAGGAGTTACGGTAGATTGTCAGTTCTTCAGGCCGTTGAACCTGGGAGGTGACGATATACACGTTTCCTTCCGACAGCTTTTCCACGTAGCAGCCGCTTCTCAACAGCGCAGTGTCGTCTTCCGGCCTTACGTCAGGTGGGGCGATCACGAAAATGATCTCCCTATCCTCAGGAACGAAGTTCCGGACGTCGCCCTGCCAGATCTGAATACTGCGCGGGTCGTCTTTCTGACGACTCACGACGATGGGAAGGAAATTCATGATCAATGTCGACCTCCTCGTATGTGTATTGGGAAATGTGCAAAAAATGAGCCGTTGATACGGAGGGATACTCAAATATGCAAACTAATAATACCAAACTATAAAATTTGTCCAACTATATCTTTCTTGTAGCCTAGCAATTCAAAATCTGCCCGATATAAGTCAAAGATGCGGTCGCGCATCTGGTTTGTATAAACTTTCTCGTAGTTGTCATGCTTGCTGGTATTCACGCGGGGAAGTTCTGGGTTCGCACCAATTTCTTTGGCGACCTCCGGCCATTCTTGTTCTAGTTTTTCCATAAAGAGAATTTTGTTTACAGCCACTTTTCCGTGTAACAGGAAAAATTCGTGTTGGGGACGAAACACGGCAATGCTCAAAAGGGAAGCGGGGCAGTTAAGCACAAAAAATTCAAACGTTTTGTCTGCGTACGGCCGGAAGAACTCTTTCTCGCTTCTTGTTTTCGTATCATTACGGTTGCCGGTGTCGAAATCTTTGAGCATCGTGTAAGCGGAAAGAAAACGGTCATAAGGGTTTCTAACAACGCAAAATCTGTAGGCTCTAAAAAAAGAGTCGCCTAATAAGTTCGGGTGAATCCAGACAGAAGCAGGGGTGTGTCCCAGGTATGTTCCCGATGGCAGTACTTCTCGGATACTGCTACCTGCACACTTTGGAATATGATTGATGACGATAGGCCTTTTTAGTGTTTCTAAGGAGATACCCTCTTTGATACAGTTCTTTCTTCCACGAATGGCGCAAGGAAACCGGAAACTCAGGTGTCGAACAACATTTTCGGTTAAATTACTCATTTGTTTCATAATACAAAAAATATAGTTTATGGAAAGTTGTCAGGCTTCGTGTGTAAGGAAGCAGTAAGGCGGCGTCTCCGAGAATCGTCCTCTTCCACAAAAATGCGCTCCCTGCGGGCGATGCAATTTTGTTCTCCCGGACCCTCGGTTTTTAAAACGTAAAGCAGTTTACGTTTTAAAATACGTTCGATTCCCGCATTTCAACTGAACATAAAAACAGGTCACGTAGACCTGCCTTTATATGTTTAGTCGGGGTGCCGGGAATCGAACCCGGTCTACATGCACCCCATGCATGCGTACTACCGGTATACTACACCCCGGTTCAGATAATTCTATACGGGGTAGTTTTATTTTCCCAATGCCCGAGTGGCGGCTTTGATGCAAGATGTGCAGAGAAGCATCCTCTTGCCGTCGATCTTGGTCTTTTGCAGATTTGGGTGCTGGCGTCGCTTAGAAGCAATATTGGAGTGACTGCGACTGTTCGCCACCTGGATTCCTTTGCTGCAGCGCATGCAAACTTTCATCATAGAGATTACTTTTATTCATTAAACAATGGGCCCCCAGTCCCGAATTGACTCCGAAGACTATAACACGGAGTGTTTCGTTTAGCAATACGATAATATGTCGTTATAAATTGAATTGTTTATATCTTCCAAAGTGTAAAAGATGTTAAAAAAGGACCTTATACTTCAAAATTAAAAACCCGCGCTGTCGCGGGATTCAGTCATCGCTCTGATCTAGGTTGTCGTTCCAGAGATCCCAGAACAACAGTGAAAGCCAGACTGAGATGCAAGAGGATGCTGCAGCTTTCCAGATCTCCAGTTCTTCAAAATAGAACAGGAGCGGAAGTGTGCTTACGATTATGTAACCCAAAATCGGTACAACAGCGAGGTTGTGGTAGAGATTTGCGGGGATTGTTCCCCATCTCTTGCCACTTTTTACTGATAATCCAAAAAGGAGAAGACCAATAGACAAGGAGAGTAATGCGACGATCAGGTGCCAAACATGGTTAGTGTGGATGCCAGAAGGAACGCCGTCTTTGCTCATCCAGGCGATAATTCCACAGTAAGCAGCGAGGAACAAATCGCCAGGGATAGCAGCTCTGGACTTAAGGAATAATCTACCCTCCGTTGCCAGATAAAGTGGGAGTACTAATCCGGAGATAGAAAGTACAATTAGTGTAACCCCCCACCAGGGGAGTCGGACCATAAAACAAATACTCGGGATTTCTGCCATGGGACATCCCTCTCGGATTGCCTTTGTGTCTAAAGAACAAAGAATAATATGCGTCTGTCTGCATTAAATGCAAGTGCCGTATCGACTTGGCGAGATACATCCCTATGTTACCCTTAACTAATGGAACCACTTTCGATTATTGCTCTAGCCATCGCATTTATTATTGGCATAGTTGTCCACGAATCGTCTCATGCTTATGCGGCAGACAAACTTGGCGATCCCACAGCTCGAGTTGAGGGACGGGTTAGTTTGAATCCGATTAACCATATCGATCCGATTGGTACGATCCTATTGCCTGCATTTTTAATCCTGACCGGAACAGGTTTTGTTTTCGGTTGGGCGAAACCAGTTCCTGTTAATCCTTTTAATTTCCGTAATCCTTCACGAGACCGCCTCCTTGTCGCTCTTGCTGGACCGTTGTCGAATTTCGTCATTGCAGGAATTTTTGCTCTAATAGCCAGGTTTTTGCCTATCGGCAACAATAATTTACCTATGCTACTTCTTTCCATCATTACGGTTAATTTATCGCTGATGATGTTTAATCTCATACCGCTGCCACCGCTAGACGGTTCCGCTATTTGGCCGGTGATCTTTCCAAATAATGCTTCTTTCCTCTAGAACATAGAAAGGCAAGGTTTTGTTTACTTATTGGGTTTTCTTATTCTCGATTCAGTAACAAACGGAGCGATCCTGGGATTGCTTGTACGGACGCCTGTAGAATTCTTTCTACGGTTGTTTTTAGGGTGAATTAAAAAGAGGGTAGTTATTTATTAGCTTAAAGAAAAGCAACAGAACCCAGTAAATTGGCATTTTTGTCAAAGTGCGTTTATGTCTCTTTTACCAAGAGTCTTGACGCAAATGAGTTCTTTCCGTAAATTATGTTCACGCGCCTAAGAGCAGGGGACGGAGCGCGAATAGGCGTATTTTTTAAATGAATTCAATTTTATACCGATTTAATGCCAACAATTAATCAACTCATCAGAAAGCCTCGCAAGAAAGCTGTAAAAAAATCTAAAGTGCCGGCCCTTGGTCGGATGTTCAACGTGTTAACGAATCGTCCTGTATATCTGAAGAAGGGCAGCCCCTTTAAGCGCGGTGTCTGTTTGCAGGTGAGAACGCAAACCCCAAAGAAACCAAACTCAGCTTTGCGTAAAATTGCCCGTGTGCGTTTAACGAACGGTATGGAAGTTACGGCGCATATTCCAGGTGAAGGCCACAGTTTGCAGGAACATTCTGTTGTTGTGGTCCGTGGTGGGCGTGTTAAAGATTTGCCAGGTGTCCGTTACCGAGTAGTGCGTGGTGTTCTAGATACGGCAGGAGTGGAAGGTCGCCGACGTGGCCGTTCAGTATACGGAGCTAAGAAACCTCAAGATAACGCTAAATAAAATATGCCACGCCGATCTATTAAAGTCCGCAGGGAAATAAACCCCGACCCGAAATTCGGAAATGTTATTATCGAGCGCTTTGCAAACCACATGATGAAAGGCGGCAAGAAAACTACAGCCCGCTCCATCATCTATAAAGCTTTCGATATTATCAGTGAGACATCCAAACAAGACCCTTTGAGTATTTTCGATAATGCCATCAGGAATGTTTCCCCTGTTCTGGAAGTAAGGGCTCGTCGTATTGGTGGTGCCAACTACCAAATTGCCATGGAAGTGCGTGCTGAACGTCGGTTGACCTTAGCAATGCGTTGGATTATCCAAGCAGCACGAGACCGTAGCGGCATAACAATGCCAGAGAAATTGGCTGCTGAGTTATTGGATGCGGCAAAGAAGGAAGGCGGAGCCATGAAGAAACGTGATGATGTTCACCGTATGGCTGAATCCAACAAAGCCTTCTCTCACTTCGCGTTTTAACATTAAAATTTAAGAGAGAAAATGCCTGAAAAAGAAGACCAGTTTACAGCTTCTATTCCCATAGAACGTATCCGTAATTTCGGAATTGTCGCTCACATTGACGCCGGAAAAACAACGATTTCTGAGCGCGTACTTTTTTATACCGGTTTGTCTCATAAAATTGGTGAAGTGCACGAAGGTGAAGCTACTATGGATTGGATGGAACAAGAGCGTGAACGTGGTATTACTATCACTTCAGCAGCAACAACTTGTTTCTGGAAAAATCATCGTCTGAATCTAATCGACACTCCTGGTCACGTTGACTTCACTGTTGAAGTGGAACGCAGCTTGCGTGTGCTGGACGGCGCAGTCGTTGTTTTTGATGGTGTGGCCGGTGTTGAGCCTCAAAGTGAAACTGTCTGGCGCCAGGCGGACAAATATAAAGTCCCGCGTGTTTGTTTTATAAACAAGCTCGATCGTACGGGTGCTGATTTTTTCCGTTCATACAATAGCATCCTCGACCGCTTAACACCCAATGCGATCCCAGCCTTTCTACCAATCGGTACAGAATCTGCTTTTGAAGGCGTTATTGATCTATTAAAGAAAGTTGCTTATCGCTTTGATGGTGATCACGGTGAAAAAATTGTAGAAATTCCTGTTCCAGAAAACATGCAAGCGCAAGTCGCAGAATGGCGTGCCAAATTAGTTGAAAAGATCGCGGAAAGTGATGATAAGTTGACCGAAAAATTCCTTTCGGGAGAAGAACTGACCGTTGAGGAAATGGTCCCAGCGTTACGCCGGGCAGTAATCGACTACAAGATCGTTCCAGTTCTATGTGGTTCAGCTTTGAAAAACAAAGGTGTGCAGTTTGCCCTGGATGCGGTAGTTGAATATCTACCGTCTCCGATGGATGTGCCTCCAGTACAAGGGACTGATCCTCGCAATCCAGAAACCAAACTTGAAAGAAAACCGGACCCAAATGAACCGTTTGCAGCTTTGGCTTTTAAGGTTGCAACAGATCCTTATGTTGGACAGCTAACATTCTTCCGTGTGTACTCCGGAAAAATCGAAAGCGGAACATATGTACAGAATTCGACAGCTAACGAAAAGGAACGTATCAGCCGTATTCTCCGTATTCATGCAAACAAGCGTGAAGAAGTGCAAACACTTTCTGCTGGTGGAATCGGTGCATTGATCGGTATGAAGCACACCACAACTGGTGACACGCTTTGTGACACTGAAAAGCCAATTCTTCTTGAACGCATCACATTCCCAGAGCCTGTTATCCAAATTGCAATTGAACCAAAGACAAAGGCTGATCAGGAAAAGATGGGCGTTGCCTTGAAGAAGTTGTCTGACGAAGACCCCACTTTCCGCGTGAGCACTGATCAAGAAACGGGCCAGACATTAATTTCTGGAATGGGTGAACTCCATTTGGAAATTATTGTCGACCGTATGAAGCGTGAATTCAGCGTAGAAGCCAATGTTGGTGCACCA
>CAYNDL010000008.1:0-27051 GCA_964396115.1 uncultured Candidatus Saccharibacteria bacterium
TATGTCGTATGGCGGTGCTTCAAGATGGGTACATCTCGGATTTATCACAGTCCAGCCTGCCGAATTCGCTAAACTTGCGGTGATCTTATATTTGGCCGCACTTTTTGCCAGTAGGGAAAGAACCCATGGCAATGTTAGTACGGCATTAGTTCCTTTTACTATCGTTGTCGGATTAATCAGTATTCTGATAATCAAACAACCCGATATTGGTACGTTAGTCGTTGTGACAGGAGCCGCAATGATCGTATATCTCCTGGCGGGAGCGCGTTGGACTCACTTACTAATGATAGTGGGCGGAGGTATTCTTGCGTTGCTTATCCTGATAAGGATGGCGCCATATAGGATGGCTCGCTTTACAACCTTTCTTCATCCAGAACTTGACCCCAAAGGTATTGGATATCAGGTTCACCAGGCCTTGTTGGCTATCGGGTCTGGGGGTGTATGGGGATTAGGTTTTGGCCGTGGCCGACAAAAGTTTAGATATTTACCCGAACCGGCAGGCGATTCGATATTCGCTATTGCTGCCGAAGAATTGGGTTTTTTTCGAATAACCATCTTGTTGCTTCTCTATATGTTTATAATTCTACGCGGGTACAAAATTGCCCGTAATGCACCCGATACATTTAGTCGGTTAGTGGCAGCCGGAATCACTTCTTGGTTTTTTGTTCAAGCAATTGTCCACGTTGGAGCGAATATGTCGATTTTTCCTTTGACAGGTATACCGCTACCGCTGGTTTCTTATGGTGGTTCCGCAATTGTGATTACCCTGGTAGGGGCTGGTATCTTGTTAAATATATCCAGATACAGTGGAAAATAAGTTTTTTGTGGACGACTTAATTTGTGGGATAATATATAGACTATGAGAATTGTTCTTACTGGAGGAGGAACAGGCGGACACCTGACGCCGTTAGTTTCTGTTGCACAATCCCTTCGGAAGATGTATCGAGAAAGCGAAATTACTTTTCCGCCGAGTAGGAATAGTGGTTTAGAAATCCTTTATGTCGGGGTTGTGACTGATATCGACAGGTCTGTTTTGGAAAAGGCCGATATCTCCTATGAGCATATTCCGTCCGGGAAGATTAGGAGATATTTATCAGGCGCTGGATTGACTGCGCTAGACCTTTTTGTTTACCTACCTCTCGGAATAATCAGGGCATTGTGGAGAATGTATGTATTAATGCCAGAAGTTGTGTTCAGCAAAGGCGGATACGGTTCAATACCAGTAGTGGTGGCCTCGTGGATTTATAGAATTCCTGTGCTAATGCATGAAACAGATGTTGTGCCAGGCATTTCGAATAAAAAACTTTCGCGTTTCGCGTCTGCTGTGGCGGTTGGATTCAGAAAAACTGAGGAAAGCTTCCGTTCTGATAGGGTTTTTGTGGCAGGGACTCCTTTGCGAGAAATATTTTATAACCTTCCCGGCAAAGAAGAAGCACGACGAACATTGCAGTTGCATGACAGAAAACCAGTCATTTTTGTTACCGGAGGAAGTCAGGGTGCACAAAGGATCAATAATGTCGTGTTGGAAGCTTTAATAAAGCTTCTTCCGGAATTTCAGATTGTACACCAGGTAGGGCAGCTGAATTACGAACCAGTCAAATCATTTATCCAATCGACCCTAAACAATTTCCCTGATATACAGGATTACCACCTCTACGGATTTGTCGATGAGAAGACAATGGCTGCATGTTTTGCGGCTTCCGACTTAGTCTTGTCACGTGCCGGCGGAACTACTTTGGCGGAGCTTGCCGCAGCAGGCAAACCGGCAATTTTAGTTCCACTAGCCGAATCTGCAAACAACCATCAGTGGGAAAATGCTTATTTTTATAGAGAAGCGGGTGCTGCTGTGGTCGTTGATGAAAGCAATCTTTCCGCTCCCCTGTTGGAGGCAACTATTAGAAAAGTATTCCAAAGACAATCTGATTTAGAACTAATGTCTTCCCGATCAAGAGAACTAGCAAGGAGTAATGCATCAGTTGATATTGCACAATTATTGGTATCAATGGGTCTGGGCTTTGTCCCGAGACGTAGGTCGGGCGAAGAAAAATTGACAGTGCGATAATTTAGTTGTGGCAACGCACATTATTGCTTATGCTCAAAGTTATGAGTGACATTTTCAAACCAGGGATTAAGGTCTTCTGTGTTGGGGCTGGGGGGGTTGGACTTTCGAGTGTAATGCAGTGGTTAAAGGAATTAGGGGTAGATGTGGCAGGCTCTGATAGGGAAGAGTCTGCGGTTGTACAATTATTGAGAAAGAAGGGGATACAAGTTTACACGGAAGATTCTTACAATCTTCCTGAAAAGACTGACATTCTGATTTATTCGGACGCAGTACAGGAGAGCCATCCGATAAGAGTTGAGTGCGCAAAAAAGGGGACTCGGCAGTTGTCTTACGCCGAGGCTCTTGGTGTGTTATCTGCGGGAAAACGTTTGATAGCCGTGTCTGGTACGCATGGCAAGTCAACAACGACTGCGATTATTGCCCACATGCTGATACAAGCAGGACTTGATCCAACTGTCGTTATTGGTACTCTCGCTAAAGATTTAGACGGTAATAATTTTCGAATGGGGAACAGTGATATTGTCGTAGTCGAAGCAGATGAGTACCGAAATCATTTCCTATTCCTAAAGCCACATATCGCCGTTATTACTAATGTTGATTATGACCATGTAGACTCTTTTCCCAATAGGTCTGACTACGTTGATGCCTTTAAGAAATTTATAGATAACGTGCAGGAGGGCGGAACCGTAGTAGCCCGAACAAGCGATGATTTTTTTAAGGTCATATCAGGAAGAAACAATATAACAACGGTTGGTTTCGATCTGCGTAGCTCATCGAACAATAATGCAAACCTGACCCTCTCTATTATTAGGTATTCGAATGGAAAACAGTTTTTTTCTGTTGAGTCTCCAAAATACAATGCTGAATTTTCCATCCCATTTACGGGGAATCATTTTGTCCTAGATGCGGGTGCTGCCTTGGCAGTCGCAAGTGTTCTGGGGGTTTCCGAGTCAGTTGCCCAGGATGCGTTGTCTACTTTTTCAGGTACCTGGCGGCGTTTTGAGAAAGTCGGTTTATTTAATGGCATACCTGTTATTTCCGATTATGCTCACCATCCCGCAGAAATTGACGCCCTTCTGGGCGGAGCACGCCAAGCCTATCCTGACCGCAAGCTCTTTGTTATTTTTCAACCGCACCAAGGTGTCAGAACGATAACTTTTGAACAGGATTTTTTGCAATCATTGTCAAAAGCGGATGAAGTTATCGTGATGGAACTCTACGGAGTTGCAGGCCGTGAGGGGAAAGATCCGATCAGCACTAGGGGCTGGATTCAAGAACTGTTAGCTAAGGGCGTCGATGCTTTTTTTGCAGAATCATTGGAAGCCGCTGAAAATATCGTACGTTCTCATGACCTTTCAGGCAGAGTAATCCTGGTTGTCGGTGCAGGATCCATAGACCGTTTGGCACGTAAATTGGTTAACAATGATAATTGAGGAGAATGTAAAATTAGCTAAATATTGCACGTGGCATACAGGCGGCCTAGCGCGATATTTTATTAGGGTTAAAACAATTACTGAGGCGAGTGAGGCATTGGAATGGGGGGAATCGCAAGGCTTAAGGCACTTCATATTAGGTAATGGTTCGAATTCTTTGTTTAGTGATAGTGGTTTCGGTGGTGTCGTGATAAAACCGGAAGCAAGGAGAGTGCGCGTTGAAGGGGTAAGGGTTGTGGCCGAAGCCGGAGCAATAATTAGGTCCGTGGCAACATTCGCCGCGGAGCACAACCTTAGCGGTATGGAGCATTTAGCCGGGATACCTGGAACTGTTGGTGGTGCCGTAAGGGGAAATGCTGGCTCTCTTGGCAGTGAAATACGCGATGTGCTGGAGAAGGTTTTGGTCCTACGGAAGACCGTAGGAGCTTGGGAAACCAAGATATTAACTAAAGAAGAACTTGGTTTCGGTTACAGGAATTCCGAAATTAAAAAGAACCAAGATGATTACCTTGTTTGGGAAGCCACCTTTTCTCTGGTTCCTGGTGAAAGAGATGTAATTTTGCAGGAAATTAAGAATGACTTGGAAGTCAGGAGGGCAAAACAGCCATACGAGTTTCCAAGTGCGGGTTCTGTCTTTAAAAATCCAGGTAATGGTATGTTTGCCGCAAAGTTAATCGAAGAAGCGGGATGTAAGGGCTTGGTAAGTGGTGCCGCACAAGTGAGTGAGAAGCATGCAAATTTCATAATCAATAAGGGCGGCGCCACAAGTACTGATATTCTGACACTGATCTCAGAGGTGAAAAAAAAGGTTATGGAAAAAAGCGGCGTTGAATTAGAAGAAGAAGTCGTTTTAGTGGGCGAATAATGGAAAAGCACCACACACCATATGTTTTTCTGCTTATCGGCGTAAGTATTATTTTGCTTATTATTGGTTGGCAAGTTTATGTAAACTGGAACTTCCTACGAAAGACAATATCAGCAGCTACTTGCCAAGAGAGAATAAATAGGGTATTCTATTGTCAGTTATAACTAAATAATATGATGAAATACTCTGTAATCATCCCTGCCTTCAACGAAGAGGATAATATTCCTCAAGTTGCGGAGAAGGTCTCGAGTGTTATGAACAGCCTGGGTTCTGACTGGGAAATTATATTTATTGATGACGGATCCAAGGACAAGACCTACCAAAGGATGCACGAGGCACGAGAGAAGGATGCCCGAATTAAAATAGTCAGGTTCCGAAGAAATTTTGGACAATCGTCTGGTTGGCAGGCGGGGTTTGACTATGCGAATGGGCAGTACTTAATAACGATGGATGCGGATATGCAAAATGATCCAGAAGATATACCCGAAATGGTCCGGATGGTCGAAGAAGATGGCTACGATGCTGTGTCTGGTTGGCGTGCAAGCCGACGCGACGCCCTTTATCTTAAGGTGATGAGCTGGGTGGGTAATTGGCTTCGAAGACTAATGACAGGCGATAAGATCCATGACCATGGGTGCAGTCTTAAGGTCTATAAGCGCGAGTGCATTGAAGACATGGATTTCTATAGTGACTTGCACCGTCGCTATATCACCGCTTTGCTTGGCTGGAAAGGTTACCGCGTGGGAGAAATGAAAACGCGACACCATGCCCGTAAGTTTGGCAAATCAAAATACTCTGTAAGGAAAAAATGGAAAGGCTTACTGGATCTTTTAGTGGTGAAGTTTTGGATACAATACTCAACACGTCCCATTTATTTATTTGGTACTTTGGGTGTGGCTCTGATGATTTGTGGGTTTATTTTGGGAGGGACACTAAGTATTTTGTGGTATCTACAGCAAATTTCTTTGCAAAACAGGACCACACCATTACTTGCAGTTTTATTAGTAATTATCGGTCTTCAGTTGGTGATGACAGGTTTTATAGCTGATACCGTTGCCATGACATATTATTCTACAAAAAAAGCTTATACGTTAGACCATCTTGAGGGGCTGAACGAGAAGAACCAATGAGACTTCTCCTCATTAATAATGAATATCCTCCGATTGGAGGAGGAGGATCTACGGTAACTAAATATGCGGTTAAATATTTAGCAGAATGGGGTCACGAGGTTACTTTAATAACATCATCCTTCGGCGATTTGCCGCGCCAGGAGACAATTGACGGCGCCACCATAATTCGAGTTCCGGCAATAAGGCGTTATAAAGATTTTTGTGCTTCCTGGGAGCTGATTACTTTTGGGTTGTCTGCATTTTTTTATTGCCTGTGGTTTGTTCCTAGGTACAAACCAGACGTTATTCAGGCATATTTTGCTCTGCCGTCTGGTTGGGTAGCAAAATTGATTAATATTTTATATAGAACACCTTATTCTGTGTATTTTGGTGGTTCCGACATGCCGGGATCGAATCCTTCTCGTTATAAAAAAATTTACCCCTACATTACTGCGCTTACGCGGTGGGTGTGGCGAGGTGCTAAGATTTCAACCGTTTGTTCACAGGGGTTACTGGATCTTGGGAGAAAACATGACACTAATTATGACTTTCGGCTTGTCCCAAACGGAGTCGAGTTGTCGAGGTTTGTGCCGGTTGAAAGGCCACGAAACCCGAAAGTTAAGATTTTATTTATCGGTCGATTAATCGCGAGAAAGGGGTTGCAGTATGTAGTCCAAGCACTGCCAGAGATACAAAGATTAACAGGCATACCTTTTGAAGTAGAGGTTGTTGGAACAGGTGCAATGCGTGCGCAACTCGACAGTATGGCAGAAAAATTAGGTGTTAGTCACTTGATAAAATATATGGGCACCATTACTTACGACAAATTACATGAGAGTTACCAAGGTGCTGACATATTTGTATTAACGTCTGAGTCTGAAGGAATGCCTGCGGTTACTTTGGAGGCCATGGGTTGTGGTTTGCCGATAGTAACGACCAATGTTCCAGGAAACCAGGAAATTGTGAGAGAAGGAGAAAACGGTTATCTTATTAATGTTGGGGACACAGAAAAATTAGCCCAGTCTCTGGCGAAGCTGATAGCTGATGATGAATTGAGAAAAAAAATGGGCGCACGTAGCCGACAATTCGTACAAGCTTACGAATGGAGAGAAATTGTTAAACGCTACGAAAATATATTGAAAGAAATTGCATATGAAACAAAACGATAATAATTATATAAAGAAATTTGCCGATAAAGAGGTTTTAATAACCGGGGGATTGGGTTTTATTGGTAGTAACATTGCCCATGCCTTAGTCGAAGCTGGAGCACGGGTTACAGTTCTCGATGCTTTATTACCGCTTTATGGTGGCAACGAATTCAATGTAGATTCGATCAAAGAAAGAATTAATGTGGTTATTGGGGATATCAGGGATGAAAAACTTGTTAACGAAGTCGTCTCGGGTAAGGATTTTATTTTCAATCTTGCAGCTCAGGTTAGTTATATTGATAGTATTACTGAACCATTTCTTGATTTAGATATTAACTGTTTAGGCCATCTCCGTGTCTTGGAAGCTGCAAGGAAGTTTGCTCCTAAAACAAAAATTGTTTTCTCATCTTCGCGTCTGGCTTACGGGAAAATTTTAACGACGCCCGTCGATGAGAGTCACCCTACAAACCCCTTAAGCATGTACGGTGTCCACAAACTTGCAGCAGAAAAATATTACAGGATTTACTTTGATGTGTACGGAATAAGGTCATCAGTTATTAGGATCCCTAATCCTTATGGTCCTAGACAACAAATGAAACATTCAAAGTATTCAATTGTTGGATGGTTTGTTAGGCAAGCCATAGAAGGCAAAGACATCCAAGTCTTTGGTGACGGACGCCAAGAGCGAGACTACTTATATGTTGATGACATAGTTGATGCTTTCTTACGCATCGCCGCTTCCGACCGAACTGATGGTGAAGTCTATAATATTGGTACTCACGAAAGAGTTTGTTTTGTTGACATGGTAGATGCGATCTTGGATGTAGTTGGGACAGGGAAGAAAGTGCATGTACCTTGGCCAAAGAATTACGAACGAAATGAGACCGGTAATTACATTGCTGACACACGTAAAATCAAAAGATCTGTAGGTTGGGAAGCGAGAGTCCCTCTTAAGGAAGGAGTCGCCAAGACAGTGGAGTACTTCAAAAAGAACAAAGACCACTATTGGCAATCCTAAAAATGAAGTTTGCTCATAAAGCACTCGTGGGGGGCACGGCCGTGCTCTTGATTGTAGTTGCTGTGTTTTTATCTGGCATCCGTGTTCCATACGTGTCTCTTCAGCAATTATCAAGGAACAGGACAATCGGAGAAATAACCGGTGACAAGGAAGTTGGTCAAACCTTCGAATCTAATCGCCAAAATCTTTCTGGCGTTGGTTTTCAAGTAGCAACTTTTGGTTCACGAGAAAACAATAAGGATGTTATTTTTGAATTAAGAAATAACATCACGGACGAGCAGCCCTTAAGACGAGTTGTTGTCAATGCGGCTAAATTTTCTGATCACCAGATCTATCAGTTTCATTTTGATCCTATTGAGAATTCGAAAAATAAAACTTTTTTTGCTTCCCTCAGATCTCCTGACTCGATAGAAGGTAATGCAATAACTGTCGATTATCAAAATACAGATGAATATAAAAAAGTAGGCAGTTCGCTTGTTGTTTTGCAGCGAACGCAGCCCCATTCTTTTGAATCAGCGCGGAAAAATGGAGCAGATGCAACTTTCGTTGTTATCCACGAAATTCCGGCAACCGAGTTTGTAAAACTTTCCACCATTGGCGCAGCTAAGAACTATATAGCTGCTGTAAAAAACGATCCCGCTAGTTTTTTGTTGAGCCTAAAGTTTATACTTGTTTCGTTATTACTTATTGCTTTAGTGTTGTTCTCAACGAAAATTGAGATGGTTTTTAGTGGTAAAAAGCGCATTATTTTGCTGCTATTATTGCTTCTATCCTTCGGTTTTCTCTTTAGACATATGTTTGCAATTCAAATGCCTTTCACAAACGATGAAGGTGCATATCTTTATGACGCAAGGACAATATTAGAAGGAAAGCTGCCTGGAGGCGATGCGCTCGCTAAAGCTCCTGTATTTATCGGTGCTGCTGCTCTCGGAATGGTTTTTTTTGGGCACGATCTAATGATTGGTAGATATGTGAACATCGTTCTGGGTGTTCTGACGGTATTCCCACTTTTTTTCTTAGGCAGAAGATTCGGAAACAAGGGTGGGGGGGTAGCAGCAGCAGCAGTCTGGTTATTCACAGCTGCACCCGCGCTGTTTAACTCCTATGGTCACACGCAAACAGCGCAAATGTTTTTCGGATCTCTTGCGCTGGCGTTTTTTGTCTACGCCATGGAGAAAAAACGTTTGAGGCTGTTTTTGGTGGCGGGCCTTGTCTTCGGGGTTAGTATCGTAGCGAGAAAAAGTTCCCTAGCCTTAGGTTTGCCGATCCTTATTCTTCTAGCAATTCAACCTGAAGGCTGGAAGAGAAAAATGAAATTTCTTGGGGCGAATGCGATTGGTGTCTTGCTGGTGTTGTGCCTGTTTTTTGGAGGCATTTATATATTGTATGGAATGCCAGGAGTTTCCTACGCTACAGGAGTAAGTTTGGCAAAAACATCCATAGAGCAGTTAAGTGAGCGGGGCGATCTTTACGCAACATATTCAGTAAAGGGTATTTTGCCTTTATTCCGTGAAGCTATCCCACTTGTCTTTTTGGCACTTGTAATGCTCGGACAAGGATTGGAACAATTATTCAAGCGTTTTGGTTATTATTCCCGGCTTGTTTGGCTTCTTCCTGTTTACTTATCTTTTGCGGCCAATCAATTTATAAAGCGTTTTGAAGAGGAGTCGCATTTGGCAAACGGAGTCGGACTATTCTGGCTACTTATGCCATATATTTTAACCCTCCTTGCGATCTATCCGCTAAAGAGATCAGAAAATAAAGACTTAAGAGCAAAAGTTTATCATTTCCTCCCCCTGGTCTGGTTCATTGCGGTGGCAATTTTTTACGCATTTTGGATCAAGTTTAATGCAAACTACATTTCTGAGTTCATGCCTTCATTGGCGCTGAGTGCTGCCATCGGCGCCGTCTATATGGCGAAAAGTTTTCACGGTAAGTGGGGTATTCTGCTGGTGAGCACGTTGCTTGTTTGGGCAAATTATAGTTCTGCTCACAGTTCATATGTTTATGAACACACCGGCACTTTCCACTGGTCTTCCATTCTCGAGGCTGCTGCATACCTAAAAGAGAATGTGCCGAAGGATGATCTTGTTCAGACTGGTGCAGTGATTATTCCTTATGTTTCAGGACACCATGTTCCGTTTAATGTTTCTCATCCGACCTGGTACGCCTATGGATATATTGAACCGTCCCTACGTAACATATTCATGGAACCAAACGAAATTATGGTGAAGACGTTTCTTTCTGACGTGAAGTGGTTTGTCCGAGAAAAACTGACTGAGTTTTCATATTTCCTTGAATATCCGATGATTGAGGAAGCGGTTAATATGCGTTTTACTCCAGTTGCTGAGATTGAAAATCTGTCTAACCCGATAACGATCTATAAACGGAAATAGTGTTAGAATTTCTTTTATGAAGGTTGTTGACTTTGTCCGACGGAACAAACTAGTGATAATCGAGGTAGCCATTCTATTTGTGTTGGCGCTCATGCCGCGTCTTTATGGTGTTGGGTTGTTTTTGACAGCAGATGAAAAGAATTCGATTGGTCGGTCGTTTGAATTCGTAAAAGCATGGCGGCATTTAGATATAAACAATACCTTTCAAACAACACATCCTGGTATAACTACGCTTTGGGTCGGCGGCCTTTCGGTTTATGCGGCGATGCCCGTCTTTAAGACGGTGTTTAATTTTGGGGACATATATAAGTTCATCGTCTTCGCGCGATATCCAATGGTTATTATTAACTCATTTTTGATAGTTGTGATGTATTTGGTTTTGCGACGTCTATTCCCAAAGAAAATTGCTTTTGCAACATGCGCCGTCATTGCTCTCGACCCGTTTGTTATTGGTTACAGTAAACTTTTACATGTCGACGCCTTTCTAATGGGTTTTCTTTTTATTGCAGCACTATTACTCATGCTTTATAGAAAAAAACATTCCAGAAAAACTTATTACTTGTCGGCTTTATTTTCAGCACTTGCCATTGTTACAAAAATTCCCGCAATAATTATCCTCCTCTTTGCGTTCGTGGTGTTTTTTGTAGGAGCGCGAAAAAGTGGAATGAAAGCGATGTTGTGGACGTTTGGAAAATGGCTAGCGATCGTTATTGTTATAGTACTGCTCTTGTGGCCGTCCCTGTGGTGGATAGCAGGTCATGACAACCCTTTAGATAACGCTAACCAGGTCAGAAAAGACATGGCAGTCGCTGCTCTGCTGCCGCATGATATGGATGAACCATATTCATTGGCTTTTTGGCATTATCCGGCTACGTTCATAACTCGGACAACCTTGCCTGTTATGTTGGGCGTCTTGTTATTAGCAGCCCTATTACTGTTTAAACAGAGCCGCATTTACGTAACCAAACATGTTGGCAAAAGAAATATATTTCTTTTGGCTTTATTTGGCTTGATGTTTTTTGCGGAGATGACGGTTGGGGCAAAAAAGGGGGATCGGTATGTTCTTCCTGTTTTCCCTGTTATTGATTTTCTCGGAGTCGTGGGAATATTTGCTGCGCTGGGTTTTGCCATTAGGCAGCCGGTGAAGATGCGGCTGGAAAAATACCTTCCCTTTGCAGTACTGCTAGTGCCCTTGATTGTGACTAACTACCGCCTTGGTCCATATGAATTGGCGCACTATAATCCTCTTTTTCCATATAACCTGAGCCAAGAATTGGGTTGGGGTGAGGGGTTGGATCAGGTTGCCAAATACTTAGATGCCCAGCCTGGTAAAGCAACAGTGGCTTCATGGTATCCGGAAGAGTTGAGGGCTTTGACAAAGAAAAATGTCTTGCATATCAATGCTCATGCGCAAACAAAAATTGGTTACGTCGTTCTTTATCGGAACATGTTTGGCCGCTCCCCTGACCATTGGGCGAACGATTTTATTGACGAATATTACAAAAAAAGGAAACCCGATTTTGTTGCACATGTTAACGGTCTGGAGTATGCCTGGGTGTATAAACAGCCGGTTGTGAACGGCATTGTGGGCGAAATTTTGCCGGGAGATGCTGTTGTTTTGCAGGTGCCGATGGTTGCTGACAATTTGTCGCGGGTTAATGTTATGGCAGCAACCTATAGTGGCAAAGTTAAGGAAGGCAGAATGGTTTTGCACATTCGAACCACAGTTGATGGTGCGGATTTGAGAACTGTATCAATGAATAATTCAGATCTCCAAGATGGCGGTTATACGAAATTTGTTTTTGAACCCATACCCAATGTAAAGGGTATGGATTTATTTTATATTTTTACTACTGAAGGCACGAAGAAAGACAATGCTCCGACTCTTAGGGTTGCTAATGATGAAAAGGATTACCATTACTCATTTGTTAAAAAATCAGCACTGACGGTTGATAACGTCAGGAAAGGAGAGAGAAACGGATGGGTGGGGATTGACTGGTACTTCCGGGTTGGCGACAAAGAAATTTCAAGAATCGAAGTCAGATGAAAAAATTATTCGGGAAACCCTTAGTTCGAAGTTTTGCCCCGTTAATTTTATTCTGCGCTGCGAATTTGTGGTGGATTTCATTGTTTAGATTTCTGAAAACCGATGTTATCGGGCTTGGTGGGGATCCCTTCCAAACGCTGTGGCGTTTCGTTCGTTTGAACGAAACTCTAAGTGCGGGAAAACTGGTGATTGCTGAAGAGGCGTCTCTCCGCAACCTGAGTCCCATTATTTGGTTGCCTTTATCTAAACTTTTTGGCGAAGTCCTTGCTTACAATATTGTTTGGCTTATAGCTGGTACTTTTGCTGGCTATTTTACATTCTTGTTGGCTAGGAGTTGGAATGCGCGTTTTTGGCCGGCGTTTGTTGCTGGCCTTATGATCATGTTTTCTCCGTATCGCTTGTCTGAAGCCCTAGGGCACTTTGGTGCAATGCAAATTTGGTGGCTGATTTCACTGCTTTTATTTCTAACACTTTATTGGAAGACGAATAAAATATGGTGGCTTGTAGTTTCATCTTTAGTATTTTGCGGACTTGCTTGGACCGATCACCAGTTGTTCTTTGTTGCCACTCTGATCGTCTTTGTATTTCTCTTGTTTAACTTAAAACAAATTATTGGGTTGTCGAAACAACGAAAGTTACTAATAAGTCTTGCTACGGTCCTTGTTTTATTTGTTGGTTCAATACCGTATTTCCCATTACTAAAAAGTTCTCTAACAAACAATTATTTTAATTTAGGTAATGAACAGCGTGATAGATATTCGGCGGACTTCGGCCGACTTTTTTCTTTGTCGCCGTTCTCGGTTCTTCGATTTTCGTCTGCTTCATACGGTGATGATTCATCAACAGTATCTGACAAAGTTCAGACAATAGGATTATTGTTGACGATCACGATAGTTATCCTGCTGGCTCAGAAAAAAGGAAAAAATAAGGTCAATTATATTCTGTTAGTACTATCTATTATCGGCCTCATTCTTGCTGTTGGCCCCAGTCTAAAAGTTGGCAAGCTGCTAGTGCCGATGCCCGGCGCCATCTTATATGATCTGCCATTCCTTAATGCCGTTCGAACGACAGGCCGCTTTGTTGTGTTGCCCGTTATATTTATTCCACTAATATTTGCTATTAACTGGCGGACTACAAACAGAAGAATGTATTACGCAGTCCCATTAATATTGCTGATAGAGTTTATACCAGCCCCCAACTTCCCGCACATGCATGTAGATAAAATCCTTGCGGAAAAAGTCGCAGTCGAATTGGGACCAGGAAACGTTTTGGCGATCCCTGCTTATTCGAATTACAGGTTCGCTTCCGAGCAGTTATATTATTCAACTTTCTATAACAAAGTTACTGTAGGCAACTCTGCACTGGCAAGGATAATAGATCCTGCCTCACTCCAGATCTTTTTACAAACGCCAGTTGTGAAGGACTTGGCACTTCTTAGGACAAAGGATTTGCAGTTAAATTCTTTTTTTGGGCAAGCGCTTCCAGATGTAGCCAGCGCGGCGTTCGCAACGCACGAAATAGGAAATATCATTCTGGAAACAAATCCACCTGGCGGGATTGTTTCTTATCAAGATGATAAGCCCCGAATATTAACTTCACAGGAAATTGGGGAAGTAAAGAATTTCTTGAAGACTTCGCTAGGTTTTCGCGAAACGATCATCACCGACACGCTCTCAGTTTTTGCTGTTGAAAATAATCCCAAGAACGCGTTTGGCGCCGTGGCTATTAGAGGCGCAGGCTGGCAACTTATGAATAGAGAGGAGAATAACTTGATGGCAAAAGCAAAGAATGGCTCTACAATATTTTTCTTTGCCAAAGAAGCGGTGGTTGTGGAATTGGAAATGAAAATTGATAGTGAAAATATTAAAAGGATCGGCGTTAGGGGAAACGGAACTGAAGAATACTTTAATGTTGACAGGGGAATGATAAAAGCAAGATTTTCTGTTCCAGCAGGCAAGCTGTATCCTTACAGTATAATGCTTGACGTTGATGAGATTATTGTGGAAAATCCACGAATTCTGTACCACAGCAGTATATGAAGATACTAATAATAAATTATGAGTACCCTCCTTTAGGTGGTGGCGGAGGGATCGAGACTAAGGATCTCGCCGTCGAATTGGCTAAAAAGCATGAAGTGCACGTACTCACAACCGCTTACCGCGGTCTTCCTGCCAAGGAAGTCAGCGGAAATGTGATAATCCACAGAGTTCCAGTTTTAGCGCGTAAGTCGTTGCCAACTGCAACGTTAACGTCTTTGGTGACTTTTTTTCCCGCCGCCTTGATATACGGCTTATTCCTGTTGCCTCGAATAAGGCCTGATATTATTAATTCACATTTTGTCATCCCTTCAGGTTTGCCAGCTGTCATCTTGTCCACGCTTTTCCGTGTGCCGTTTGTTCTGACGCTGATTGGCGGAGATATCTACGACCCAAGCAAGGGAATATCACCACACAGACATTCTTTCTTGCGCTTCGTGATAAAGAGAATAATGCGGAGAGCTGACAAAATAACGGCTATCTCACACGATACAAAAGAACGCGCAATACGTTATTACAATGCACCGGAGGGGATTGAGGTTATTCCATTGGGTTTTGTGCCTCCAATTTTGAACGAAAAAGTTGAGCTGAAGAAGGACGGGAAGACACATTATGTTAGCATAGGCCGTCTCGTTCCACGCAAAGGCTATTTTGATCTGCTCAAGGCATTCAGCTTGATGAAAAATAAAAAAGCAGAACTTCACATAATTGGTGACGGCCCGCTTCTCGATGAATTGCGAAGCGAAAGTGATAAGTTGGGTATTGCTTCCCAGGTCGTGTTGCACGGGAGGGTGGACGAACAAGAAAAGTACTCGATTCTGAAGAGATGTGATGTTTATGTTTCCGCATCCCATCACGAAGGTTTTGGAATTTGTTTTTTGGAAGCAATGCATGCCGGTTTGCCAATAATTTCCACCAACATTGGCGGACAAACAGATTTTCTTGTACCAGGCAAAAATGCATATTTGGTTCCAGTACACGACATAGAAAAAATCAGTTTACTTATGGATAAGTTGGCACAGGATGAGGCAGAGAGACGGAAGATGGGTGACCAAAACGGAAAAGACGTGGAAAATTACTATATCGAAAATACAACTAGACGCTATGAGTTGATTTTTAATGACCTACTTGAAAAATAATATGCGCATTGCACTTGAGGCCCGCTCATTGTCTACACTAGGAGGAGGGGTTAGGACTTATACTAAGGCTCTTATCAGTCGGATTCTAAAGAGTAATTTTCCTGCCGATTTCAGTGTTTATTATGACAGCGTTAAACACCTGTCCACATTCCAGGATGCCGACGAGAAAGTGGTGCCAGTCTACCATCCTTTTTTAAGACTTGCGTGGGACTATTTTTTCTTGCCAAATAGGCTAAGAGCAGACCGGGTAGATTTCGTGCATTATTTTAAACCCGCAACAACGCCGTTTGCTAAGCCGAGGTCGATCGCTACTGTGTATGATGTTATTCCGCTCTTATATCCGGATACTCAAACCCGCATCCAGCGAGCTTATTGGAATAAGCAGTTGCCACTGGTCGCCCAAACTTGTGAACATATTTTAACGATTTCCGAATGTTCCAAAAAAGACATAGTGGAAAAATTACAAGTTGATCCGGGAAAAGTTACGGTCACCTATTTAGGAGTCGATTCTCGTTTTTGCCCTGTTCCCGAAGAAGAAAAACAAGAGATAAAGAAAAAACTGCATCTTCCCGAGAAATTCATCTTATACTTGGGGACTATCGAGCCGCGCAAGAATGTTGCTACATTAATAAGATCCTTCGACCAAGCGGCAAAAAGCTGCGAACACTCTCTGGTAATTGCAGGGAAGTGGGGGTGGGGTTTTGATAATGTAAAGGAGGCGTTAGTTAAAGCAAAAAACCGGAACCGGATAATTTTATTGGACTATGTCGATAATGCTTTATTGCCAGCATTGTACAGTGCTGCTGATTTTTTTGTTTTTCCAAGTATATATGAAGGGTTTGGACTCCCCGTTCTTGAGGCTTTGGCGTGCGGAACACCTGTGATCACTACAAATGTCTCCAGTCTGGTTGAGGTCGGTGGCGGTGTGGCGTTGACCGTTAATCCTTATGACGAAAAGGAGTTGGCTGGAGCCATTACCAAGTTGGCAAATGACCGGGAACTGAAGCATAAACAGAGCGTTGAGGGTGTAACGTGGGCGAAAAGGTTTACATGGGAGAAAACTACCGACGAAACCCTGGCTGTCTACAGGAAAGTTTTCGTAAAATAAGCATATGAAAATTGCTTTCTTGTCGTCTCGGTTCCCTCCGGATTTCATCGGTGGCGGCGAATGGTCAACTGCGACGATTGCGTCAGGTATTTCCGAGTTGGGCAATGACATCCATGTTTTTTGTGGTGCAAAAGAAGATAAAGAGGAGGAGTTTGGCCTAGTACGTGTCCATCGGCGCAAAGAATTACATGGTCTTTGGGATAAGCCACTTTTTGAACAGAGGAAGAGTCGACATATTGCTTACAAAATGAGGAAATATCTTCAGGATTTTGATATTATCCACGCCCACGATTTTCGGTCTGCTCTTGCCCTGGCGGAGCTCAA
Organism: uncultured Candidatus Saccharibacteria bacterium; assembly: GCA_964396115.1. Classification (GTDB taxonomy): domain Bacteria; phylum Patescibacteriota; class Andersenbacteria; order UBA10190; family CAIZMI01; genus CAYNDL01. The sequence continues at coordinate 16,686 of CAYNDL010000008.1, forward strand.
ATTGCCCAACAGCTTTGTAACGGTGCGCGACTTCGCGCCAATATGTGGAACGACAAACAACATGTGGTGGAATGGGGCCTCTTGTACAGGTTGTAGCTGGAGCAATGTGACAAGACGTTGTCACCGTGTCGTGGAAGCTCCGGCCGTGAGGAAGCCGTTTAGGGTATGGCAGTATAAATATAATTTGGGTTACCGCAACCGCTGTTATCAGCGTCTCAGTAATCAGGTGTATATAAGCGAAGCTTTGCGCAAAAGAGTTGCGTCTCGCTTAGAATTAAGTGTCAATTCTCGTGTCATACATAATCCGGTCTCTAATGAATGGTTTAAGCCGTTGGTAGGGGAGAAACCTATTCCCAGAATTACATATATCGGAACAGTTGAATCTTACAAAGGAATATCTCTATTAATCCAAGCATTTGCGCGATGCAGCAAAACAGTGCCGAAAGCGTCGTTGCAGATCATTGGTTCAGGGCGGGATTTGGATCGATACAAAAAACTGGCAAAAGACCTGGGTACGTCAAAAATTCTATTTTCTGGAAGGCTCGGGCAGCAAGATGTGATAAAACAAATTGACCAGTCCTTAGCAGTTGTTCAGCCAAGCCTTTGGGAAGAACCTTTTGGCCGGACAATAATCGAGGCTTATGCGCGAGGAAAAGCTGTGATTGCTTCAGAAACCGGAGGCTTAAAAGAGACATTTAAAGAAGGGACGGGTTTTTTGGTGAAACCGAGTGTCGAAGAGATTGGGGATGCATTGAAAATAATTTTCACACATCCTGATGACGCTATGAGGATGGGTGTTATTGGTCGGAAATATGCTGAAGAAAATTTTACCGCCCGCAAGATTGGGCAACAGTATCTGAACTTCTACAGCGCTAGTTAGCGGTCAAGCGCAGTTAACATGAAGAAGCGGGAAAGCACGAAGCCTTCTTTACGCTGCACTGTGGCAAGAATAATGTTTCCATCCTCGATGATCTCAGTCCGTCCATCACCGCGGTTAGTGCTGATTAAATTTTCTATTCTGTGACCATCTCTGTGATCGACCTCAGCAATCTTTATTACGTCCTTCTCGAAAAAAATTACATGGTTTGAGCCGGCATACCAAATGGGATTTCGTATTGTATTGGAAAGTCTTGCAACAAGTTCTGGGGTGTATGGGGTAAGTATTGTGCGTTTCTCGTGCAGGTTCATTGCCCAAACATCAAACTCCGATTCCTGCCACAGGACCTTATTTCCCTCGGGCGAGAAACGTGAGTTAAAGACAGAGTCAGATATGAAATGCCACGCCCTCTCTGTTTTGTCCCAAATGAACAGCTTATGCTGATCTCTGGTTTCGATCGCAATATCGCCGGCAGAGGACAGAGTGATCTTGCCTACCTGGTCTCCATTCATCTCGGGCAGATACAATGCGTCTTGGTTTTTGCCGCTTGATGAGTAGATTTTTATTATTGCGTCCCCAATTTTGGGATTTTCTAAAATAATAAATTCGTCTTGGTTGCTTGCAGCAAGTGTTGCTACCTCCGATATAACTTCTGGTTTAGTCGTTTCTGTTGATGGCGCAATAAAAATTTGTGTGCCTTTCATTTCAATAATTCGTTGCTCAGTCAGGGTTGATACCCAACCAATGACCTTGGTCTTCTCGTCGCCAATTTTTTCAACTTTGCCCGTCGCTCGTTGGACAAGAAAATTTTTGTTCCCATTTTCCAGCTGTAGCGATAATACGATTTGGTTTTCGTCAGGAGACCAAATAAGTTCAGCTTTTTCTTTTTTGCCAAAGGCAGTTTTGATCACAGTTCCCGGCTCGCTGAAATTTTTGAGCGAAACCACTCGAACCTGTTTTCCTCGGGCCGTTTGCTCAACAACTGCAAGCCACTGTCTCTTTGGTGAAACAAAAAAATCCAGAACGTTTCCCCGTAAAATATCTTCTTCGATTGTTTCAGGAATCAGACGGACGTTTCTTATGTCAGTGATTTTCGTTCCCACTATGGGTAATGTTTTTTGCCACGTCCGATACGCATTTTTTTTCAGTGTGACTCGATAGTTTCCGGCCAAAAGATTATTAACCGAGGTCGGTGTTTTATTGTTAATCTGTTGGTCATTAATGTATAGAGTTGCTTCGCTGGGAAAACTTCTAACCAAAAAAGCACCGACGGGCACCGGGTTGGGTAGAGATGGGGTAATTTTGTGCCCCATTGAATAGCTAATCAGAAAAGGGGCGATAGTAATAAAAGCAGCCCAGGCTAAAATGTTAGCCACCAAACGCATACGCCGAGTCATAAAAGTGCCATTGGATTACTCTTCCTGTTGAAACCTATTATACACGATGGTACGATACGTCAGCCAACAAAATAAGTCACTTAATGAATGATTACAAGAAGAATCGGAATTGATTTGGGAACCGCTAATACTTTGGTGTACTTGCCAAAGAAGGGTGTTGTTCTTACTGAGCCGACTGTTGTTGCGGTATCGGTTGATGACAACAGGATTCTTGCTGTTGGCAATGAAGCGAAAGAAATGTTGGGCCGAACGCCAGAGAGTGTTATTACTTCCCGTCCCCTACGTGACGGTGTGATAGCTGATTTTCGTGTTACGGAGGCAATGCTGAGATATTTCATCGAGAAAACGATAGGACGGGGGCTTAGCTTTTTTCGTCCTGACGTGATGATTGCCGTGCCTGCCGGGATCACAAGTACAGAAAGGCGCGCTGTCACAGAAGCCGCTTTGCAAGCCGGCGCGAAGAATGCATATCTTGTCAAGGAACCATTAGCCGCTGCAATCGGAGCTGGAATTCCGATCGGCGAATCGTCGGGGAATATGATTATTGATATTGGAGGCGGGACGTCTGAAGTGGCTGTGATTTCATTGGGTGGAATTGTGGCGTCACACTCAGCAAGAGTCGGTGGAAACAAAATTGATGCTGCAATTGCTGAGTATATTCGCAAAAAGCATGGTCTTGCCGTAGGGGAAAGGACTGCTGAAGAAGTAAAGATTGCTATTGGCAGTGCCATCCCGCTAGAAGAGCAGAAGGAGTATGTAATCAGAGGACGAGACGTTAGTAGTGGGTTACCGAAAGAAGTTACTGTTAACTCATATGAGGTAACTGAAGCAATTCAAGATGAGCTTGAAAGTATCACGCAGGCTATCAAACTTGTACTCCAAGATACTCCGCCGGAGTTGTCCGCTGATGTGATCGATAAGGGGATTGTGTTATCAGGAGGAAGCTCGCTCCTGAGAAATATGGATAAACTGGTCGCGAAGGTCACTAGTGTTCCGTGTGTGGTTGCTGAGAGTCCATTGCAGTGTGTAATCAAGGGCGTAGGCGTAGCGGTTGAAAATTTGGAGGTATATAAGAAGAGCTTGCTAGCGGCGCGTTAAAATATGCACGTAGGTATCGATGGCTCAAGATGTGTTGGTGAAAACCAAACCGGAGTAGAGAAGTACAGTAGTCTGCTGATCCCGCCACTTATTAAAATTTTAAGAAAAAACGGTCACGACGTTACAGTATACGCAAAGAAAGAGAGTCCACTTTTCAAAGGAGCGAAAGTACGCGTAATTAAAATTCCCCGGATGTGGACACATTTGGGGCTCGGGTTGTTTTCTCAATTTGATGACTTAGACTTTTTATTTGTACCGTCCCACGTACTTCCATTGATTCGACCTAAAAAATGCCTCGTTGTCATTCATGATGTCTGTTTTGAACAGTTTCCGTTAGTTTATCCTTTTATCGAACGTTGGTATTTACGTTTAACGACCGCCGATGCTGCAAGAAACGCAAAAATTATTACTCACTCACAGTCCACCAAGGATAAACTAGAAAAGATATATAAAACGAGGGACGTTAAGGTGGTCCCGCCAGGATCGTTGTCGGTTGCTAATGATGAAGTTCAACTGCTATGGCGCAAACCTTACCTGCTCTATATTGGTAGGGTCGAAAAGAAAAAGAATGTAAAAACACTAATCAAAGCTTTCGATAAATTATTATCCCAGAGGCCCGATCTGCTGCATTCGTTGGTTATCCTTGGAGGACAAGGATTCGGATTTGAAGATATTAAAGAAACACACAGTCAGCTGAAGCACAAAGATCGTATCGTGTTCCAGGGGTACGTACTTGATCGCATACGAGATGAAGCTCTGAGGAAGGCAAGTGGACTTGTGCTTCCAAGCTTATGCGAAGGGACGAGTCTAGTGCTTTTAGAAGCACGGACCGCTCGTGTTCCATTCGCTTCATCATTTTGCCGGGCTTGTCAGGAAGCAGGTGGGCAGACCGGAATTTATGTGACAAAAAATAATGTTGAGGCCTGGACAAGGGCGCTGGAACAGTTGATTGAAAAACCCCTGACACCAGATCCGGCGCCAATTCGTTCATGGGAAGATGTTGCCTTGGACGTGTATCAAACAATTACCGGATGAATTAATATTTTTGTATGAAAGTTGCCTTAGTACATGAGTCTCTAACAAGGCTTGGAGGAGCGGAGAGGGTTCTTGCTGAAATGCATGCGACTTATCCCGACGCACCCATCTACGCTCTTCTTCACGAGAATTCGGTAACACAAACGTTATTAAATGACGCAAACATACGCTTTTCCTTCTTGAGGAAATTTCCAGAAATACTTCGGAAAAGAGAAAGGCTTCTTTTGCCTTTGTTGCCGATTGTCCCAGAAACCTTCGACTTGAGCCGTTTTGACGTTGTGATTAGTAGTGCTTCGGCATTTGCCAAGGGTGTTGTCACTCGTCCGGGGACGTTACACATTTGCTACTGTCATTCACCGACACGGTACTTGTGGGATTGGTATCCTCATGTGTTAGAAGAGTTCGGAACGCGTAGGGTCAAGCGGGCTGCACTATCTCTCTTACTGCATTATTTGCGATTGTGGGATCAGGCAGCTGCGAGGCGAGTCGACGAATTTATTGCGAATTCCAAGTCTACCCACGACAGGATAAAAAAATATTATGGAAGGAATTCTGAAATAATATTTCCCCCCGTATCCGTAAATAGGTTTGTTCCGACAAAAGAGAACAAAGGGTATTTTTTGGTGGTGTCCAGGTTGTCACCTTACAAAAAAATTGATCTGGCGATCCATGCCTTTAATAAATTAGAGTTACCACTTGTAATTGCAGGAGAGGGTCGTGATAAAAAGCATCTGCAAAAAATTGCTGGTTCCCATGTTTCATTTCGTGGTTTCGTGAAGGACGATGATCTGCCAGGACTTTACGCCGGGGCGAGGGCACTGGTATTCCCCGGCGAAGACGATTTCGGTATTGCTCCAGTGGAAGCGATGGCGTCAGGAAAACCAGTAATTGCATTCAGGAAGGGTGGGGCGATAGAAACAATTATTGAAGGGAAAACGGGAGAATTTTTTGATGAGTCGCATGAAGCCCTACTAGCAGAAACTGTTCGGCAATTTCTAGAAAAAGAACGGCAGTATGACATCAATGTCATCAGGAGCCAGGCCGAAAAATTTTCTGAAGATGTATTCAAGAATAGATTGCGGCAGTTTGTGGAAAAAAAATGGTCGGAATGGTCCTCCAGTAGGGTGCAGTGATCCCGAGCACTTCATTTAGCGCCAAACACTGGGAAAATCCATTTAGTTCATTGCTTTTTAAGCTAAAACCTGGCAAACTAAAACATTGATATGTCGGCATTATTAGATCGTTTCTTCGGTCGAGATTCAGCCAAACTCGCTAAAATTAAAGTTATAGCGAACTCGGTTTTGGAATTAGAGGAGAGGGTTAAAAAGTATTCTGATGGTGAACTTCAGCAAGAGGTGAAGCGTCTGCAAGAGAAAGCAAAGGAGCAAACATCTGATGATCTGTTACCGGAAAGCTTTGCTCTTGTGCGTGAAGCTGCCCGCAGGGTTCTGAAAGAGCATCCATATCCTGTCCAAATTATGGGGGCAGTTGTTTTACACCAGGGCAACATTGCTGAGATGAAAACTGGAGAAGGAAAGACTTTGGTTTCGACAATGCCAGTTGTTCTTAATTCCTTGGCAGGTAAAGGCGTCCATGTCGTAACGGCTAATGAATACCTAGCAAGACGTGACGCAGAATGGATGGGACAAGTTTATCGTTTCTTGGGACTTTCCGTTGGTGTCACCTTGCACGGCCAAACCCCAGAAGAAAAAAGGAATGCTTATACGAGCGATATTACGTACGGCACGAACAATGAATATGGTTTCGATTACCTGCGTGACAACATGGCATACCGTGTTGAAGACCGGGTGCAGAAGGAACTCAATTATGCGATTGTCGACGAAGTCGATTCTATTTTGATCGATGAAGCCAGAACTCCCTTGATCATTTCCGCTCCGGATGAGGAATCGAGCAGACAATATTCAGAATTCGCAAAAGTCACGCCGAAACTTGAAAAAGGTAAGGATTATGAAGTAGACGAAAAAGAACGGGCGGTTTCTTTGACAGACGAGGGGATTTCAAAAGTAGAAAAAATACTTGGTCTGGAGAATTTGTATGGATCCGGCGAAGTTAAAGCTGTTCACCATCTTGAGCAGGCACTAAGGGCATCAGCATTGTATAAACGTGACGTAGACTACGTGGTAAAAGACGGCGAGGTTGTCATTGTTGATTCTTTCACTGGAAGGTTAATGCCGGGCCGTCGTTACTCTGAGGGTTTGCATCAGGCAATCGAAGCAAAAGAAGGTGTGAAAGTTCAACAGGAAAGCCGAACGCTCGCCACTATTACTTTCCAAAATTATTTCCGACTTTACAAGAAACTTTCTGGCATGACAGGCACAGCCAAGACTTCTGAAGAGGAATTCCAGAAAGTATACAACTTGGATGTTATCGTTATTCCCACGAATAAGCCTCTCATTCGTGCTGACCATGCTGACCGAATTTACCGGACAGAAATGGGGAAGTTTAGAAATGTTGTAAGAGAAATAAAGGACCGCAACGCAAAGGGCCAGCCAGTATTGGTTGGTACCGTGGCAATCGAAAAATCAGAACTATTGAGCAACATGCTTAAAAGGGAGGGCGTAGTCCACGAGGTTTTGAACGCAAAGAACCACGCCAGGGAAGCGGAGATAGTCGCCCAGGCCGGGCAAAAAAATGCGGTGACAATTTCAACGAACATGGCAGGACGAGGAACTGATATAAAACTCGGTGAAGGTGTTAGGGAAATAGGGGGCCTGCACATAATTGGCACAGAAAGGCATGAAGCCAGACGTATAGATAACCAGTTGCGTGGCCGATCGGGGCGACAGGGCGATCCGGGAAGTTCCCAGTTCTTTATTTCGGCAGAAGATGATGTGATGCGCATCTTCGGTGCCGACCGTATGAAGAACCTATTAACGCGCTTTAATATTCCAGAAGACGAGCCCATTGAAAGCAAAATGGTGTCCAAGGCTGTGGAGGCAGCGCAAGCTCGGGTCGAAGGTTTCTATTTTGACTCACGAAAACACGTTTTAGATTTTGACGATGTAATGAATAAGCAGAGAGAAGCTTTCTATCGTCTGCGCCACTCCATTTTGGAAACCCAAAAGGATAATCAAAAACTTCGCGGTGTCGTTGCTGATGTGTTAGCGAGCGCAATCAATACAGCAATCGAAGAAGTCCTAATTGCCCCTATGCCTGATGACCAGGATACTCAAAGCATCGAGCAGTTGGTGCGCAAAGCGATCGAGCGCTTTATAAATATAAACGATGAAGACTGGAAAGAAATAGAAAAAACATTACCCGTTGAGACGAGAGGGGGAATACAGGATCAGACCAAGGAAGCGATAAAAAAATTTGTCGAGGAACATTATGGGCAATTAGAAAGGAATTCTAATAATGACCCGGTATTTTATGACATGGTTAGGAGTGTACTTCTCCGTGCGCTTGATATGTTATGGACTGACCATTTAGATACGATGGAATATCTGCGTACGGGAATTGGGTTACGGGGTTATGGACAACGGGATCCGCTTGTTGAATACCGGCGCGAAGGTCATCAACTATTCCAGAACTTAATGGTGAGTTTTCGGCAAGAGGTTGCGTCCGCTCTTTTCCACCTTGAAATACATCCCAAAGCACAACAGCCCCAATCTGAACCCATTGTCCAACCCAACCTCGTTTTGGCGCATCCTGAGGCAGAAAAACCTACTCCAGAAAATGCTTCGGAGCCGGAAAATAAGTCTGGCATGATAGCGCCCCCCTCGCCATCTTTGGTTGAAGTGAACGCGCAACCAGCAAGAAAGAAAGCTCCGGTCGGGCGGAACGACCTATGCCCTTGTGGGTCTGGCAAAAAATATAAGAAGTGCCACGGAAGATAAAAATCTAAAAGAAAAAACCCGACAGGTTCACTGTCGGGTTTGGTTCAGCCGAAACGCCTTACGAGGAGGCGTACTCCATACTGAGAGGTGTTGAGAACAACGTGCAATACGATTGCTGTTTGCATTCCGTGTGCCAGGAGTGCGTAGTTGAGCGTCATTCCTACTATAAGCGTGTTCACGTGGGCCATCTTTCCCGTGAACTTGTATCCATCCCGGAATACTAAGTTGAGTACCAGTAGGGAGAAAAGGAAGAGCTTCGGGTACCAACCGTAGTCAGGAAGATGGATGCTCGGAGCCGAGCCACCGGAAGGGAACAGAGACGAGAAAAGTTTGAAGATCTCCAACATTGGCCCAGTGTGGAAAAGGAAAGAGTAGAGGCAGACGTAGCTCACCACAGCACAAACTACCACCTCGCCGACCCAATCCCTCCAGTTCTCTTTCTTGGCTTTTTCTATGATAGTCACGAAGACTTGCATGAAAAGGGCGAGGCCGAGAACGGGTGCGATTAAGTACAGCCAAAGCCAGTGGATACAGAGAATGGCACACATCATGGGAACAATGAAAAGCCCCCGAAAACCAATCTCCTCCGCAATTGCGGTCAACACGAACATCTTGTTCTCGGATCTTTCGGGATTCCACCAAGGCAAGATTGCCGCAATGAGCCCATAGGCCAGTAGTGGCCAGAAGCCCAGGACAGCATCAAGACTGGCTGGCTTGAAGAAGGGATAAGTGATAAAGCCAGAAAAGATGAGGGTGACAGTAACTGTGAGGGGAGTGCTGAAGAGCAGAGTCTTCAGCAAAGTTTTCTCATACTCGTAGGTCTGTTCTGTTGCCATAAGGCTACCCGTCGTCGTAAGCATTGTTGCAGAGGCCATTTCATGACTCTCGTGAAAGTTTTGATGGGACAAAGAACGCGAAAAAATAACATTATTAGCCCAAGTTGTCAATATTGGCCTCCGAATAGTTTTCGCGTTCTTTTATTTTTAATACTAAGATACTGATATGGATACCATTAGTCTCACTGGAGAGTATGTGGCTACCGATTTAAAACGCGGCGTTGATTATATTGGTGTTGGGGTATGTTTCTTTTGTCATGACGGAAGCGGCAAAATTCTCTTGCATAGAAGAAGCAAGAATTGCCGAGACGAAATCGGTAATTGGGATTGCGGAGGAGGTTGTATAGAATTTGGGGAATCGTTCGACGATGCCGTTGTTCGGGAAATAAGAGAGGAATACGGAGTGGAGCCATTGGATCTGAAATTTGCGGGAGTAAGGAATGTTATCCGGAAGAACGGTGATAAATTAACACACTGGGTATCGTTGATTTATGCTGCAAAAGTTGATCCTAATAAGGTAATAATTGGCGACCCGCCTAAAATGGATGAAATCGGCTGGTTCCAAGAAGGGATATTCCCAGAGCCACTGCATTCAATGTTCCATTCTCATTTACAAGTAGTTAAGAGTGCGGGATTAATTAAGAAAGATCTCCGATGACCTGAAATTAATCACGGAAGCATATTTGATTAATTAACTTCATTTTTATGTTGAAAAAAAAATTGAACGAAGACAGAGAAGTTGAGGAGTTGGTAAAGCTTGAAGAACAACGACAAAAGGAAACCCTGGAATTAATACCGTCGGAAAATTATGTTTCGCCTGCCGTACGCGAAGCTACTGGTTCTGTGTTTACTAACAAGTATTCTGAGGGCTATCCAGGTAAACGTTACTACGGCGGCCAGGTTGCGGTTGATGCACTGGAAACACTAACTCAAAAAAGGGCACTGGAAATATTCATTAATGAAACAGAGCGTGAAAATTGGCACGTAAATGTTCAGCCCTACTCAGGGTCGCCAGCTAACCTTGCTGCTTTGCTAGCAACCGCTGGGCAAGGCGGCGTTATTATGGGTCTCAAACTAACACACGGGGGCCATTTAACCCACGGTCACAAAGTTAGTTATACCGGAAAGATTTTCAATTCGGTGCAGTACGAAATAGACCCTAATACTGAATTGTTGGACTACACAAAGATCCTAGAACAGGCAAGACAAATTAAACCGAAAGTGATTATTTCTGGTGCAACTGCTTACCCCCGGGTTATTGATTTT
>CAYNDL010000009.1:0-26954 GCA_964396115.1 uncultured Candidatus Saccharibacteria bacterium
ATTAGCCCCGCTCCCTGCAACCTGCACATGCAGGCATGTGAAAAAGATCAAATGCGCCCCCTTAGTTTACAGGAGAGAATTCTTTGCCGGCAATCGTCAGTTGTGGATTATCAATACGGCACCCTTTGACACTTGTACCAACGCGTGTCATCATTTGCCCGTCTTTAAACAGCCACGATGTCCAAACACTCTAAATGGGCGAAAATCAAACGGCAGAAAGGTGTGACCGACGTGAAGCGGGGCATCGTTTTCTCCAAACTATCGCGGGCGATAACCATTGCCGCCCGTGAAGGTGCAGATCCCGACAGCAACTTCCGTCTTCGCATGGCAATTGACCGCGCCTTGGCAGAGAACATGCCAAAGGATAACATCCAACGGGCCGTTGAACGCGGAAGCGGAACAGCAGATGGTGCGACCCTTGAATCAATTGTCATCGAAGCACGAGCGATCGCCGGAAGTGCCCTTCTAATTGATGTCGTTACAGACAACCGTAACCGCTCTTTCAGTGAAATTCGAAAGATACTAACCGACCACGGGTGCAGTCCCACAGAACCGGGAAGTCTACAGTGGCTATTTGAGCGACGAGGCCAAATATTTATCCAAGAGATTAATGACGTTGAAGCCGCCGAACTTGACGCTATTGATCTGGGGGCGATCGAAGTAGACAGTAATGAAAATGCCTTGGAGGTGCTTACTTCCCCCGATTTACTCCATCAAACCACAGCGGCACTGAAATCCAAAGAATATCAGGTTTCATCGGCACAATTAATAATGCATCCAAAGAACACTGTTATTCTCCGGGATGAGGAGTACAATCGACTCCAACAGATAATAGAGATATTGGAGGAACATGAAGATGTCGACGCAGTTACAACAAACGCCGTCCCTCAAAATCAAGAATAACGGACGGAAAATTTTAGGTATCGACCCAGGAACCGCACGCATGGGTTTTGGTATTGCTGAAGAAAAATCCGGCAAGTACTATTGTTGTAGGGTAGGTTGTTTTACGACACTTCCTTCCGCAAAACCTGCTGAACGCTTAGCGACGTTGCAAACCCAACTAATAGAAATTATCGAACAACAAAAACCAACAGGGGCTGTGATAGAAAAACTTTTTTTCTCCAAAAACATAAGGACTGCGATGTCGGTTGCAGAAGCCCGCGGAATGGTTATTACAACACTTACCCAGGCTAACATTCCTATTGTTGAACTATCTCCACAGCACGTTAAAATCGGCGTCACGGGCTACGGAAAGGCGACAAAAAGACAAGTCCAGTTAATGGTCCAACGACTATTTGCCCTTCCTTCGCCGCCGACGCCGGACGACGCGGCAGATGCTTTAGCCTTAGCCTTTGTGGGTCTTTCCCATTTCCACTAATGAAAAAATATTTTCTTATATTAGTTTTATCGGTGATATCAATTCTTGGCCTATCTGCTCACGCCCAAGAAGATGAGCTGAAGGCTAAAGCTGGTCAAGCCCAGGATGTTCTCGCTGGCGACGTCGTCTCCTTCGACGCTTCCTCCTCGACCTTACCGCCGGACACATCGGCAAATTTTACCTGGTCCTTCGGGGATGGAACACAAGCTTCGGGCGAACGTGTAACGCACCAATACCGCCGCTCCGGATCATATTCCGTCCGCCTTTCAGTCAACACCGATGGCAAGACTTCAGAAGACACAACACGGATCCGCGTTTTCCGATCAGAGAGGCTTTTGCTGATCGACGGGACAGCCACCGAAGAAAAAATTAATACTTTAAAGGAAAGGGCTGCCGAAGAGGACATCTTGCTTACGATCATTGAGCCGCAAACAACGGCAACTACTGAAGCAGAGAGTATTGCTCGTCAAACATTAGACAAAAGAACAAGTCTCGAGAGATCTCCTCTCATCTTCGTTTGGGCTTCTGGTACACGAGGAACAGACGTTATCTCAAACATCGGCCAGTTGCTCGGCAAAGATTCACCCGAAGCAAAGAGAAAGTTGCACATAGAAGAAAAGGGTGTCGTCTTGATCACTGATCAGCCCTTCTCGATCGTAGCAAGGCCAGCCCAAACTGCCTTCAATGTTATGAGACCGCAATATGTCCTCCTTGCTCGACCCGAAACCCTTTCACTCTTGGTTACAACCAGAACGTCTGATGACGCACTTTCAACTATTCGGACGCAGAATTCCCAATATTGGAACCTGGGACCACACAGTGAACGGGCAGTATTAAAACTAATGCCCTGGAACGCTCTCTCCTATGTTGTGAACGCGCTTGTGAATTGGGGAGTACCGACATCTAGCATCATTCTTGTGTTGATGTTGCCAATTATTGCTACGCTCTTGGCTTTTTCCCGACAAGTAATCGGGATGAAGGCTTTCGGTATTTTTACGCCTGCAGCTGTTACCCTCTCCTTTTTGGCAATCGGCTTGTCTTACGGTTTGATAATTTTCTTGATCGTATTATTAGCAGCCACGGCATCACGATTTCTTCTCCGCCGATTCCGCCTTTTGTACCTGCCCCGCATGGCTCTTGTACTTACCGTAACATCATTTGCTGTCTTAGGATTATTTGCAATCAACGGCTATTTCTTGAAACAAACTGGCATTCTAACATTTTCAGTCTTCCCCATCTTGATCCTTGTCTCACTAGCCGAGCAGTTTGTTGAAGCACAAATTCGTCTCGGGATCCGCCCAGCTGTTGGCTTGACCCTCGAAACACTTTTGTTATCGATTATCTCTACATTGATCATCCAGTGGGACGCCTTGCAGACGCTGGTCCTTGGTTTTCCAGAAATTATTTTGGTCACAATTCCAATTAATGTCTTACTCGGCAAGTGGACAGGACTAAGGCTTTCGGAATACATTCGTTTCCGTAAAATCCTATTCCCAAGCAAATCATGAGCTCACTGACAAAAAGAAGACGCAACGTCCTGGGAATGAACGCCAGGATATTGAGCTACATCCGTCCGCTAAATTCATATAAAGCTTCGAAGATCGCTGGAGATAAGCTGGCCACAAAAGCAATCCTTACCGAGCATGATATCCCTACCCCGCGTCTCTACGGCGTCATCCGTTCCCGACGTGACCTGGAAAGATATGACTGGGCAAAGCTCCCTGCCAGTTTTGTTCTGAAACCTAACTACGGTTATGGGGGCGCAGGAATTTTGGTTTTATTTGGAAGAAACAAAAAAGGCCAATGGGTAAAATCAAACCGCACGCCCATTGAAATTGAAGATGTAAGAGAAAGAACATTCGACATTCTCGACGGAAATTTTTCAATCAACAACGTCCCCGACATCGCTTTCTTTGAACAGCGAGTCCGAGTATCTAAGGAGCTAAAACCTTTTTCTCCAGGAGGAATACCGGACCTGCGGATTCTTGTGGCAAACTTTGTGCCGGTAATGGCAATGTTAAGGCTGCCTACGCCTGAATCGCAAGGTCGATCCAATTTGCATATGGGGGGCATCGGTGCAGGTATTGACTTGGGCACGGGAAAAACAGTCTCGGCAATAATGCGCGACAAATATATAACTTATTACCCCGGAACGAGACTGCGCCTTGCAGATATTGGCATAGAAAATTTCAGGGAGATACTCCATTTAGCAGCAAAAACTGCACACGCCCTAAACCTCGGTTACACAGGTATAGACATCGCAGTGGACCGTGAAGAAGGACCGATGGTCTTAGAAGTCAACTCCCGACCAGGACTTTCAATCCAGCTGGCCAACAGGACCACCTTGCGCGACCGACTTCGACGTTTAGAAGAATTAACAGTGCGTAATCCTGAACACGCCGTGGACATTGCCCTTTCTTTGTTCACCCAGATGAATAACGAGAAAAAAAGGAAAAGGATCGGTGTGAGAGAAAATGTGCTTATTTTCGATGCGGAAGGAACTCCACACCCCTACGTAGCCAAAATAGATACAGGCGCATACCGTTCGTCCATTGACCGCGACCTTGCCGAGTCTTATGGGCTGCTTAAACGGAATTTGGTCCACAAAAAACTTATCAAGAGCGCATTAGGACGGGAAGAAAGACAAGTAATTCCACTAAAATTCATTTTAGGAGGAGAACAAATTTCAACCGAGGTAACCATAGCCGCGCGCGGCCACTTGAAGCATGAGCTCTTGATCGGCCGAAGAGACCTGGCACCTTTTGTAATAGATCCTCTCATCAAAGGTCCGCCAAAACAGGGTTAAAAAAAGAAAATATTAATGACTTGCGTTATCAGCCCGTTAGGCATAAACTCCGGGTGGGCATGTCCGTTCGCCGTTTCACTCCCGAGAGTGAACCAAAAACATCTCATCCTCGGGGAACAATCCGTCGAAAGCGCCATTTTCGTTTTGGCCGCGCTTTTACTTTTGTATCATTTGCCGTCCTCTTGATCGGCATTGTTTACGTTTTCTGGATCCTAAAGGACATACCGGACCCAAGGAAGTTGGGCGAAATAAAGGCTGCGGAATCAACAAAAATTTATGACCGCACTGGAACCAATCTGCTGTACGAATTCGGCCAGGTTCACCGGACGTGGGTTGGTCTAGACCAAATATCTCCGTATTTAAGAAACGCGACCGTTGCTATTGAAGACAAGGACTTCTATAAGCATGGCGGCATCAGCGTAACCGGCATCATGCGGGCATTACTTGCCGACTTACGCGGCAAAGCAACTCAGGGCGGGTCTTCAATTACCCAACAGTTAGTAAAGATCCAGTTCCTTACACCTGAAAAAACGTTGACCCGAAAGATCCGGGAAGCCGTATTGGCACTGCAAGTAGACCGGCAACTGACAAAAGAACAAATTTTGGAAAATTATTTAAATATCATACCTTACGGCGCGAATGCGAGCGGTGCGGAGGCAGCTGCGCAGGCATTTTTTGGCACTTCAGCTAAGGATTTAACTCTTCCCCAGGCTGCAATTCTTGCTGCTCTTCCAAACGCCCCTTCGCTTTTTTCGCCTTATGGTTCGCACGTAGACCGCCTTTACGCACGCCAAAGGGCAATCTTAGATGCGATGGCGAAACAGGGCTACATAACAAAAGAGGAAGCTGAGGCTGCTAAAGAAGTTAAAATAACTTTCAGAAAAAGAGCGGACCGCATAGTCGCTCCCCATTTTGTGTTCTATGTTCGTGAACAGCTAGAAAAGGAGTACGGGGACACTGTTTTAGAGAGTGGGCTAAAGATCACCACAACGTTGGATCTGAACATGCAAAGAGCTGCGGAGGATGCGGTCGCGAAACAAGCCCCAAAGAATGCCAAAAGAAATGCAAAAAATGCGGCGTTCGTCGCCCTTAATCCAAAAAATGGCGACGTACTGAGTATGGTCGGGAGCGTTGACTACTTCGACACCGATAACGACGGCAACGTGAATGTTGCGATCCGCCCTCGTTCTCCAGGCTCGTCTTTTAAACCAATCGTTTATACTCAACTGTTACGCGAAGGATACACTGCTGAAACCGTCTTTAACGACGTACCTATCGATTTTGGGACGCCCAGCAAGCCATATCGTCCCCTGAACTACAACAAAACATTCAGCGGACCAGTTACCATGCGACAGGCACTCGCACAGTCATTAAACGTTCCGGCCGTACAGGCACTATATTTGGCAGGCATGAAAGACACTCTTGCATTAGCGAGAGACATGGGATTCACATCACTTACTGACCCGGATCGCTTCGGATTATCGCTCGTTCTTGGAGGAGGAGAGGTGCGCCTAATCGACCTAGTCTCTGCCTACAGTATTTTTGCTACTGAAGGCCTGAGGCATCCGGTCCGTTCAATCCTGAAAGTTGAAGATCCCTCTAAAAGAGTACTGTACGACATCACTCGCGACCAACCGCAGGAAAACCGCGTACTTGATGCTGAAATAGCACGCGGTATCACTGACATCTTGTCTGATAACGGAGCAAGAGCCCCTGTTTTTGGCACGGGAAGCCCCTTACAACTAGGAGCCAGACCGGTAGCGGCAAAGACAGGTACAGCACAAGAATACCGTGATGGTTGGACCATTGGTTTCACTCCCAGCCTAGTGGCTGGTGTCTGGGTAGGAAATAACAACAATACACCCATGCAAGCGGAATCTGGTGTGGAAGCAGCAGCGCCCATCTGGAACTCATTTATGAGGACTGTTCTAAATAACACTCCTATCGAGTACTTCACAAAACCAAAACCATCCAATCTTGATAAAGTCGTCTTAAACGGCAAGCTACCGGAAAAAACTTATCGTTACGATAAGGATTCGGGCACTATCCTCCCTTCGGATTGTCCGGTGGCTGTTGGCCAAACAACCAACTTCATCAACTTCCGATCAATTCTTTATTTCCTCAGTAAGGACAACCCACGTGGAGATCAGCCGCAAAATCCAGAGAGTGATCCAATGTTCGCCCAATGGGAAGCAGGTGTTTCTTCGTGGAGAGATAAATGGAACAAAGAACACCCTAACGAAGCAAAAAAGTATGTCGACAATTTGCCTGATGTCTCTTGCAGCCCAGACATGTTCGAAGATCTTCCATCCATTTCATTCACGTCTCCTGTAGACCAAACAATCAAGAAGTCACCCGTCAAAGTATCTGCCGACATAAACGCTCCGGATCGTGTAACAAAGGTTGAGTTCTACGCTAATGACCAGAAGATAGGTGAAAGAAAAGAAGAACCGTGGGAAGCTCTCTATAAGTTCCCCTCCTCAACTTCTGGACAGGTAGTGCTTAAAATTAGGGCGACTACTGAAAAAAACCGCATCGGACAAGCCTCACGCACGATACTAGTAAACCCGGATTCAAGCGTTCCGCGTGTTAACCTCCTGACACCTTGGCCAAACGACACACTTACAGCAGAAGATTTTCCTTTTAACGTTAAGGTTAGTGCGAGTGATCCTAGCGGGTTACGAGCGGTAGATGTGTTATATAAACCCCTAAACGGCGACAAGACTACGCGCATTGGACGGATTGATAATCCCACACAGAATGGAAGTTTATTCGAAATAACTTGGAAAGATATCCCTGCACCTGGCGAATACGAGATATGGGCGCAGGCTACTGACAAAACAGGAAATAAGGCACAAACTTCAGCAATAAAAGTCACTGTCCCATGAAACTCTTAATTGCTTTCATTAGAAAAGAAGACGGACCAAAATTACTCCGATCCTTACGAGATGAAAAAATTTCTGTTACATCAATGGAGAGTGAGGGAGGTTTCTTGCGCCAAAAGAACCTTACTCTGCTCATGGCCTTATCCGAACAGGAAGTCATAGTGGCCAAACGAATAATCGAAGAGATCTGCAAATCCCACACTGAAAGAATTGATACCACCTTTGCTGCAGGAGACATTGAGAGCGTAGGCCTGCCATCACAAACGGACGTGGTCGTTGGTGGAGCTACTATACTTATTTTGGATATAGCAGAAAAAATAAAGATTTAATCTTAGTCAAGATAAACGTACACTCT
Organism: uncultured Candidatus Saccharibacteria bacterium; assembly: GCA_964396115.1. GTDB lineage: Bacteria > Patescibacteriota > Andersenbacteria > UBA10190 > CAIZMI01 > CAYNDL01. Next base: position 7,425 of record CAYNDL010000009.1, read on the forward strand.
CCGGACGACATCGAGGCCGAATAAGCTATTTATTTCCTCGATCAAATCTCGTTCGAGCCATAACAGCATCGCACGCCAAGGAATGGTTGTCGTGCTTAGTTTAATTATTCCGTTTTTTACGCTAATAACTTGAAAAGGAACATTGTCTGGCCAACGCTTTTTAGCGCACCTTAATAATGCCTCACGAACATCTTCATTCTCTACCCTGCGTGGCTGCCTTGGGCGGCCGATATTTAGCTTAGTTAATGCCATATTTTTCTAATCTTCCGTCCTTCACTGAATAATAGTACGTCCCTTTATCAAGCTTAGGCAGAATCTTTTCATCGGCAGTAGAGGCAACCACTTGCTCCGCTTGGAGCGTGCTTTTGATGGAATCACGATGCGCAGGGTCCAGTTCACTAAATACATCATCTAAAATATAGAGCGAACGAAAAGGAGACTGCTCCGTGGCATACTCTCCTTCAATCAAATGAAGAGCCAGCAGTAGTAACCGGCGTTGCCCCCTGGATAAAGCCGGTAAAACATCCCGTCCTTCGTGAGTGATCCTTAATACGTCTCTGTGGGGACCTATTAGGGTAGTTTGCCTCTCCAATTCCTTCTCTCTGATGGCCACGAAACGTGAATAAAGGAGCTCTGAGGTGATTTCCTGACCAAACCCTCCCACCACCCCTCCCATGGACAAATTTACCTGCAGCCTTCGCCCCACTCCACCCAAGTCATCCAGTACTTCCGGCAGTCTACGATTTATTTTTTCCACAAACCCTTTGCGAATTTCCCAAATACGGATCGCGGGTAAAATAATCGCTTCCGTCCATGCCCTGAGTTCTTCATGAAAAGTCGATTTCATTTGGTTTTTGAGCAAATAGTTCCTTTGCTTCAAAAGATGCTGAAACTGGAGAAAGAAAGTGCGATAACGTAAGGATTGCAACAATAACCCCCGACTCATAATGCGACGCCGCCCGGCAGCTGAATCCAATAAATATTCTTCTTGGGGAAGAAAAAGGACAACGGGCGGAATCACACTGCCCCATTCAGCCTGCTCCTTTTCATTGAATAATCTCTTCCGATTAATCTTTCCTCCGTCTACCCGAACATTTGTTGCAACATTTTCATTATCAAGAACTGAGCGAACCTTCGTTTCGGTTTCGCCCCATTTGATTAAGTTGCTAATTTTCCCCCTAAAGGAAACCCCTTGCAGATTAAACACAATTAGCTCAAGCAGATTGGTTTTGCCCGCACCATTTGGCCCAACAAAAACAGTCCAGCCTTCAGCTAATTCCGCTTCTACAAAACTATAATTGCGAAAATTTTGGGCGGCTATTCTGGAAAGGTGCGGCCGCTTAACCTCCATATCAAGTCTTTATCGGCATTATTAGGGCTAAAGTCTTCTCATTAACATCTTCAGGCTCAAGAAGCGCAGGGACCGAAGGATTCGTAAGCCCCAAACGCACTCTTTCCCCGGGTACTGTATTCAGAGCATCAATAAGAAATCGTGGATTAAAGTTAATCTTTACAGTCTCTCCTTTAACCTCTGCAGGAACTTCTGAAGCAGTTTCCCCAATTTCTTGCGCAGTGGCCATGATTCGAACACCTTGATTACCTGATTCAACTAACACACTATTTACCTCCCCATAGCTAAAAACGCTTGCTTGCCGTAATGCACGCAAAAGATCGAACCGGAGCACTGAAGCTATTGTTTCAGATTTCGCTGGAATAATCTGCTTATAATCAGGATAATTACCTTCAATCAAACGAGAAACAAGGCTCGTTGAAGCCGTTTCAACTAAAGCCTGCCCATCCGCCAAGGTTACCTTCACATTATCTTCATTGTCCAAGATCCTTTTTATTTCTTGCGCTGCCCTTAGCGGCAAAATCACGCGAAAATCATCAACAGAAACATCCTTAAGAACTATCTGTGACTCAGCAAGGCGATAAGAATCAGTAGCGGCAATAGTTAAAACATTACCTTTTGCTTCCCATAGTACCCCCGATAATTCGGGACGAGTGTCGTCCATTGCAGCGGCATAAATCACCCTGTCTAAAGATTCACCAAGTTGTTTTGCATTTACAATAAACTGTTTACCATCATTTACCGTGGGAATAAGCGGGAAATTTTCAGCGATCTCCCCTTGAAATGAAGCGTGTGCCGATCCACAAGTTATTGTTAAAGCACCTTCCCTTGTTTCCAAATTAACGTGTTCATTTGGAAGGTTCTGCACATATTCCGCCAACTGTTTCAAGGGGATGGTTGTCGCCCCCTCTCCATCCACTCTTCCTGTTATCCATGTTGAGATACCAACTTCCAAATCTGTTGCAGAAAATTTCAAACGACCTCGTTCAGTTTTCAATAAAACATTACGCAGGATGGGTAACGCAGGGTTCCTTCCAGCAATACCACTAACACTCTTTAATGCTTTTACTAAATGTTCTTTTGTGCAGGTGAATTTCATTTTATCCTCAATACCTTTCTACAGTAGTTAGTTATTTTTAATAATCTCTTTTGTTTGTGCTGTTGGTATTGTGGATTTGTGGATATGCCTATTTTTTGGCTTACTTGTGCTGTTATTTGCTTGTACGATTCTTAACAGACTGTGGATTAATAGGTGGGATTTGTGGGGTCTTGTGGATACTTATATTTCTTCCTGTTAGTTACTTTCTTGTTGTCCACATTAATTTTGATACTTTCCCTGACCTCTACACAAGTTTATCCACAAACTTGTACTCAGGCGTATATTTTCTGGCGAATAAGAGTTATGTCTTGTTTCAAAGTCTCATCAGTTTCTAGGTCTTCTTCAATCTTCTCACATGCGTGCATAGCTGTTGTGTGGTCTCTTCCCCCAAAAGAAGCACCTATTGTCGGAAATGAACTGCCATTATCTTTTCTTAAAAGGTACATTGCAACCTGGCGAGGTCTAACAATCTCTTTTTTCCGACATTTACTGAATAGATCTGTATGAACAATATTGTAGTAACCACAAACTGCCTCGATTATCTTGTCTACGTGAACTGCTTTCTTTTTCGGCGGTTCAATTACCGAAGAAAGGATTGATTTGGCTGTCTCAAGTGTGATAGTTGTGCCATTGAGTTGGTTAATGGCTAAAACACGGTTTAGTGCACCCTCCAGTTCCCTGATGTTGTGGGCAACGTGGGTAGCAATGTATTGCAAAACATCGCGTGGAATGCCGACACCTTTCTGCTCGCATTTTTTTTCAAGAATAGCGATCCTTGTTTCTAGGTCTGGCATGCTGATATCGGCGATCATGCCACCCTCGAATCTTGAACGTAGACGATCCTCTAGAGTAGGAATATCCTTTGGCGGACGGTCACTACTGATAATTATTTGTTTACTCAAGCCGTATAGTTCGTTAAAGGTGTGGAAGAATTCTTCCTGGGTTTTTTCTTTGCCTGCCAAGAACTGAATATCATCAATGATCAATACGTCCACTTCTCTGTATTTTGACTTGAATTGTGCCTGCGAACGGTTAGAGATCGAAGTTATCATCTCGTGGGTAAACTTTTCGCTCGTCAGGTAGACCACCCTTTTCCCGTGTTCAGAGAGGATGGTATTGCCAGTAGCCTGCAGCAGATGCGTTTTACCGAGCCCTACCCCACCATAAAGGAAGAGTGGGTTGTAAGTGCTTCCGGGCTTTCTAGCTACAGCCTGACAAGCCGCGAAAGCTAATTCATTGTTAGCGCCCACTACGAACGAATCGAATGTATAACGGAGGTTTAAGTTGGAATCAGCGTTGTACTCTTCCTTTGTTGGCAATTGGCTTTTAACAGGAATAGGCGCGGGTATTTCTGGAGAAGGGATAGACGTTCGTTTTGTAAGCATTACAGATGTCCCCGCGATTGACCTGCTCGCGCTCGCGTAACTCGCCGTAACTTCGTAATTAATAACCTGAACACCGCCATCAATTCTTTGCAGGGCAGTCAGGATAATTGGGTGGTACTTGTTTTCCAACCATTCCCGATTAAATATGTTGGGGGCGTAAATCGTGATAGTCCCATCTTCATTTCTTTGTAATCTCGTATTTTTGAACCAAGTGTCGAAGTTTGCACGGCTGACTGCCAATTCGATTTCGCCCAATGCAATCTTCCAAATTTCGTCTTCGGGGAGGTTTGTATTCACAGCGAGGATTATAGCACAAGCAAAAAAATGGGAAGTAGCAAGAAAGTGGAAAATGCTGTGGACATCATGTGGATAGAGAGTGCTGATTTGGTGGAAAGGAAAAAATATTTGGCTTGGTACTGCTGTAAATGGATGTGTGTAAATAAAATCATTTTATCCCCAATTTTTCTGGAGGAATTGATTAATTTACTAATAAACGTTACCCTTTAGGGGAATTATTTATAGCAATGAAGAGAACATACCAACCAAAGAAGCGAAAGCGGATCAAGACTCACGGTTTTCGGAAACGTTCACTTACTCCTGGTGGGAGAAAAGTGCTGAAGAGACGCCGGAAGAAAGGTCGTGCCCGTTTGACGATTGGCAAGCGGTAAGCAAATGCTGCCGCGGCACCATAGACTGCGCTTACAAAAGGACATCGCAACGGTAAGACGGCGGGGGCAATCCGCAAGAGGCGAGCTTTTTATGGCGCGTGTACTTCCCCGAGGGGAGCGCGCCTTAGCGTCGCGTTTGGCTATTGTTGTAAGCAAGAAAGTGTCAGCCAAGGCTACAGAACGCAATAAGGTGACGCGCTGGGCGCGTGAGGTTTTTGCAGAAATACTGCCAAAGGTAATTGTGCCATCTGATGTTGTGCTGGTCGCACACAGGCAGTTCCCTGCTTATTCCTTCGACGGTAGTAAAAAAGATATTGAAAAAATAGTAGAGAAGCTTAAGCTGCTCTAAGATGCGTTTTTTACTGTACGTGATCTCCATCTATCAAAAGACTCTTTCGCCAGACCATGGCTTTATCCGTGGTTTTTTCCCTTATGGTGCATGCCGTTTTGCCCCAACTTGTTCCGAATATGCGAAAGAAGCGTTTAAATGTTATGGTTTTTGGCGTGGATTAGGAATGAGCTTAAAGCGTGTTTCCAAGTGCCACCCCCTCCACCCAGGGGGATATGACCCAGTCCCAAAGAAGAATTAATAATTTTATATCAAATGATCGGACAATTATTTAATACAGTCTTATACCAACCTTTGTTTAACGCTCTCATCCTCATTTATGAAAGGTTTCCTATACACGACTTAGGTATATCTATAATTATCCTCACAACGATTGTCCGGTTGATTCTCTATCCTTTGGTGGCACGTCAGTTCCGTTCGCAAAAGGCCCTGAGTTCCTTACAGCCAAAATTACTGGAGATCCGAAAAAAGTTTCCAAACAAAGAGGAACAGACAAAAAAGACCCTGGAGCTTTATAAAGAAGAAGGGATTCACCCTGCTTCCGGTTGCTTGCCTTTATTGATTCAACTCCCCGTCCTAATTGCATTGTACCGGGTGTTTTTCGACGGCTTAAATCCTAGTGCATTGTCTGCCTTGTATTCTTGGGTTCCGCGTCCTGAATCAATCAATCCGATAGCCTTTGGGTTTCTTAATCTGGCCGCGCCGAATGTTTTTCTCGCCCTGGTGGCTGGAGTTGCCCAGTTCGTGCAAACAAAAATGATGTTGCCTAAACAAGTTCCTTCTGATAAAAAGTCGGGAGAGCCTGATTTTGCTTCCATGATGAACACTCAGTCTCTCTATGTAATGCCGATCCTAACAGTAGTCATCGGATTACGTTTCCCCGCTGGCTTGTCACTATATTGGGTTGTCACGACTCTCCTTGGAATTTTGCAACAGACCCTTATTAATAAACAATATGAGCAAAAAACCTCAGCAAAGTGATCTGAAGGATGAACTTCCTTCGAAAGTAATAAAGATAGCGGAAGATCTTTTATCTCGTGTCGGTGTTCCAGCAACAGTCTTTTGTCGTGATCATCGGCACGATGACCCTCCCCACTTGTGGGTAGAGGTGCTTACAGAGCATAGCGGACTTTTGATCGGTGAACGAGGGACAAATTTGCGCGCTCTGGAACATATTCTGCGTCTTTTACTGCGTGATACTTTGCCGAAGGATTGTCGCTGTTTACTGGACGTAAACACATACCGGTTACGCAGAATCGAATTCTTAAAGAAACTTTCTCGTGATGCCGCACGGAAAGCGGTTCAATCTCACCATGCGATAACACTTGAACCGATGCCTGCTATGGAACGCAGGATTGTACACGTAACTCTACTTGAAGAAACTAGTGTAGAGACAACAAGTGTGGGGATCGATCCCAATAGAAGAGTAATTATCCGACCCCGTGATCCAGTTCTTGCGGCAGCAGGGGTATATAAGGAATAAATCAAACGGAAAACAGGGCGCCTAGCCCTGTTTTTTCGATCTTCCCTGTCTGCCGTCTTGTACATTACTCTCAAATCATGGCTACATTACCCGCCAAACTATTTACAGGTACTGCCGTTTCAGTGGTCGGGCGTGTCATTGGTACGGTGGTCTCTGTTTTGACGGTAGCAGTAATGACCCGTTCGCTAGTGAATAACTTGGGCTCGGATACAGGAGTCGCAGCATATGGGGTCTATGCGGCAGTCATGGCCTTTTTAGCCATTGCCACATCATTGGCAGACGCTGGGTTATATTTGATCTTTACTCGCGAAGCTTCGCGTGATGGCGCCGACGAGAAGGCCCTTTTGGAGACAGCCTGGTTTCTTCGGTTAATTACCACGGTTATTGCGGTTGGAGTTGCACTGTTTGTTGCGTTTGTTCTCCCCTACAACAACGGCATAAAAATCGGGGTTCTAATCGGGGTTTGGGGGATGGTTTTCCAGTTAGGAAGCCAATTATTTATGGGTGTATTCCAGAAACGTTTACAGCTTCTGGCCCCTGCGTTAGCTGAAGTTTTTGGCCGATTGGCACAGTTCGTGGCCGTTGTGATATTTGCATACTTCGGTGGCCAAACCATGTCCTTTTTGTGGGCGTTTGTAATCGGTGCCGTCGCCACCTTCCTAATAAATATATATTTTGCCAGAAGATTAGTGAGGTTTAGCTATTGGGTAAAACCAGACAAAAAAATTATTCGGATGTTTGTCAGGGAGGGATGGCCGATGGCGGTTTCTCTTATTCTTTCCATGGTCTTCTTTAAGATAGACTCTGTGATGCTTGCTTTGATGAAGGCACCGCAGGATGTGGCTTATTATTCTTTGGCTTATAAAGTTTTGGAAAGCCTTCTTTTCTTCCCAGCAATGATCGGCGGGATGCTGCTTCCTCTTTTTTCGAGGGTGAGTACGAAACAAGCGGTAGATGCAAAAGACACACTGAAGGCATCGGGAGATCTTTATCTGATCGGTGCGATTCCCCTTTGTTTTTCACTGTGGGTTGGGGCACCATGGATTGTACAATTTCTTGGAGGCGATTCATTTTCTTCCGCCGTCATCCCCCTTCGCGTCCTAGCGTTAGCCTTGGGAATGTTGTTTTTTGGCAACTTGTTTGGGAATTTGATTGTGGCAATAGGTGAGCAGAAGAAACTTTTGTATATATATGCATTTCTGACTTTTTTTAATATTGCTTTGAATCTAATCTTGATCCCCCGTTTTTCTTTTTATGGCGCAGCTTTTGTTACATTGTTTACTGAATTCTTATCAGCTTCATTGGCAGCATTAGTTCTTTATAGAAATAAATTGTTTATTGGGACGGAGAGGACGTTTCGGGTTGTGTTGGCGGGAGGACTTATGGTCACAGTGTATTTGTTGCCAATTTCTGGGTTACTAAAATTCCCCCTGGCAATTAGTGCGTTTATCTTTTCGTTGATTTGGTTGAACATTTTTCCAATTAATAAAATAAAAAACACTATTACGGGAGGCATAAATGAGGCCTGACATTTCCGTCATTATTCCGATCTTCAACAACATGGAGACGTTGCCTTCGGTTTTAAGGGCATTAAACAGCGAGAAAATTTGCAAGGAAATTATTCTGGTGGATAACGGATCAACCGACGGATCCAAGAAATATGCCGCTGATATGGCAAACAAACAGACGATTTATTTTTTTGAAGAAGAAAAGCGTGGTGCAGGTGCGGCCCGAAACACGGGGGCGACGTACGCGAAATCTCCAGTCCTGCTTTTTTTGGGAGCAGATATCCTTCCCCAACCAGGATTTGTTCGAGAACACGTTATGACACACAGAATATATTCAAGAGAAAAGGATGCAGTTTTGGGTTATGTTACCTGGGATCCATTCTTGCCCCCTTCCCCTTTTATGGTTTATTTGGAACACGGGGGGCCACAGAATGCATATGACGAGATCGCGGGGATGTCCCTTGTCGATCCTTGCAAGTATTTTTATGGATCAAATATCTCCTTGAAAAAGACTTTTTTCGACGCAGCAAAGGGGTTCGATGTTGAACACTTTTCCGGGTACGGATGGGAGGATGTAGAACTTGGGATTCGGTTAAAAGAAAAAGGGTTGCAATTGCACTATGAACCTGCAGCAAGGGGGTACCACCGGCACCTGGTTAGTGTAAGACAAATAAGAGAGAGGATGGTTCAAGTGGGAAAAGGTTATGTTTTTCTCAAAGAATTGCACCCGGATATTGAAGGGATGTCCTTAAACATTGAGGCGAAAAAGTACCTTTTGCGGCGTCTAATCTATTCACCAGTCATAGAGGGTTTGTTAACTGCTATTGCTGAAAAATGTGAAAATTCAAACATCTTGAGGAGGACTTATAGGAGGGTGTTATCATTGCCGTTCTATAAAGGTGTTCACGACGCGAGCCGTGACCAACTAAAAAATGTGGATAAGCCACAACGAGACGTTTAACTGTTAGATGGACGCAAAAATGGCAAAAAAGGGCTTGGAAAAGAGAAAAATTATTTACCAGGTATTGAACAAAATACATCAATATCCACAATTGCCAATATATTATCCACAGCTTTGTACACAAATAGAGAACAGTAACGAACTTAAAATATAAATATGCTTGATCGAGAACTATGGTTTGTGATAGTGCACTGGGGGGATCCCAATTTAACCAAGAAAGCAATTGAGAGTTTGGTGAATAACGAGGTTCCAGTAAACCAAATAGTTGTAGTTGAGAATGGAATGCAGTTTCCTGAACAAGATGCGGGTGAAGGTTTCGTACGGATTTTTAAAACCCACAATAAAGGTTATGCGGCAGGAACAAACTCAGGCATTAAGGAGGCTATAAAAGCTGGGGCGAGTCGCGTTGTGGTAATGAATAATGATCTTCAGTACAAAGCCGGTGTAATTGAAGAAATGGAAAAAGAAATGAAGACCAAAGGCCTTGACCTTGTGGGGGCGGTGGTCGATGAAGGCGACGGGAGACCAGTGCAAGGCGGTGGAAGAATTAATTGGTTCAGGTGTAAAACTTATCCAGTATTTGATGCTTCAAAGACAAAAAAAATAGACTACGTTTCGGGGGCGTTCTTCCTTATTACTAAAGCCTGTTATTTGAGCGTGGGTCCCTTTCCGGAGAAATACTTCCATACGTGGGAAGATGTTGCTTATAGCTACATGGTCAAGAGAAGCGGAAGAAAAATAGGCTGGGCGGAGACACCTGTACTTATACATCCGCGTTCCCAGTCCATGGGAGAAAGCAAAATAAAGACTTATTACTTGGTGCGTAACGCCCTGATATTTGCGGATGAGTTTGCCCATCCTGTTGTGAAAACTTGGCATCTTTTTCTTTCATACTTGAGAATGCTCCGAGCTCTCCTAGTGGGGCGGGCAGAGGTATATATCGGCATCCGTGATGCCCTCTCTCATGTGTCGGGTAAAATCGAAGAACACCGAATAAAAGTATGATATCGGTTGTCATTGTTACTCATGAGTCGGAGGTGGATATATTAAGGTGCATTGAGTCCCTAATTAAAACTAAGGAGCAAGATTTTGAGATAATCATAGTGGACAGTGGCTCCGAAGACGGGACAGTCGGCCTAGTGCGAAAACATTTTGCTGGTATGCGAATTGTTGAATTAAGAAATGTCGGTTTCGCCGCAGCTGCGAACGCGGGCGCTGCCGTTGCACAAGGTGAGATATTATTGTTCCTAAACCCTGACGCAACAGTATCTGTCAATTTTTTTACTGAACTTCGTAAGTCATTTAGTACGAATAGCGTTGGAATTGTTGGTGCTTATCTTTTTGATGCTAAAGGAGAGGCAGAACGATGGCAGCGCCAGCCTCTTCCCTCACTCTCTTCTATTATTTTTTCAAAATTTAATTTGTCTTCCCCTTCCCTTGCCAGCGGGATTGTGAACGTGCCCTGGGTTTCTGGTGGGGCGCTATCAATTAGAAAAAAAATATTTCACGAACTTGGCGGTTTTGATGAACGCTTCTTTTTGTATTTTGAAGATGTTGATCTCTGCAAACGTTGTGAGAATTTAAATAATGAAGTTGTACTAAATACTAACTTGCATGTCTTTCATGAAGGTGGAAAAAGTACTGATTCTGCAACGCGAGCGCGAGCCTATGCTCTTTCTCAGGATCGTTATTTTGCAAAACATCGTCCATTTTGGGAGAGGTGTTTATTAAGTCTTGCTCGTTTCCTTGAGAAATACTGGTTACCATTAGTTGTCACAGCATTATCGTCACTCGCCCTTGTTTCCGTTGGCTCGGGACCAGGGTGGATTGCAACCGGCATTTTTCTTATCTGCCTCACCGTGCTAACTGCAAGAAAAGCTAGTTTTGGGGTGAGTGTCATATTGGCTTCGCTGGTATTTGGACAGTCCATCCGCCTACCTCTATCAAATAGCATAGGGTTGACCGTTACAGATGTTCTGTCGTTTCCCGTATTGGTCGGGCTGTACATGAATATAGTATTAAGGGGGTCGACTACCATATTTATGAAATCTTTGGCCAAAATGTGGTGGTTACCTGCGGCTATTCTTCCCGGGCTGCTCTTTGCTTATGAAAGGCTTCCCCTTGCTGACTTTGTAACTACTGTTGCTTATTGCTTGAGGTTAGCAGCTGTTTTATCCCTCTTCCCCCTAGTTAGAGTGGCAAACATTAAATATGGAACTATAAGGTCCTTACTCTTCTCCGTCGCGCTAATTCTCGCAGGGCTCGGCTTTATCCAATTGATACTAGTTCCCAGTCTTCCAGTCACGCATGAAAGTTGGTTTTCGCAGGTCTTGCTTGGGTATTCAAGGGGCGGCTGGGATCCTCATCAAAATAGGCTTTTTTCTTCGTGGCTCGATCCAAATTTTCTCGGCGGCTTCTTCGTAATAATAATTGGTCTCGTTTTTGCACGTCTCAATTACTTCTTCTCGGACAAGGACAAGGTAGGTTTTTCCCCGATCCTTATTGCTATACCGGTTTATGTTGCTTTAGTGCTCACAAAATCACGTGCATCGTTTCTGTCTTTGGTAGTCGTAACCTTGGCTTTCTTTTTCCTTGCAAAAGCGAAGCGCTTAGTTGTCCCTGTTATTTCCGGGATCATCGCCATGCTAATTCTGTTCCCTGCTTTTTCTAGCCGAATCTTCGTTGTTCCAACAGAAGATCCCACTGTGGCCTTGCGGACGCATGCTCTTTCCCAAGCTGTAGGCCACCTCCAACGATATCCAGTCTTCGGAATTGGCTATAACGCCTATGGCACCGAACAAATTGTGTCGGGAAACGTCAATGACATCGCAATAAACTCCTTAGCTGGGACGGATAATTTTTTGTTGATGTTTCTTGCTACAACAGGAGTTTGGGGGTTTGTCATTTTGATGACGGTTACGTCAGTGTTGGTTTCAAAACTTTTGGAACGGAGGACAGATGAGGCAAACTTTGGCGCCCTCCTGTCTCTCGTGGCGCTAATAGTTCATGCACAGTTCATCCAAAGCTTCACGTATATTCATCTTTTGCTTCCCCTGGTGCTGATCATGGGCTCAAGGCAAGATAAGGGAAACGTATGATCGTGGATTCTGTGGCACTCATTTTTTTTATGGTAGCTGTTCTCCTATTCTCATTGCAGCGTCCTGCCTCGGCATTGCTTTTACCGCTGTATTTCCATCCCATTTTCCAAATCCGTACGCAAATTTACGGAGTCCCGACTACGGCTCTCGAACTTATGCTGACTGCTGTTTTGGTGGGTTTTTGGGTTAGAAATTTTAAACTCTTCCGCGTTTATTTTTCGCCAGTTGTTCTTTTGGTGGTGCTATTTCTGTTTAGTTCAACGATCTCTGCCCTTGTTTCTCAGCATCCTAATACTGCCTGGGGTGTATGGAAAGCATATATTATTGAACCGATAATTTACGCTGTCACCCTCCATTTTGCCTTGAAACAGAAACAGTTATTAAAGTCACAAGTACTGAGGGCAATCGTTTCAGGCGGGCTTATTGCCGTTACTGCATCCTTGTTTGTCCCTATGTTCGGTGAAAATTTCTTCCGTTTTCGTGGCATTTATGATGTTCCGAATTCTTTGGCCTTGATTGTTGCACCGTTATTTCCAATTTGTTTTGCTGCAGGCTTTGTTTACCACATGGGTTGGAAATGGAAGCTTGCCAGCTTTGTTTTTGGCATTGTATTACTCTCGACCCAGTCCATAACTGGTCTGGCTGCTGCTGTGTTGGTAACACTTGGTTTTCTCTTTAAAAAAAGAGTTGATAAAAAATATTTTTTTCGAATGGCTCTACTCGCCATCTTAGGGGGAATCATTCTTGTATCTTCAGGGAGATTTGCACATCTCTTGAACCCAAATTCATCATCCTTGGTCGCTCGTCTCCAAATATGGCAGGTTTCCGTACGGCTTATTGCAGACAATCCACTGATGGGGACAGGTTTGGGAACGTTCGAACCTGCTTATCAGGCAAAATTGCGTCAAATATTAGACAACCGAGACCGGGTGTTGTCACCTAAAGTCGGACCTTCAGGAAATTCTTTGCCCCTGGAATGGGTTGTTAGGGATCCTCACAACATATTTTTTTCTTTTTGGTTAAATGCCGGCTTCCTTGGACTGCTTTCTATTATCGGACTCTTATTTTTTAAATTTAAAAAATCCTCAGACGTAAATAGTCGTGAGGATGCTTTACTAACCCTCGGGTTACTTTCAGTGCTTATTTTTGGTCTTCTTGATGTTCCCTACTGGAAAAATGACCTTGCTTTACTTTGGTGGGTTTATTGGCTTTGACCCTGGCCACCGCCAAGCGAAGGATCTCTTAGGTTCTGTGCAAATTGGGGATGGATCGTGTTTAAGATTACCCAAGCAACAAGAGCTAAAACGAGCCCAATAATCGAACGCTGGATGATTTCTTTTCCTGTTCCTGCTGCTTTGGCGTTGCCAGCTGCTGCAAAATAGTAAAAAGATCCGATTGCGATATATATAGCTGCTGCCAGAACGCACAGGGCTATGCCAAATTTAAAGATAGCTTCTGTAAAAGTTAATAAACTGTCCGTCTCGCCAAAGGGGCAGTCTAATTCTGAGGGGCAGGTTGTACTGGCCGCATGGACGGCCGAGGCGGCTAAAAGCCAAAAGATGGGGGTCAGTGCAGTGAATATTTTTTTCATCATCGTACTAACATTATAGCATTTGGGCAGTTATTGTATGAGAATTTTGCATACGTCTTGGCTCCATGTTGCCCAACTAGCGAACCATGTTGCCCAACGGAACGAGCTGCTATTTTGGCACATATGTCCAATTGTTGTAAGGATGACAACGGAGATTAGTATGGCCAGAAAGATGTATCCAAGAACCGGAAGTACAGCCATGACGACCCAACTTATCAAAGAGCGCCCTGCTTGTTTGGCTGTTTGTTTCGCAAGTTCGCCAGCAATTTTTGCCGCCTGGTTAGCTTGCTCCTTGAAATCCATATGTTCTATTCCACCGGTACTTCGGGAACAGCTTCGACTGGTTGGACGCCCGTGTCAGCGTCTGCGTCCTCTGCCCCTATTTCCTTACGTGCAGCTTCGATTTCCAAAACTTGACGAGGATCGCTGGTGATAATCTGATCTTCGGCATACGAAGCGACAATCTTAATCGCGACATGTTTGAGTCCGGCAAAGAAGAGTCCTTCACCGACATCGCTTTCAAGCAGGAGATACTTCTCCCCCTCTGTCAGGTAAAAGGTGTCAGCGATTAGGTCGATGGCCGCTGGTGACTGGCGCAGTAAAATTTGGATACTGGAGTTGGTAACGATCGGCTTACCGTATCGAGAAGTTAAGAAATCACCGATATCTTGAGTAATCGTTGTTACACCTAAATAATACTTACGGGCACGCTTGGCTATACCGAATAAGAACTGAGCTGATTCTTCATGTTGCATGAGAACCCATGCTTCATCAATGACAAGGATCCTTTTTTTCATTTGGGCGCGTATTTTTTTCCAGATGAATTGTAGGACGACGTACATAGCCATGGGGCGCAGCTGTTCTTCCATGTCGCGCAGATTGAAAACGACTAACTGGGTAGAAAGGTCAATATTGGTGGGTCTATTGAATACACCCGCGTACGTTCCAGTGACAAACTGCTGGATTCTTGTGGCCAGGTCCTTTCCTCCGTCCATGTCCTTAAGAATGTTGTAAAAATCTTCCAAGGTTGGGGGATCCACATCGAAGGTTCTGCTTTGAGGGGTTATGTCTTTAAGGGCGTAAGTTTCCCACACTGCTTGGTCGACGATGGACTTCTCTTCTGCAGAAATGCCGTCAGCCATGATGGCAATCAATCCAGTAATGTGCGTAACAGTTTCACGAAGAACATCCTCAGGATTGTCGTCATCTCTGAGCGGTGGCAAATCAAACGGATTGATACGATGCTCTGATGAAATTGAAATACGTAAGAAAGTTCCTCCTGTAGCTTGTGCCAGGTAGCGATATTCGTTTTCTGGGTCAATCGCTATAACATCAATACCAAACATCATACTGCGCAATATCTCTAGTTTGACTGTGTAGCTCTTACCAGCACCAGACTTTGCGAAAATGACTGAGTTCGCATTTTCTAGCGAGAATCGGTCGAAAATAATCAAGGAATTGTTGTGTCGGTTTATTCCGTAGAGGATTCCTGTGTTGGAAGTTAGATCGGAACTGACAAACGGGAATGTCGTAGAAATGGGCGAAGTGTTCATGTTGGTATTAACCTGGAGAACATCGTGACCAATGGGTAGAGTCGAAACAAAACCTTGTTCCATCTGGTAGATAGCCGGTTTCACATATATGAGTTTGGACTCCAAGATACCTTCTATGCGAGAAATGGCATCATCCATTTCTTTCTTGTCTTTGCCGTGGATAGTGAAGTAAATAGCGAGCTTAAAAAATTTCTCCGTGCCTTGGATCAGGCGATCTCGCAACTCTTCGATATCCTGGTAGGCCGTTTCCAACATAGGGTCCCTTACCTGCCCTTTTTCTTGTTGCATAGCGATACTTGCCTGCACTTGGGCAACTTTCTTCTTTAAATTTTTAAGAATAGTTCCTGAATCGAGAGGATACATAAACATGGATATATCCAACTCCATGTCCATGTTTATTATTGGAGCAAGCCAAGTAGATTGCAGGTAACGAGGATAGACGAAGGTGAACAGTGTTGCCACAAATTCTCCGGATAGCTCTACGAAGCGAGGGGTGACGTTTAAAGCGGCAGGGGCAATGATATCGCGAAGAGTTGCCACGCCTTCACGAAAAATCTTTTCGTGTTTTTCTATCTTCTGCTGCTGTTGCTTTAGAACAACTTGTTTTTTGTCTGGTTCAGTTTTTTTGAATGAAAATAGTGCCATATTTCAAATATCTCTAGATTGTCTTTCTTGGTACAGGCGTTGTGCTTCTTCTGGGTCGGGAGCCTGTTTTGTCGCGTATTTGATCTGTTCAGCGTCTGGTTCTTGACTCTCGTTCGCTGCCATTGTTTCTGGCTTTGCGTCTTCTATATCTAGGTCATCAACATAGGGTAGACGTTGGTTACGTGAGGTGTCCGGATTATAAAGAGAATAGAAAAGTTCAATGATCTCCTGAGTATTTAATGGAACGAGCCGAACTCCTAGATTCCTAAGATTTGATGCAACTTGGTCAACTCGTTGCCAGAGCTGGTCTTTGTAACGTTCAAATTCTGTTTGAGTAAACGCGGATAAGCCACCACGGACTCTCAAGCCTTTCATAAACTTAGAGAACCCACTTTCCTCTTTGACCTGCTGTACAGCAAAAGGAATCACAATGTAAAAGTTTTTTGTCATAACATTTGAAACTTTTACTAACTCTTTAATGTACTCTTTGTATTCTTGTAGTTGTATTTTCATGAGTTCGCTATCCTGAGCCTCTTCTCGGACGTCCAATTCTTTTAGGTATGGCTTTATGTCAATCTGACGTGAGGTAACCAGTATTTGAATAGGAAAAGAGATGGAGTTAATAAAATCTTGATAGCCGAATATGATGGCATCCTGTTCTTGTTCACTTTTTAAGGCGAAGTTGAGGCTGCTTGCCATCAAGATGGCTCGAAATGAACCGTCACGTAATATAACGACACCGTCACGAATCTCGGCAATGTCTAGGTATTGCTGGGCAGAGTATTTAGTACTTTTCTTTTGTGTCAGTTGGGTATTTGCCATAAAACGAACGTCACATACAAGTGTACACTATTCTCCCCTTGCTCTCTATGGTGTTTAAGACTTCTCAAAACCCGGAGGTGAGGGGGCGTCTTCGTTCACAGTGTGTCCGGCTGTATCGAGAATACGAGCTAGTTTTTGGATCCTAGTTTCGTCGAAAGCTTTCTTCACGGGTGTCCCGGGGGTTGTTTTACTGTCACTCTTCTCTTCTTTGGCCAAGTCTTGTCTCTTCAGTGAAATGTTTTCGGCTTCCCAGCGTCTCTCCCAAATGAAAGTTTTGCCTGTAAGGAAGTAGTGGGCAATGGCATACAGGTACCACATGAATGATCGGCCATTAACCTTATAAAAAGCCAATAGAGCTGTGAAAACTAGAATAGGAATAGCGAGAATTATCGTTACTTGTGGAGGTAGCGGAGAAACCCAGAGGCCTCCGATAATAAGAAAGGCGACCACAAACATAATGAACTGTTTGGCAGAAAACGGGCCAAATATCTTATCATCTACGTCAACGAATTGTGGAACTTGGTATTGTTGGGGCATTTTTAGCGCTTAATTGGTGGGGGTGTTGGTGGGAGTCCATTTGGATCTTCTCCTTTTTTCCGTAAGTCCACTATGTTTTTGGACGGCTTGTTTATGGTATAGGACGAATCGCTCTCCGGACTTTCTGATTCCTTGTTGAGTGTTTCGAGGGGCCGACCTGAAAAACGTGCTGGTTCCGGTTGCGTGCCGTGTTTCTTGTCGAATAGTCGAGATATTTGGAAATAGTTGGGAGAGATAAATTCCTCCGTAAGTTTTTGGACAAGTTTTTGGGTGATAATCTCTGGTGTCCCAAGAATATTCTGTAGGGTTTCCCGCAGCTCCCTAGCGTTCCTGTCCCCTGCTGTTATTTCCCGGACGATCCTCGCTACCTGCCTGGTGTTATCGTCTGAAAGGTTAAAGGAACGGCAAAGAAGGTAAATTTTTGCAGAAGTTTTATCATCCCATAGTAAAGACCTTATATTTTCTGGGATCATGCCCAAGTCCTCTTTTGTTATTTCTGAGTCGGTTCCAGCGTCGACACCAATGGGATTGGCGTTCAAAAACATCCACCATTCTGCTCTTTCTTCTTCTGTCATGTTTTCTTCGATAGTCATGTTTTTGTTTTATTTGAATTTTGAGTTTTCTTTCTATTAAGCATGTGGACTATCTGGAAATAATTTGGGCTGATGAGAGTCTTTGTTAAAGTAGCTGATATTTTTTGGGCAACTTCCTTGTCTAAGCCCAAGCGTTCAGAAATCATATCCGTGATTTTTGCCGGATCGGCCTTGCCGAACCCTATCTCTTTAATAATTCTCGCTAAATCCGTAATCTGGCTGTCATCCAAGTTGTTATTTTTTCCGGTCAAATAAATAAAAGCCGCAGTTTTATTGTCACTCAACATTGCGTGAACATTCTCCGGTAATTCGGCTATTTCTTCTGCTGTTGGTGATCCGTCTTTTTCTGAATCCACGCCCATGGGGCTCGCATTAAGAAATAACCACATCTCAGCCTTTTCAGTTTCTTCATCTTTTAAATAATCAGACATTACGATGGCATGTTAAAATTTCTATCTCCTGGCTGGATTATAGGACTTGTGCCGGATGTTGTCCTCGGTGTGTCTTTATCAGTGCCGCCGACCTTTTCTGCCCACTTAACTAGTGTTTGCTCGCTTGGCTTTAGACTGTCACCTTGTTTTCTCAGGTCGCTAACAATGTCTTTGGCCTTATCTTCCAGTTCTGGATTCTCAATCGCTGCGCTATATTGGTTTTTTGTAAGAGGGGTTCTAATTCCAATACTCCTGGCAAAGTCGAGATGTTCAGCCTTAACATTTCTTGAGAAATCTTCACCAGACATCTTGCGAAGCGCTTTTCCGAGATCCTTCTTGATGTCATCTTTCTTCGGGTGGGTGCCAGCATTTGCTTTTGTTGCGTTGTGTTTATTAAGAATTGCGGATACCGGATCGGCTTTCTCCCAGGCCTTCTGGACTTTCTCTTTGTAGTCACCCTTAGGTGCCATCTTCATGGCCATTGGGAATTCTTCTGGTTTCAGCTCACCCTTCTCTGCTAACTCCATAGCAGCACCAGCATTGCCGCGCTGCATTGCCGCACGTAGTTCTTCCACTCCTTGTCCTTTAAGTGCTTTTTGCTGACCGGCAACTTGGTCACGGTGTTCCTGGAAAGCGTCAGCACGCTTGACCATTTGCCCCATAGCTCGGGCTCCCCTCATGGCACCACCTAAGTAAGGGGTTCTACCGGCCAATGTTCCGGCACCCTTGATTGCTTCCTTCCCAGCCTTACCAGCTGCTGCAGCTGTAACCCGGGCGGGCATTGTTCCCACTCGTACTCCCTTACCAACTATATTTTTGCCCCAACCGATGGAGGAATTGGCTAGTTGTATTCCCATCTGTTTTGAAACGCCCATCGCAACCACCATGAATGCAGAAACAAAAAACATATCGAAAAGGGCAGCACCTAAATTCGCTAATTCTTGGTTACCTCCGGCGACTGCTTTCAGTTCTGCTGTTGATCCAGATGATGTAAATATACTGGCGATGGTATTACCCTTCTGAATGTTGCCCGCAACGTTAATCGCTAGTACCAGGAAAAAGAAAACTGCAGGAAGATAGAAAGTGTATTGTATAAAATAATTCCACCACATACCGGCGTATTTTTCTGCTTTCGGAATGACCGAAAATACAAAAGGTACGGGAGAGAGCATACAGAGCATCGCCAAGGCGACGACCCGGACTGTAAGGGTTACGGCGAGCATTATTAATGCCACAGTGAAC
Source organism: uncultured Candidatus Saccharibacteria bacterium (assembly GCA_964396115.1). Lineage (GTDB taxonomy): Bacteria > Patescibacteriota > Andersenbacteria > UBA10190 > CAIZMI01 > CAYNDL01. The sequence goes on from CAYNDL010000009.1 coordinate 26,741, forward strand.
ATGGCAATGAAGATAACAAAAATAACGTTTTTAAATACGAGCCCGACATTGTCAGAGAAGTGTGTAGACCACACATCAACATTAGTGAAACCCCCACCCCCTGCCCGGCTCCATGTGCTTAGCCCGAAAAATCCAGACTTAGTACTGTACTCGAATGTTAGGCCAGTGAGCTGGGCAGCCTTCGCTAAACTACAAGTGATTGATCTTCCTTGGG
>CAYNDL010000010.1:0-26788 GCA_964396115.1 uncultured Candidatus Saccharibacteria bacterium
AGGACAAAACGCTGATTCCAGAGGTTTTCACCCAGGGTTTCTTTTAGCCGTTGTTGTACCGTTGATTCTAGAAAGAGTGCATGTGCCCATGCCGCATAGCTGTGTCCATGCGGCGCGAGTTTGCACAAACGACTCATCGTTTCTCGGGGAAAGATGTGTTGGAGGGCTCTTGTGACCGACTCGGCTCTTGTTACAAGCCCTATGTCGCGAATGGTTGCAATCCTGATGGTGCGTGTCTCTCTCCAATAAAAATCCTTTGCCGCACCTTCGCAAGTAACTTCTCGGGGCTTTAGTGTGAGAGCCCCGTGCTGGTCTAACAGGGGAAAAAGAAAATCCATAGTCCCTTGGACCTGGTCACTGTGACAGCGGCGCCAAGCTTCGTCGAGGGGTCTTAATTTCTCGATGAGGATCCGCTGCCGTTCTCTTTTGTTGAGAACTGCTGTCATTCCATTGTGTCCCTTTTAAAGAGAACAAGTTACAGGAGCTTCCCGCAATAAAATGATATTAAGCACACACCTGGTGTCAAGGTTTGGCAGTGTATATATATTATTAATGGGAGCGGAACTCCGATTATCAACCAGATCTAAGGTTACTCGATGCAACAATCAATAGCTTTTTTTACGAGTCCACCCAATTTTCCCATAAAACCGGATTTCTCTTGGTCGTGTTTATTTACTGCCTGTTCATCAATTTGCTTAACCCCCGTAGTATCGAGTATCCCTAAATTTAATCCCCAAAAAAGAGAATAAAGGTTATAAGACTTACGGAAATAATCGTAGGCCTCTTCTTTTTTATCACTAGACAAAGCCTTAGTACCCACTTCGAAGAGCCTCATAGATGCCGCCAGTAGGTGTTTAGAGATACACCACTGTTCACCTTCAGGGTTTTTGACGATTTTCTTGAGTAGTTCTTTTCGCATCTCTCGAACCTCGTTGATCATCTCGTAAAACTTTGTTTTCTCAGTTTTTGCTCCACTGAAGAAAAAATGTTCCTCGATGCTTACCAGATTCATAATGGCAATGCTTAAGTCCTGATCTGAAGACAGGTCCATTTTTTCTTGTTTCTTCATGTTGTCTACTCGTTCAATGAATTCGTTTAGCTTCGAGTTGTCCATTTTTTTAAATAAAGAAATAAAGGCAAATACTGAGAATGATTAAGCAGCCAACGGGCATAGCCACCTTCTGGAAAGGGAACAGTGCTTTTCCAGAATTTTTCTTTTTTGTATACGCATAAAGGGCGTTGCCTATTATAAAGACGATACTTCCCAAAACGATACCGAATATTATCTTATCTATCCCAAAAACTTTGTTATCGGGATGACCGATAAGGTCTGTCCACTTCAGCGAGGCGAAGACCATTAAATAATAGGCGACAAATGTGAGTAGTTTTTTGGCTGGGAAATTAAAGTTTTTTTTGCTTAGCCAATTGATCGTCCAGATAGAAACCGCCAAGGTCAAACCGCCAATCCAGGAACCTGTAATGGTGTCATCAATTCCAAGCCAACGTGAAATACCCACACCAGCACCGACCGCTACTACACAAACGGGGCAAACCGCAAACGCTGTTTTGGCCGTAAGGAGTGATGCTGATACGATCGCTGTTGTGATGAAATTTTTATTCAAGGCCGGTTTTGCTTTTAAAGAAATTAATTACGTCTACGTCTCCTTGATAGCACTTTTCTCCATCCCAAAGGAAGGGGACGCCCATGCCAGATGTAGTATCGATTTTACACATTTTTGCTTTGCTGCCCATGTCTCGAGCGTTGGCTCTGTTATTAAAAACTTCTTTTTTCTCGAAAGAAACTTTTTCTCCAACTTTGTTTTCTTCAATAAACTTATCCACATTGGCACAGTGAGGGCAGCCATCGCCGTAATAGAGGACAATCCCTTGGGCGTCATTCGTGCTGGCGGGCTGTCTTGCTGTGAAAGCAAAATAACCCAAGACGATAACGATTGCCGCGCCGAGGATCCAAATTATTTGCTTCTTCATGGTTCTTTTTAAATAAATAGTTATTCGTAGCGCAGTGACTCAATAGGATCCTTAGTGGCAGCTTTCTTGGCAGGATAGATTCCAAATGCCAAGCCCACAATTCCAGCCATGCCTACTCCCAATATGATAGCAGATATCGGGATCTGAAATGGCCAAGCGAGATTGAATTGAGCGCGAAGAACAACAGAAGCAAGGAAAGCAAAAGTAATACCCAAAGCTGTACCTATGCCACCTCCACTCACTGTTAGTATTACGGCTTCGAGCAAAAATTGCTTCATGATGTCACTATTTGTTGCGCCCAACGCTTTCCTTAAACCGATCTCGCGAGTTCTTTCTGTTACTGAAACCAGCATGATATTCATGATGCCGATGCCTCCAACGAGCAGGGAAATTGAAGCGATCAGTGCGAGAAAAATGGTCAAGGCCTGGGTGATGATGCTAAGGCGGTCGGCGATATCCTTTTGAGTCATTACAAAGAAGTCATCTTTCTCGGGGTCAGTGATGTTGTGAAGATCCCTTAGCGTTTCTTTTATGTTGTTTGCAACAACATCCACGTCGCTACTATCCTGAGCCTTAACAAAAACTTCCTGGAAATAATTGATACCCAGGATGTCCTTTTGTGCAGTTGAATAGGGAAGCAGAACAATTTCATCGATATTAAACGCAGAAACTTGCCCTCTTTCTGGTAGTACCCCCACCACTCTTAAAGAGTGCCCCTTTATTTTTATAAATTTGCCGACTGCATCTGATTTGCCGAATAATTTTTCTCTTACTCTTGATCCGATAACTACCACCCGGCTTCTTTGGGAGATGTCTTCGTCTGAAAAGTAGTTCCCTTCAGCAGGGTATATTTGGAACATGTCAGCCATACTATTAGCTGACCAACCAATAGTTGTGGGGCGGTATGAATTTTCTTCGTAGGTAACAGGACCGGTAACGATCACGGCAGGAGCTACTGATTCAACGCCGGGCACGTTCTCAGGTCTTTCAAGAGCGGAGATCTCCCTCTCCTTTATTGAATCAGAGAACAAAGATTCGGCAGCATCGGTTGGTCCCGACGGCTGTCTTCCTGGGCGAAGGATGATGGTATTAGCACCGACACCTTTTACTTGATCCAAAATCAAACCTTGGGCACCCTGTCCGAGAGCTACCACTAAAACAATTGCCATCACTCCAATAATTATTCCCAGGATAGTTAACACCGAACGCGAAAGGTTCGATTTGAGGCTGCGTATCGAAGTTTTTGCGACGGTTAATAAGTCCATTATTTTTCGTAACCGTTAGTGCCGAAATGAGGGTGAATATTAATAGTACTTTCGTCCGATACGATTAATCCGTCCTGTACACTGATAATTCGCTGTGCGTATTTTGCTGCGGGTGTTTCGTGCGTGATGACAATAATTGTGTGGCCCTGCTTATGGAGCGCATCGATGGTTTCCATGACACTTTTTCCCGACTTTGAATCGAGATTTCCCGTTGGTTCGTCTGCCATAAGCACGCGGGGTTCATTGACCAGGGAACGGGCTATGGCAACCCTTTGTTTCTCTCCTCCGGATAGTTGTGAAGGACGGTGTTTTAGACGATGAAGCATGTTCACTTTATCTAGTGCTTTGATTGCTCTTTCTTCGTGTTGTTTCTTTGGTACGTTCGAATATTGCAAAGGCATTAAAACGTTCTCTAGTACTGTTGATCGGGCCAAGAGATGGAACGCTTGGAAGATGAAGCCGATTTCCTTGTTTCTGAAGTGGGCGCTTTCTTTCTCGGTAAATAAAGTTGTATCATGGCCGCCGAAAAGATACTTACCATTAGTTGGCTTATCCAGGAGTCCGAGAATATGCAAGAGAGTGGATTTGCCAGAACCCGACGGTCCCATAATAGAAACGAACTCACCTTCTCCTACTGTAAAAGAAACTCCGCGCAACGCCTGGGTGGCCACACTCTCATCTTGGTAAGTTTTTGTGACGTTCTTGATCTCGATAAGCGCCTTCATAGGCTACTTATTTGCTTCAATGACTACGCGTTCGCCTTCGTTAAGTCCGTTTATTATTTCAATATTTCCATCAGAACCAAGTAGGCCGGTTTTTACTTCGCGTTCACCCGTTTGCTTATCGTCGCCGAGCACGGTGACATACTGCTTATCTCCTTTTGTCACGACAGTTCGACGGGGGATACCAAGAACAGCATTATTTTTTGCGGCGTGAACTGTTACATTGGCGGTGAGGCCTGACCGCAACTTCCCTGAATCGTTGATACTGAGTTTGACTTCATAGGTTGGAACACCTCCTACAGTTTTTGCTGCAGGGGAAATGCTAGTTACGGCCCCGGTCCACTCTTCAGACTGGGTGAATGCATCGAAGGTGATGGTTGCCGCTTGGCCGACATTTAGTTTCATAGCGTCTGTCTCAGGAACGTCTGCAACGACCTCAATCCCGTCGTTACTTTCAATTGTTAATACGGTCTTTCCAGCTGTTGTTGAGCTACCAATACTAATGTCTTTCTTCGTAATAATTCCGGAAAAAGGCGCATAGAGTGCACTTTTGGCCAGATTAACTTCGGCTAGTGCAGCAGAAGCTTCAAGGACTGACATTCCAGCTGATCCTGAAGACAGATCAGTTGTGGCGGCATATTGGGCCTTTGCAATTTCAGCTGCTTTCTGTGCCGAATTATTAGCCTTATTAGCAGTTTCGATTCCCTCGCGTTGCACTTGTCGGGCGGTATGGTAAGCAGCCTCTGCTGTAAGGACAGTCGAGTACTTATTCTTTGTAATGGAAGAATAATCACCACTTTCATCTTTTGTTTGCTCGTAGGCTTCTTTTGCCTGATCCCAAGCAACCTTCGCGTCGATAACGGATTGCCTGTATTTTTCCAAAGTTTTTTTGTTGATAGCGGCAGTGTCCAGAACATCGCGTTCCGCTTTTTGCCAGGTTAGATACGCTTGGTCTTGACCACTGGCTAGCGACGCACGGGCCTTCGCAAGTTCCAAAGATGCCGTTCGGGTATCAAGTTGTGCCAGTTTTTGTCCTTTTTGGACAGTGTCTCCGGCCTCAACATAAACACCAGTCACAGTACCCATTGCTTCAAAGCCGAGTTCCGCTTTCTGCTTCGCAGCTAGATTGCCGGAAAAAGAAACATCTTGGGTTATGTCCATTCTGCGAACTTCTGTCGTGCGAACGTTTCCCTCTTTAGCTTTTGTTCGTGACTGAAAAAAGGCAACGAGACCGACGACGATGACGATCGCAATTATCACATAAATTACTGACCTAAAAGTTTTTTTCATAGGGGAATGTATATCAGGAATCAATAATACTCTTTTAGGGGCAAAATGCAACATATATTTCAAACCTTCTTGCATCACAGCTTCGCTTCCGGGGTTACCATTATTCTAGTACAATAATTTAAGAAATGAAGAAAATCGTATTCTTTTTTACTTTAGTGTTTATTGTCAGTGCGGCGGTCATCTTTGTTGCCGTAAGGAATAAGAAAGAACAAATTCCGGGAGGGAAAAATAAAATTGTTATAAGCGCAAGCTTTTATCCTCTTGCATATTTTGCCCAAGAGATCGGCGGCGAGCGTGTTGAAGTCGCCAGTATTACGCCTGCCGGGGTGGAGGCTCATGATTATGAGCCGAGTCCACAGGATATTATTAAGGTTCGCTCATCGAATATTTTTATCTACCAGGGAGCGGGTTTTGATCCATGGGCAGAGAAAACTGCAAAAGAACTGACTGGTGTCCAAATAATTAATGTCTCTAGTAACTTTAACCTTCGTGAAGTTTCGGAAGAGGGGACAAAAAACAGGGATCCCCACATTTGGCTTGACCCCATTCTCGCAAGGGAACAAGTGGAAATTATTAGCAGAGAAATGCAAAAAGTTGATCCTTCCGGTAAGGATTTTTACGAAGAAAGATCAAGAAACTTAAATAATGAGTTGTCGAAACTCGATTCTGAAATAAGGAAAGGCTTGTCAGGATGCAAGCTTTCTGACATTGTCGTTTCCCATGATGCGTTCAGTTATTTTGCTGATCGGTATGGAATTAATGTAACCGCGGTCTCGGGTATTTCTCCTGAAGAAGAGCCGTCAGCTCAAAAAATCGGGGAGATTTCTAAAATAGTGAGAGAAAAACATATCCCTTACATATTTTTTGAAACGTTAAGCAGTCCGAAACTCGCAGACACAATAGCTAGTGAAGTGGGCGTTGGCATTCTAGTTTTGAATCCAATTGAAGGGCTCACCGCTGAAGAAATTCGTGACGGCAAAGATTACCTATCAATAATGCGAGATAACCTGCATAATCTAGAGAGAGCGTTGCAATGCCAACAAAAATAAGAAAAAAACAAATTATCAAAGTTAAGAATCTCGATTTTTATTATGGTGGAGAAGCCGTTTTAAAAAATCTTTCATTTTCTGTAGACGAGGGTGAATACCTTGGAATTATCGGTCCGAACGGCGGCGGAAAAACAACACTCATAAAAATTCTCCTAGGCCTGCTTAAACCTTCTGCGGGGACAATTGAAATATTCGATAAGGAAATAACTTCTTTTAATGACTATTATCGCGTTGGCTACGTCCCGCAACGCATCGCACATATGGAGGTGAACTTTCCCGTAACAGTGGATGAGATTATTACGAGTGGAAGAACCGTAAATAAGGGGCCATTTTATCGGCTTAACGCGGAAGACAAAAAGGCATTAGGAAGAGTAATGGCTGTTGCTGATGTATTAAGTTTGCGTAACAAGCTAATCGGAAATTTATCCGGAGGGGAGAGGCAGAGAGTATTTATCGCCCGTGCTCTCGCCAGCGAACCGGACATTTTAATTCTTGATGAGCCGACTGTCGGAGTTGATGTGTCCGCTCAGAAACAATTTTATAAATTTTTGAAGGAATTGAACCAGCAACAAAGGATAACGATCCTTTTTGTGACACACGATTTAGATATGATTTCGAACGAAGCGACAAAGGTGCTTTGTCTCAATCACGGTCTCGTGTGTTATGGCTTGCCAAGCGAGGCCGTAGATGAAAAGACGATGCGCGACCTTTACGAGACAGATGTTAAGTTTATTCATAACCACAGCCCACACGAACATGTTTGAGATCCTGCAGTACGATTTTATGGTTAGAGCCCTTGTGGCGGGTGTTGCTGTGGCACTGGTTGCTCCTACTATTGGCACTTTCCTTGTAGTCAGAAGATACTCCTTGATGGCCGATACGCTGGCTCATGTGTCTTTGGTTGGGGTTGCTATCGGTCTCGCTACCAGAACTCAGCCCATATTGGTGGCCATAATTACTACCATCATTGCTGCGATTGGTATTGAAAGATTGCGAGGAACAAGGAAGGTATTTGGTGAATCAATACTTGCCCTGTTTTTGTCGGGAAGTCTGGCTGTGGCAAGCGTCATCATCAGTGTAGTGGGTGGTTTTAATACGGGACTGTTGAATTTCCTTTTTGGCAGTATTACCACCGTTTCTCGAACGGATGTAGTCCTAATTGTTCTTATGAGCGCTGTTATTCTGGTACTGATCGCCGCCTTTTTTAAACAATTTTTCCTGGTTTCCTTTGACGAGGAGTTAGCGAGAACCGATGGTGTAAGGGCGAGATTTTTCAGCGTGCTACTTGTGGTTCTTGCGGCAGTAGCTGTTGCATTATCTATGAGGATAGTGGGGGTGTTATTAATAGGAGCTTTAATGGTGATACCCGTTGTGACAGCCATCCAGTTCGGTCAAGGCTTCAGAAATTCGGTGTTTCTATCAGTCCTAATTTCCCTTGTTTCTGTGCTTGTTGGCCTTGTGGTTTCTTACTACTTCAACTTGGCTACCGGCGGCACAATCGTAGTGGTGGCAATTAGTTTGTTCTTACTAAGTTTGTTGATAAATAGAAAATTCTAATGCGAATAATATTATTGCTTATCACTCTGGCGGCATGTTTGCCGTCAGTCTCTTTTGCTGCTTCTTTGACTGAACAGATTGTGGTCGATCCTTCTGTAAGAGACCAATTATCAAAGCCTCTAACCTTAGTCTATGGTAATAAAATATTCGTTGTCCCAGCTAAAACTCTGCGCGGGTTCGTGAAGTTTAAACAAGAAGGAGATACCACTTTCATGCGGTTAGTTCCGGGCGCAATTTACGATTTTCTCAACGTGAATGTATCTCCCGTTGTAAATGAGCCAGGAGAGGAGGTCCGTGTTGTATTTCGGAATGGCATATCCGAAATAAAGGAGCTGGCCAAGGACGGTAAAATTGTAGATGGAGTAAAAACTTCTTTTGGAATAAGGGATGCTCTCGCTAAGAGAAAAACCTCCGCAAGTGTCTATATGAAGAGACATGTCCCCGAAGTGGCTTCGCTCAAAGATTTTACCAAGCTCGGGATCAAAGACAAGATTGGACAGGGTGTTTCTAGTTTTGCTGGTAGTCCAAAGAACAGGATCAAAAACATAGAAGTTGGCCGTCTTCGAGTCCAAGGTCTTCTCATTGCTCCAGACGAAGAATTTTCATTAAACAAATATTTGGGACCGGTTACCGAAGAGAATGGTTATCTTCCTGAATTGGTTATCAAAGAGAAAACCACAAAGCCAGAGTTTGGAGGGGGTCTTTGCCAGGTTTCGACCACTCTATTTCGCGCTGCCATCAACGCTGGATTAAAAATAACAGAACGCCATAATCATGCTTATCCTGTCGCTTATTATGGAAAGCCTGGTTTTGATGCAACTATTTACATTCCAAAACCGGATCTACGTTTTAAGAACAACACGGGAAGATGGTTAATGGTGCAATCTTCAGTCGAAGGAAGCAAACTCATATTTGATTTTTATGGCGTAAACGACGGACGAGTAGTCAAGACCGATGGTCCCCATACAGTGGAGAAATTGCCCGACGGTTCGCTAAAAACTCTATTTCGCCAGACAGTGGTCGACAAGAAGGGAAAAGAGGTAATTAATGATCTTTTCAAGAGTGAATACAAATCGGAAAAGCTATTTCCTACTGAAAGAAAAACTAACGGCGAATAACAATTTAGTGTTTTAGCATACATTTTAATACCGTATTAAGTGGTATTTTTGGATAAATTTTTAGCGTGGTACACTTCGATATATGAAAAAAATCATCATTGGAATAACTGCCTTAGCGGTACTAGCAGTAGCCGGCTGGTATGTTTTATCTGCAACTAAGCCTGCTGAAGAGCAAATGAAAGGGGCTTTTGTAAACTTGCTTAATTCTGGAAAGTTTCGCTTAAAAAGTACGATAGTTGTAAAGCCAGCTACTCCTCAGAACGGGTTGAACGAATTGAGGGTGAATACCGACGGTGATTTTGAGAAAAACAAAGACGGATCATTGAATTTCGCGTCAGCTGTTGAAGCATCCGGGATTGGTGAGGGAACTACTATTTCCGGTAAGGGGGAGGTGAGGCTGATTGATAAGAAGTTGTACTATCGTATAAACGAGATGCCGCCAATCATTCCAGATGCCGAAAAAATTGTGGGTGTTTGGTTGCCTGGTGGGGAGGGATTAAGTGTGCTGCCGAATGATGTTAGAGCGAATGTTTCAAAGGCGGTAAAAAATCAGCAAGTTTTCCAAGAAGTTAAGAAGGTGGGTACTGAATCAGTGAACGGAGCATCCACTTCTCACATACAAGCGAGGTTGTCTCCAGAAGGTTATGCTGCCTTTGCTGAAGAAATCGCAAAACAATCAGGAAAAAATCTTCCTATCTCAAAAGAACAGGTGCAGAAAAACATCGAGTCACTCGGAGCTATTCCTTTTGATGCTTGGATAGACCGGTCGGGTTTTTTTAAGAGAATAAAAGTCACAATGACGAACCCCACGACAAAGAATGTCACGGAGGTAACGTTAGACTTTGAAAAAGGAAATAAGGCGAAAATTGAAGCGCCAAAGGATGTTCAGGGCTTAGGTACGCAGACTTCTCCGACACCCGAAACAGCGACTCCTTCACCGTCACCATCGAAGTAACATGAGCAACCAACTAATCACGGCGGTCTTCGGGCTCGTTCTCGGAGTTGTGCTCGCGGTATTCTTTTTGAAAAAAAGAAAAATGGAAGAAAAAAATGTCGAAAGCATGTTGCAAGACAAGTTTGATAAGTTTCAACAACAAGTGGAGTACAAACTGGACACATCCAAGCAATTTCTTAACGAGAGGGTGACTGCCACCGAAAGAACAGCGCGAGAACTTTCGCAACACTTTGGGCATCTGCGTGAAGCTTACCAAGCAATAATCCGAACTAACACTGATATCTTGGATTTTCAAAAGATGTTGTCATCGCCCTCTGCCCGGGGCGGTTTCGGTGAGCTTCTCTTGGAAACCTTATTGCGCGATATATTACCCACTGATCGTTATGCGTTGCAGTATACACTCAGAAGCGGCGAACGGGCTGATGCTGTGATCAAACTTCAGGACGGATACGTTGTGGCTGTAGATGCCAAGTTTCCTTTAGCGGGATATGAGCCTTTGGTGCGGGCCGAAGATGAAACAGAAAGACAAAGTGCGTTGAGAAACTTTGCCAGCGACGTAAAAAAACACGCTCGGGATATTTCTTCAAAGTATATTTCAGCTTCCGATAACACCTTGTCGTTCGCTTTCATGTATATACCTTCTGAAGGTGTTTATTATGAAATCGCGCGTAATCCCGAACTTTGGAATGCGATTACCTCACTCAAAGTCTATCCTGTCTCCCCAAGTTCCTTGGTCCCTTATCTCTACACGATCTTGGCAGGACTGCGTGGAATGAGGATAGAAAAACAAACGAGACACATCTTAGAGCTTCTTGGAAAAATCCAAAAAGACTTCAACAAGGTTGATTCTGAATTTCTTAAGGTTGGTTCTCATCTTGAGCAAGCGCTTCATCGTCATGAGGATGCCGTCAAGACTTTTGGTCGATTGAAGGGAAAAGTGGAGAACCTCGGTGCTGCAGAGGTTGAAGGTGTCCTTGAAACAGGAGAAATCAAGCTCGAAGAGGAATTACCAGTGAATTAAATTAAAGGTTTAATAACTAAATTCTTCGGTAGGCAAAGTTTGCCTTTGCATCAGGTTTTATTTAAGCTAGAGGCCTATGCAAGTATCTTCACGCGTGAGAGAAGTGTTGGATAATTTGGATCAGACAAGAGGTCTGTATTATAACCTGACCCGTCCCGCCGCTGAACTTTTGGGGGTATTTGCAAAGATAAGGAGGGCAAAATCGATTGTTGAGATTGGAACCGCCAATGGTTATACAGCTATCACATTAGGTGCAGCAGTGCGTGACTTTGGCGGCACCGTAATTACGATAGAAAGAAACGGCGTCATGGTGGAAGCTGCCAAAAGAAACATCTGTGCTGCGGGGCTACAGGATGTTGTTACAGTTTACCCCGGAAGTGCTTATAAGGTGCTGAAACAGTTACCCGGCCCATTTGACCTCATCTTTATTGATGGGACAAAACAAGAATACGTGGGATATTTTGAAAGGGTAAAAGATAAGCTCGCAGATAATTCATTGATTATTGCGGATAATGTCATGTCGCACGAGGAAGAACTTGCAGATTTTATCCGACTGATTAATGAAGATGCGTCAATTTCTTCCTCTATATTGCCGGTCGGTGCAGGGTTGCTTGTCGGAGTCCACTGCGCACCCCAGAAACAAATTAAGCAGAGTCGTACATCGTCTTTGAATGAACTTGTGGTGCAGGCTGCACCCAGAATATTCCGTGGGACGGTATCTCAAGTGCACAGCGGTGAAATTTTTGATGCTCTTGAGGATATAGCAGAAGAAGAGATGGAGGGGTACGAAAAGGCTCTTTTTGAAGAAGCGCTGCGGCTTCCTGATTAGTGTTGTTCCAGAATTATTCTTTGAAAAACGAAATCTTCCTTTACGGCCAACAGTGTTGGGTCGGCTTTTTTCTGCAACTTTATTTCTTTTAGTCTGTTGACGTCGTAGCTTGGTGTTGTGCCTTCGGCCCTGATAACGTGCCCGTATGGTCCCCAAGGAGCAGTACGTGTCTCATCGGTTGGACCGAAAATCCCATAGGTGGGGACGTCTTGTGATACAGCAACATGCATCAATCCTGAGTCGTTGCTAATAAAAATTCTGCATTGTGAGATTATGGCTGCCGTGACAGGTAATGTTGCAGAAACCACGATGGCGGGTTTGTGTATATTTTTTTGCACAGAACTTTTTAGCTCGTGTTCGTTCTCGCCTCCAAAGATTAGTATTGTCGCTTGGTAATGTTCCGATAACATTTCGCAGAGTTTTGCCCATCTTTTCAATGGCCAGCGTTTGTACTGAAGGTCGGCATTTGTGCCCGGGTGTATGCCAATTATTTTTTTTCCCTCCAATTTATTTTTTTCGAGGAACTCAAGGCCCAATTTTCGGTCGTTTGAACTAAGGGGAAAATCATATTTTACAGATTGCAACCTCGTTTCTATTCCGACCGCTTCCAGTAAAAGCAAGTTCTGTTCAACATCATGGAGGGATTTTTTCGCGGCAACGCTTTCATTCAAAAAAAGGGAAGTGTCTTTTAGAAATAAGTAGGAATATGTGTGGCCGATACGTTGTCTGGTTTTTCCAAAAAATAAAATTGAACTGCTCGTTATAAGTTGTCCAGGATATGTGACGAGGCCAAAATCGAAGCGCTCTTTTCGGACTGTTTTTATAATATTCAACCATTCACCCAACTTTGGCTTAGGTGTTCCCAAATAAATATTTTTTACGTTTGGGTTACAACTAAGCACTTCCTTTGTGCCACGCGGTGCAACTAATACGGAAATTTCACTACTTGGGTTGGCTTCTTTTAGTCTTCTTATTGTTGGTGTTTGCATTAATAAATTACCGATGCCTGACATTGCAACTACCAAGACTTTTGGTTTTTCAAAACTTTCAAAATCAACCATTGTTCTTAACAAGGTCCTGATATAGTTTTGTTAATTTTGAAATACTGTGGTCCCAAGAGAATTCTGTATGCGCACGATTACGTGCCGTGTTCTTTAAGCTGTTTGCCAGAGAGGGGTTATTCAACAGGGAAATAATTTTGGCGGCCATGTCCTCGGCGTTTTCTTGTTGGAAAAGCAGGCCTGTTTTTTCGTGTTTTACGATAAATGGTATTGCGCTTCCATCTGTTGCCAAAATTGGACAACCGGCAGCGCCTGCTTCAAGAAGAACGATGCCGAATGCTTCAAAACGACTAGGAAAAACAAATGCTGTCGCATGTTGGTAAGCGCCGATTAGCTCCTCTCTTTTCACTTTGCCTGTCCATGTTATTGAATTTTCTATCCCAAGTTGCTGTGCTTTTTTCTGGCATTGCGCTTTGAACCCAAAATCTTCTCCTATTAGTACCAATCGAATATCTTTTTTCTGGCGTTTAACGTGAGCAAAAGCGTCAATGAGCAAATCAACACCTTTGGCTTGGGCAATTCTGCCGGCAAACAGCAAAATCTGTTTTTCTTTTATATTCCATCCCGGAAATGGATTGGTATACTGCTTTTCAAATGCTGCGGTTTCAATGCCCGGTGGAATTAGTTCAACACGCTGGAGCATGAACCCATCTTTTTCCAACATTTCTTTTTCGTAAGGTGAAATCACTATAACGGCATCCGCTGCAGCCACTGTAGCTCTTCCGTAAAGGATCCGGTAAAGCTGCCATTTCATCGAACGACGGTTATCGGTGTTGTAGTAATAAGTATTCAGTACAAAAGGTACATGCTTGTTCTTGGCTACCCGCGCAGCAATATCCGCGGGTGCGTACCAAAAAGCGTGCCCATGAATGATGTCAAAATCCATTGTGTCCAACTCATCTTTCAGATTAACTGGGATAGGATAACCGACGGAATCAAAAGTTTTCGCTTCATGGCGGTGCACGTAAGGTGGGTCTTCGGGAAGCGGATCCAAGATTGTTGGGGGATGGTGCGTCTTGAGGTTTGTTGTCTCAACCCGGACGTCCTCGCCATTCCTTATTAAACGTTCGACAATAGCCTGAGTGTAATCTTCTACGCCACCAGTAGACGGTGGATAACGAAGCAGTGTGTGAACTATTTTCATTGGTTTTTGATTAAACGCAAATACTTACGACACATTTTGTATTCGTATTGCGCGCTAAAGAAACACCACAGCCAACCTTGGCAGCCGTCGAGAATTCCTTTTTGCCAAAAGAACTTTCGGATAAATTGTTTGATGGCGCGATGGAAAAGAAAGGGCAGAGTATTGATCGTGTTTATGCGCTCAATTTGTTTTCCGCTGCGATCATGCCCGGTTTTCAACATCTCGAGTGCGTCTGCTGATGAGTATTTTTCCTGACGCTCTAAGTAAGCGGCAATCGTTTGATAGTGACTATGGTGCAAAAGAAAATTTTTAAGGCGGCCGGAATCAGAATCTCCAAGTTTTATTGAGGTTCCGTCAGAAATGCGCACCACTTGTTCATGCACTTCCTTGTCATCCCATTTTCCATAGGTCTTATTGAATAAACGAAGGTTATTGCCTGCAAGGTGCCACAGTGGTTTTCCCAGAAAAACGGTTACAATTTTGAACCAATAGTAACTATATTTAGGATCTGCTAGTTCTGATCTTATTTCTTCGGCTAATAAATCCGGTATTTCTTCGTCGGCATCAATTTGTATTATCCATTGGTGGGTGCATTGTTGTATTGCAAAATTCTTTTGCTTGCCATATCCCTCCCATTCTTTATCAAATACTTTATCCGTATATTTTTTTGCGATCTCCTTTGTTTTATCCGTGCTGCCGCTATCAACAACAACTACTTCGTCGGCAATTTTTTTAGCGCTTCTGATTGCTTTCTCGATGTGTGCCTCCTCGTTTTTTGCGATACAAATTACTGATATGCCCATAACTATTAAATTATATCTCCAATAGTACTTATTTTCATCGGTAATTTTTTCAGGAACCGCAGGTGTTGTTCTAATTGTGAAGCGCTTACCGCATAGAAGTCGTTGGGGTTTTCTGAAACACGGTGGTATGTCTCAATTAGCCATTTGTTATTTAAGCAGGCGGTTGATGCGTAAATGTTCCATTTCCATACGGAAAAGTTTTTCTTTGTAGCATTAATAGTCTTAAGAGCAAGCGGATTAGTTGGGGGCAAGTTCTCCATGCCCCACACCGTCGTCCTGCCGGCGAGAAAATGTTTAGCCGATATTTCTTCAACTGCCTTACTGTAAGATCCGCCTGGGTATATTATTGTTTTTGCTCCAGTTGCCGCCCGGCTATCAATAATTTCTTTTTCCAGCGCATCCTTTGGCAGCTTAGCAAGAGGGGAGTGTGTTACACCGTGGGCAGCAAGTTCATGTCCTTCACTTAAGCAAGTTTCTTTCCATTCAGAAAGAGTTGCGACTGGGATTTTCTCTGAAAAATAAATTTTTTCTTGCTCAACCGCCACTCCAAATGTGGCCTTGATACCATATTTTTTCAGTAAAGGTATTGCTATTTCTCTGACGCTGGCGTACCCGTCATCGAAGACCAACGATACCGCGCCTCGTTTCATAAACTAGAATCCTAACCTTTTGAAGACTTCCATGTTTGCTTGGCACCAGGAGAACAGTTTAGTCACGCCTTCCTCTGGGGATATTTTGGGTTCCCAATTTAAAACTTTTTTTGCTTTTGAAATATTGCTGATGTAAACGGGTTGATCGCCAGGACGCCATTCACTGGTTTGTAACGGAATTTTCCGCTGCAAAAACTCTTCTAATAACGGAAATACTTCCTTAATCGCCATTACTTTATCTGCACCGCCACCGATATTAAAGACCTGTCCCTTAACCTGGTCGATTTTTTCGATAGCTGATTCGTAGGCATGAGCAAGATCCTCTATGTACAACACGTCGCGCACTTGCATGCCGTCGCCGTAGATTGTAATTGACTTTTCGAGTAAGGCCGCAATTGTAAACCAGGCAACCCATCCCTGGTCTTCGACTCCATACTGTCTTGGGCCATAAATACATGACTGGCGGAACACCACAGTTCTCATTCCGTAAATGCGGGCGTAATCGCGAACGTATTGGTCGGCTGTTCCTTTTGAGCACCCGTAAGGGGAGTGGAAGTCGAGGAGTCTGTTCTCGGGAATCCCATATGGCAACTCTTCATATTTATAACGCCCATTTTCCTGTGTAATTTTTATGTCTTCCATGCCCCCGTACACCTTGTTTGTGGAGGCGTATATCAAGGCGGGGTTTGTCCCAGACTTTCTGATTGCCTCCAAAAGATTAAAGGTTCCGACTGCATTTATCTCAAAATCTTCGCGAGGATTGATTACAGATGTTGTAACGGCTACCTGTGCAGCCAGGTGAAAAATGGCGTCATGCCCCTTTACTTCTTCTTCAAGAATATCGTTATCTTTACGGACGTCCGCCTTTACAAACCTGATTTGAGGATGGTTTTCCTGTAACCACTTTAAGTTTTCCTCGGTGCCACGGCGAGACAGATTATCAAGAACCGAAACTGACCATCCTTTCTTGGAAAAGTATTCAGCAAAATTCGTACCGATAAAACCGCATCCCCCGGTAATAAGTAGTTTCATTATTGATTATGTAATCTTTTTAGAAATGCTCTTTTCAGAGAGCGTTTTGCTTATTAAGGTACATGCTTGCAATTATCTCGACAAGCTATGACGGATGATGTAATGTGGGGTCTTCATTGTTCTTTGTGCTCGTACACAGGGGGTTACAGATGATCGCAATTCCCAAGAAACATGGTGGAAATATGGATAATGAACGGATTTACGAAGTCACGTTGTTACCCTTTTCCGGTGCTGCAGTTGCCAGAGTCGAGAATCTGGAGGCTCGTGGTGATGATGAGGCGATCGCCAAAGCCACCGCACTGGTTCAAAAAGGCGGCAACGCTTTCCGTGATGGTCCTTGCCATGGACACCTTCGTCCCCAGAATGGGCTCGTGCTAGCTCGTTGCTACACGGTTCATTTGAAGGACAACACCAGTGGTGTCGATGTCTGTTCGGGTTACAGTTGCTTCTTCGCGCGGAGCAGGGAGGACGCCATCCGAATCTTTGATGCTATCGAGTGGCATCACTGCAAGCAGCTCTTCGGAGCTGAGGGGTTGATCACTGAGACACAAACTCCAGTGGTCGTGGCCGGGACGTAGTACCCGGCTTTTTATTATTGACAAAAACCCTAAAAAGGAGTATAATTATACTTCTGTTTTTTGCTGTCCTTTTCCTAAACCTGAGAGGGTTTGCTGATGTATTTAGAGACCATGTTCATGGAAGTGCCCGACAATGCCTTGGTGGCCGCTGCCTCTGACTGTCTGCGTGTGAAACCGCGGCCGTTCCAGCCGGCTCTTTACCACGATTTTGCCGTTCCCTCATGTGTTACTCCTGGGGTGGGTCAAACCACTTACAACGGGTACCGCTTAGGGCTGACCTCGGCTTGCGTTGACATTGTGTTGGTGCAGCACATCGACGGTGCCCTGACCGTTCCGATGGTCAAGCGGGCGAAAGCCCCCTTCGGCAACACCTACTGGATCATGGGCGGCGCTCTTCACGCTTTCCGCCCGGTCAACCAGTTCATCCTCTGGCGGGCTGCGCGGGAATGCGGGCTTGATCCGGAAGGCCTAGGTATCGACGAGTTCGTGTTGCGGTACAAGCTGGACGCCGATACGCAGTCGGCTCTCGGCATCAACATCATTGGTCCTCTGGGGTTGTATCGGACCCCCGCTGAAGACACACCCGAGGGTTCGGCCTGCGATACGCTAAACCTTTGTCTCCTGGGCTACTACAACGGGGATCGCGGCCTCTATCACGACCGGGATCATGCGGGCATTCGGTGGTTCCGGGAAAACGAACTTCGTCCTGGGGCATGCGGCCACTGGTATCCGGAACACGTCGGGCGTCGAGCCCTGGCTATCATGCGGGACGCCGAAGAAGTCAACCGTCAGCAGGACAAGCTTTTGACGCAACGCCCCTAAACAAGACGGCGCGGGCGGATGGGATCATTCTACGGGCAACTAAGTTGCCCGTTTTCTTATACGTGAATTAATTCGTATACTTAATTAATGAGGAAAATTGCCTATATAACTAACGCCCCTCCTCAGGGAGGGATGGGTAAGCCGGCACGAGAAATCTACAATAATCTTCCGTATGACTGGTTTTCGACCGATATTTTTTATATGGATGTGTCAAAGAATAAAATGCTCAAGAACGGGACAGAAATAAACTCTTTACCCGTTTTGCCTGGCCCCCTGAACATCAAGCCACTGAAGTGGTGGCGTTTTGCGAAATTTCTTCCTAGCCGTGGTTATGACTTATGGCACCTTACAAACCAGACACTTTCTTTCATTACCCGTAAGCCAAATGTTATAACGGTCTACGACTTGATAGAACTCTTGGCTCCGCAAGAAAAATTGGGCCGGCCTGTCGCAAAGTTTTTGTACAAGGGCATTCCTAACGCAAACCACGTAATTTGTATATCCGACTATACAAAAAAAATGGTTCAAGAAAATTATCAGGTCGCCGACGAAAAAATTTCCGTTATTCCCTTGGGAGTAAGCAAACAATTTTCTCCACTTCGGGGAGTTCGCGAGTCTGTTCGATATTTCGAGTTTCTTTCCCAGAATAATTTCCCTAAAAACGCAAAAATTGTCTTATACGTTGGTTCTGACCACCCTAGAAAGAATCTTCTCGTATTAGCTGAAGCTTTTGCCCAAGTTAAGAAAGCGATCCCAGAAGCTTTTTGGGTTAAGGTTGGTGATCCAGGTTTGCAGTCGGGCAGGGAAGCACTTACGAAAAAATTGGACGAACTCAAAGTGAGAGACAGTGTGAGGTTTATTGGGAATATTAGTGATGAGGATCTGCAATTCTTATACTCGATTGCGGATGTTTTTGTTTTCCCGTCAACTTATGAAGGTTTTGGTATTCCACCGCTCGAAGCGATGTCTTGCGGCTGTCCGGT
Organism: uncultured Candidatus Saccharibacteria bacterium; assembly: GCA_964396115.1. Lineage (GTDB taxonomy): Bacteria > Patescibacteriota > Andersenbacteria > UBA10190 > CAIZMI01 > CAYNDL01. Next base: position 18,869 of record CAYNDL010000010.1, read on the forward strand.
TATTACATCGAATGCAACAAGTTTGCCTGAGGTTGTGGGTAATGCAGGAATGACTTATGAACCAAACGATGTTAACGGTTTTGCGAGTGCGATAAAATTAATCCTGACTAACAAACAAGAGGCGGGTCATTGTCGAGAGAAGGGGATTGAGCGTTCTAAAAGTTTTTCCTGGGAAAGTATTACAGAGAAAACAGTCGATGTTTACGAGAAAGTGCTGCTGGAAGCAACACCTGGACACACAATATAAAAAATTATAATATATCCGCTTATGTCAGTTAAAATACTAGATATCCGAGGGAGGAAGGTGGGGCCTGGTTTCCCCGCATTTATTATCGCTGAAGCAGGTGTAAATCATAACGGCAGTATGGAACGGGCGAAACAACTGATTGATGCCGCACATGAAGCAGGTGCGGATGCGGTAAAATTTCAGAAAAGGGACCTAGGTGAAATCTACCAACAAAAAGTACTCGATAACCCTAACGAATCGGAACAAAAATACCAGTTTATGATTCCTCTTTTGAAAGAGTTCGAGTTTACAAATCAGCAGTTCGTAGAGTTGGAACAATACGCAAAAAAGAGGGGTATAATGTTTTTAGTAAATCCTTGGGATAAGAAAAGCGCAGACCACCTTGAGGAGTTATTTGACATCCCAGTCTATAAGATTGGTTCTCCTGATTTGACTAACGACGAACTCTTGGAGCATGTAGCATCATTTAACAAACCAATGATCTTGTCGACGGGAATGAGTACTGTAGAGGAAATTGAAAGTGCTGTTCGGCTCATGGAAGAGAACAAAGTTAGTTTTGCGCTGCTCCATTGCAACAGTACGTACCCAGCTCCCTTTGACGAAATCAACCTGCGGTTTATGGAGCAATTGCGGAAGTATAATGTGCCTGTTGGATACTCGGGGCATGAACGAGGGATTTCGGTATCCATAGGTGCTGTTGCAATGGGGGCGTGCATAATCGAACGCCATATTACAACTGACAAAACCCTGGAGGGAACTGACCACAAGGCTAGTTTGTTGCCTGATGAATTCAAGCAAATGGTGCAGGGAATTCGAGAGATTGAAATGGCTGCCGGGAAACCAGAACGAAGGCTAACGCAGGGCGAAATGATGAACCGTGAGATATTAGGCAAGAGTATTGTTGCCGCAAAATTTATCGCGGATGGAACAAAGATTACCCGTGACATGTTAGCGATAAAAAGTCCTGCTAAAGGCCTTTCTCCTCAAAAAATGAAAGAAGTTGTCGGGATAACAGCCCAGCGCGATATTTTTGCCGGAGAGCACTTAACGAAAGATGACATTATTGGTGACACGACCTTGAAGGATTTCAATGGAACGGATATCCCCTGGAAATGGGGGATAGTGGTTCGATTCCATGATTTTGAGGAGTACCTGAAATTTGATCCGAAACTTTTTGAATTTCACCTCAGTGACAAAGACCTGGAGGAGGAGCTACCAAAAGGAAAATTCAAACAGGAGTTGGTCGTACATGCTCCCGAGTACATGCATCGACGTTATTTAAACTTGGTGTCTGTCGACAAGAACGACAGGGAATTGGCGTTAAAGAACTTACAGAAGAGTTTAGATGTAACAAAGAAGCTTTCAGAATCATTTTCAGGGGTTCCAAAATTTGTTTTCCATCCAGGCGGTGTAACCCTGGCTCCTTACCATGATCCGGGAGAATTAATTCGTATCCTGATCGACATGATTGGGAAGCTAAAGACGGACGGTGTCGAGATATTGCCGGAGAACTTACCAGCGAGAAACTGGATATTTGGGGGTGAATGGGTCACCAATATATTTATGTTTGCGGATGAGATAGGTCAGATTCTTGATGAAACAGGCTTACATATGTGTTTCGATACGTCCCATTCTGAATTGGCCTGCAATATGCATAAGAAAAACATCGTTGAAGAAATAAAGAAATTGCGTCCTTACATCAGGCACATGCATATCTCCGATGGTGCCGGTTATGGTGAAGAAGGTTTACAAATTGGAAAAGGGACAATTAATTGGTCAAAAACTCTTGCTCCAATGAAGGGATACGAATACACGATGGTGCCTGAAATATGGCAAGGACATTTGCATGGTGGCCGAGGTTTTTTTCAGGCCCTTATGCACCTTAAGGACAATATGAAATAATAAACTTATGTTTTCCTTATATAAGTTTTATCCTGCTGGCTTTGATTCTCGGAAATACTGGGATGACCGTTATGCTCAAGAACACGCGGCAGGAAAAAGCAGTGAAGAATTCAAGAAACAAGATTTTTGGCCACTATTAGAGCAAATTCTAAAAAAGGAAGGACGATATCTCGATGCGGGATGCGGAATAGGTGGGTGGATAATTTTTCTCAAAGAACTGGGATATGATGTAGAAGGGATCGATGAATCCCCCCGTATATTGCGGGCGCTAACGGATTATGATCCAGAGATAAGAGTAAAGGTCGCGCCGATTACAAAAATTCCTTACGAGGACGACCATTTCGATGGCATTATTTCTATCGGTTCACTGGAATATGCGGAAAATAAAGTTGATGCCGCAATAATGGAGGCGAATAGAATTTTGAAGAAAGGTGGATACTTGTTCACAGAAGTACCATTGGCCAACTTTCTCCGTAGAGCGCTCTATTTACCCCTAAAGTCGTTTGAGAAGGTAATCAAACGAGGATTAGGAAGAAAGCCATCGTTCGCAAATTACCTGTTTACAAAGAGTGATATTGTGAAGCAACTCGAGCAATCTGGTTTCGAAATTGTGAAAGTTCAAACACACGAACTTCCCGAAAGCAATAGACATTTTGGTCTTTATGTCGACTATCCATTTTTAAGGGGAAAAACTTCTTATCAATTGAACTTGCCGGGAATAATTTTGAAGCATTGTTTTAATATTGTTTCGCCCTGGATTGCTTCGACCGGCATGGTGATTGTCGCCAGAAAAAAATAATTTATTTTTAAGCATCTATTATGAGTACAAAAAATGTTTTTGATCTGACTGGCATAGTAGTGTTGATTACGGGGGGTGCCGGATTTTTGGGAAAGAATTTTGCCCGTTCTGTGGCGGAGGCAGGGGGAAAAGCGGTTTTGGCTGACGTGAACGAGGAAATAACCAAAAAAGCAGCTGAAGAACTTTCAAGTGAAACTGGTGCGGAGGTTGTTGGGTACCAAATGGACGTAACTAGTAAGGATTCAATTAATAAAATTTTTGACGAAGTTGTTGGGAAGTATGGGCATGTAGACGTGGTAGTGAATAATGCTGGAATCGACCCCAAATTCGATGCTAATGCTCAGAAGAACGAAAAATTGTTTGAAAATTATCCCGAAGAGTTAATGAAAAAGAGTATTGAGGTAAATTTGCTCGGTTGTACGCTCGTCGCCCAAGCCGCTGTACAAAGGATGTTAAAGAAGGGCAAGGGTCACATTATCAATATTTCTTCTCTTTATGGGTTGGTTGGTCCTGACCAGGGGATATACCCCGAAGGAACGCAAAAGCCTGTAGATTATTCGATCACTAAGGGCGGCGTTGTTATGTTAACAAGGTGGCTTGCCACAAGTTACGCAAAGCACGGAATCAGGGCAAATACAATAACCTTAGGGGGAGTGTTTAAAAATCATCCCGAGGAATTTTTAAAGAAGTACGGCGCTAAGGTGCCGAATGGAAAAATGTTGGACACAGCTGAAGTTGGTCCATTGTTGGTCTTCCTCGCGTCCGACGCGTCCTCGGCAGTTACTGGACACAATCTTGTTGCTGATCATGGGTTCACTGCTTGGTAAGAGGCTAGTTTAGACTTCGAATAAATAAATGGCCCGGATGATCCGGGCCATTTATTTACCTTGTTGATATTCGTTAAACCTTCGGCCACTTTGCCGGATCAATCTGGGTTACATCCTGTACCGCAAGAGAGCGTAGTTCCTCAAGCACTTCTTCTGTCAGTGGTCCCATCTCGTACGCTTCAACCGCGTCTTGTATTCTTTCAGGTTTGGATGCGCCAACGAGCGCAACAGTGATAGCCGGGTTACTAATAACAAACCTCAGGGCAAGACAGGGGAGAGAAACACCAAGTTTCTCCGCAATAATTGCAGCCTTGTCCGCATTGCCTTTAAGGACTGAAAGCTGCTCCGGAAGTTTTTCTCTTGCCGGTGTCAGGCTTCCTTTTAGGAAAACAGAACGATTGATGATTGCAACATTGTTATTAAGTGCCTTCGGCAAAACTTCTGCGGCCATACGTTGGTCTAAGATACTGTGGGCAACCTGAATAGTGTCAAAGAAATCGGAGGCAATTGCCGCCAAAGGTGACTCCGTTCCTCTTACTGAGATGCCAACATGTTGAACCTTGCCCTCATCCTTAAGTTTTTGCATTACATCAATTAATTCGCCACGTTCGATCTGCTCTTTGCTGCCGCCATGCAATTGAATCAATTGGATGGTTTCCACTTTTAATCGTCTCAAGCTTTCTTCAATTTGTTCTCTGATAAGTTTTTCCAATTCATCGCCGCGTGGGTCGCCGCCTTCCTCAAGTATTTTGGCGCATTTCGTTGCCACTACTACGCCGGGAATTTTGCTGATGCCGAATTTGCCAATCCTTTCTTCTGCCAGACCGTAACTAAACCCTGTATCAATGAAATTTATCCCGGAATCAATAGCGGTTTTGAGCACACGCTCCGCAATTGCTTCATCGGGTACGTCTGTTTTTCCGATGCCGTAGGGTAATCCGATTTCCACAGTACCCAACCCGAGTGGACTTACTTCAAATGCTGTACGTCCAAGTTTCCTCTTAGTTAAAGACATATTTATAGGTTACTTTTAATGCCTTTTAGGATACTACAGGTCTCGGAATAGGCAATCCTTCATGCAAAAGGGTTTTCGTGCTACAAATTGTTTTATGAATAAGAAAATGAAAAATCCGAAAAGGGAACCGGTTAATGTTGTTGCATTAATCCCGGCAAGGGCAGGTAAGCAAAGTATTAAATATAAGAACCTACAAAAAGTAGGCAAAAAAAGTTTACTGGCTTGGGCCATTGAAGTGGCTTTCGCGTCAGAAAAGGTTGATGCCGTAGTTGTTTCAACTGAAGACAAAAAAGTTGCCGCTGAAGCAAAGCGCTATGGTGCTGTTGTTGCTCCACGGCCTGCTTCACTCTCCAAACCCACCAGTGGTGATGCTGGTTTTTACCACCATGCGATTACATGGATGGAGAAGCAATTTGGCTGGACTCCGGAGTTGATAGTTAATTTGCGTCCAACGAGCCCTATTCGTTTTCCGGAAGATATAAACAAGATGATTTCGTATATGGAGAAGAGCGGTGCCGACGGAATAAAAAGTGTTATTCCTGCCCCCATCCATCCTTATAAGATGTGGCAGTTTGAGGATAATGCAAAACTAGAAATAGGTGAGGCGGGACAAATGCACGGCATGATGGATAATGACTATAGAAAAAAACATGGACCTGACCAGCCGAGACAAAGGATACAGGAAATGTTTCCAGTTTTTTGGCAGGACGGACAAGTGGATGTCACCCGCCGAAAGTTTGTGTTACGTCCGGAAAGCTTGGAAAACGAGAATATCTGGGGCACCAATATCCATGGATATGTTTTAGACCCTAGGACGAGCACCGATGTCGATGGTCCCGAGGATCTGCGTCATGCGGAAGGTGTGTATAAACAACTAATGAAGGAGCGAAGAGCCAAGAAGGCCAAATAACACTTCGAAAAAAAACTGCGGTGAGAAAGTCGCAGTTTTTTAAGTGTTATGTTTTTGTAGGTTACTTCTTGATTTTGATTACTAACTTCCGGACAGTCTTATTTGTTCCATCAAAGATCTTTGGCAGGTGAAGTTCATTTGGAAAAAAGACGGCGAAGTCACCCGGCTTCATTATTATCTGGTTACCTTTTTGCTCGGGGGGGTTGTACAGTTCGGCATCCTCTTGCGGGTCATACTGCTTAGCTAATTCCAGTTTGATGGTCGCACTTTCTATTAGTTCGCCACCTGTCAGGCAGTAATGGATGTCGATGTGGCTTTTATGTAATTCGTATTTTCCTTCGAGTCGGTCAGTTGTCTCCGTCGTAAAAACATTGGCAAACATTTCTTTTGCAATCTCGAATTTTCCATCAGGTTTTTCCAGTTTGAAAATATCAATCCAGGAAAAAGCCTTTTCCCAGGGTTGACCTTGCAATTCGCGAAAAGCACGAGGATCTTTTATATTTCCGTAAATCATAATTATTTAACTAAATTTTGAATGATCTCAAATGTTTTTTTGCTCGCATCGCCATTGAGGGTGGTGATGATCGCTCGGCAGCTTTCGACGCGTTTTGCTCGATCTTTTTCTGGATGTTCGAGGTAATCATTTATTGCGGGAATGAGTTCTTCTCTTTTCCGGACTACCTTAACGCCACCAGGCGCGGCCAAATCCCGATAATGTTCTTTAAAGTCTTTAACTACCATCGAGCGATGCCAGGTCCACCAATCCATTTTTTTTCCATATAACACGCAGATCGTCGGGCAATCTCCCAACATCGATTCCAGGGCGGCAGTAGATGAAAAGTTAATCATTACATCTGTGTATTTCCATAAGGCCACCAGCAAATACATCTCTCTCATTGTGGGATTGAAATTGAAATCTTTATGCGGTGCGTCATTGCGCCTGCCAAAGGAATAACGCAGGAAGTAGCCATATTTGTCAGCCCAATGCTGGTGCATATTTGGTTTACCACTGCCGGGGTGCATTGAAGCGTAAAGCTGTAAATCCTTTGGAAGCGCCCCTTCTTGTTTTGCTTTTCCGACTTGCTCCGCGACGTTAGACATGTCGTACAGTTCAACCGTTGCCAAATGCAGCAATTTCTTTCTCGGGTCCAAGCCTAGATATTCAAATAATTCCTCTCGTGAGGGAATATTGTCCTTATGTTGAAAGTAATCGAGGCGAGGAGCGCCAGTTACTGATACAGAGTCGGCGTTTATTTCAGGAAACTCTTTCAATAAGTGGTCCTTCATTATTTGGTTCCAAACGATGATGTGGTCGGGAATAACTTGCTCCCGGCGCAAACGAGCCATTTTCCAGATGTTATCCCATGATTCTATGAAAGTGCAGGTTTTAATTTTTTGTTCTCTGGCTACCGCAAGAATGGGCCTGTCTACTACGTCACGGCCTGTCGTAGTTGTTAAAACAATTGCTGGCTTGTATTTCTCAAAAACAGCTCTTAAGTTTCTTCTCGTTTCCGGGGAATCCCACTTATCTGACTCAATATTCTCAAAAGAGAAGCGGTGTCGCGGATAGTCCGTAGCAGGAAACAATTCATCTGCCCAGGGGGCTCCAGGACTAATTACCACGAAGTGCCACGTGTATTTATTGATCAGTAGTTCCCGGAGGGGCTGCAAGAAAGCACGGTGATGTGAACCAGATGGAACCGATATGGCGATGGTATGCATTCATTAAAAGTATGTCGCATCTTGACCCAGGGGGCAAATTAAACTATGATATGTCGTTCCGTTATCCATATTTGAAAGACGAACCCGCCCTTTTCACAGGAGTATAAACCGTGGAACGAAGAATTTTGGCTGTTGCCGGGGACCTGGGTGGTTGGAACGCGTTATCGCCGGCCTTGAAGCTTCTTGCTGAAGAGGCAAAGATTTTCGTGCGCTTTACGGGGGTTTGCCGAACCAAGTATGGTCGGCAGGAACTGAAATGCGACGAACGCTTCCTTGTTGTCGATCATTTCAGCACATCCGAACCGGGGCTGCTGGTTTTGGGCGCTTCTCACGAAAAAGAATCGGTGTTTCACGCCAGGCTTGCAAAATCCTTGAATCCGGATTCAAGGATTTGCTTAGTCGAGGATATGTACGGCAGTGGATTACCGATTCTCAGGGAGATTCAGGCAGGCGTTAATTCCACGCCCAAACTGTCCGTTTGTGTAATAGACGAGTTCG